>JBILMH010000027.1:0-24193 GCA_044375625.1 Alphaproteobacteria bacterium
CGCCCAGCTTTGCCCGCAACGCCGCCAACGGGCGGGTGTGGTAAATCACCCCCTCCTCCTGCTTATAAGATCCGTCATGCTCCTCATCCATCACGATCATGCCCAGCTGGCGAAAGGGCAGGAACAGGCCGCTACGCGCCCCCACGACCACCATCGGATCCCCACGCAGGGCACGCAGCCAAATCTGGCGACGGCGGGCGGGCGTTTGGCCAGAATGCCAAACCTGCGGCGCGAAACCAAAGCGCGCCTCAAACCGCGCCAACCAGGGGGCGGTCAGGGCTATTTCGGGCAGCAGCACCAACACCTGCTTACCCTGTGCCAACGCCCTGGCCACCAATTCGAAATAAACGGCGGTTTTGCCGCTGCCCGTCACCCCCTCCAACAGCCCCAGATAGGGTTGGCGTTGCCACAGGGGATCCAAATCGCTTAAAGCCTGCTGCTGCATCGCCGTTAGGGGAAAGGGGCTGACAGGCAACGTGGTCGTCAGGTCAAACCCCTCATCCTCAATCATTGGCACCGCCGCCAACGCCTCCGCCCGCTTCATTTCCGCCACAGGCAGCAGCGATAGACGCAACATCATGCCCAACGGCGCCAGGGTGCGGGCGGCACCCTCCCGCAGAAAGCGCGCATGGATGGCCGGCATGGGGGGCAAATTCATGGCACGCCCAATGGCTTTCAGCTGGCTGGGGGGCAGCACTGTCGCCCCGCCCGCGCTGTTGGCGGCGGCTGGCCACACCACCCCCACCGCATTTTGATTGCGCAACGGCACCTCAACAAACTGACCCGCGGGCAGATCGGCGGCGGCCAGATAGCTCAGCGGGTGCCCCAACATGGTTGGCAACAACACCTCAACAGGGGTTGCGAAATTTTCCGCCAATGCGTCGCTTGGCAGATTGATGGGGGCGTTCGGCATGATCATACCCACCATCGTGCGCTAAGATGATCGTTTTGTCACGGGGGTTTGTTGATGGGGTTTATTGGCGAACAAATAAATAATGTTCATTTTTTTATTGCTTACTATTAAGATAAATGTTATTTATTCATTAACAACAAAAACATCTAAAGAAAAAACAATGTATTCAGAGCGCTTAAACTATACCGAATGTAGGCACGCTTTTTTGGCGGCAGCGGAATATGCTGGGGCATCTGTAACGTCCTATCAGCATCCCCTTTTGGATCCAAATGGCAAGGAATTGGCCACCGATGTTGCAGCAATCGGCAACCCTGAAGCCAAAAAAGTTATCGTGGTCACCTCTGGCATTCACGGTGTTGAGCTGCCCATCGGATCACAATTGCAACAACAATGGCTTGCTTATGCCAAAGCAGCAGATTTAACCGATAAACGCCTTGTCTTTGTGCATGCCCTTAACCCCTATGGCTCAGAATATGGTTTAAGAAATGACGAGAATAATGTTGATGTTAATAGGAATTTTATTCCTAATTTTAACAATCGACCCGCCACCTCAGCAGGCTATCACGCCCTAAGGGACGCATTTGAACCGCCTACTGTGGCTCTCTATGCCATCGCAGACTCCTGGCGAAAGATGCTGACATACGCCGCGCAACATGGAATCCCTGCATTTGAAGAAGTGCTGGTTGCCGGACAATATGACCATCCCAACGGGCTTTACTTTGGAGGTCAAGAAGCATCATGGACACGAACAATATGGGAGGAAATCGTATCTACCCATGTTATCAACAGCAATCCCGCTGAAATCCATCATGTTGATATTCATACGGGCTATGGACCCTATGGCGCATTTCAAATTTTGCCACACGATAAATACAGCAGCCAATCGTTAGCATCCGACGGTGGCGTTGAATCATCATTTCCTAATCACAGTGGCGATATTTTAGGTTTTTGGCCACACCTAATTTCTGGTTGTAACAATGTTACGGTAATCCCAAAGGCCATCGAAATTGGTACATCAAAGTTGGGGGGCATGGATGTTTTGCATGCAATGATTGTCCGCAAAGCATTACTCAATGTTCATAACGATCACTACCCAGGGGCACAACAGACGATAGATTTCATGCGAGATACCTTTTTCCCTAGAGATCCAATTTGGCGCGCAAACGCCCTACAGAACGGTATGATTTTTTTTCATGATCTTTATCAATCCTGTGCTTCGCGCTGATCAATTGCTAAATACACTTTGAACAGCCTTTTTCTGCCCGCCCATCAAAAAAAGCTGACAGCGCCGCAAAAGCCCGTTATGGTGTGGCCAAAGCATATCCCACTTAACCCCCAATTTGACGGAAGACCCATGCAATTTTTTCTCGACAGTGCCGATATTCAACAAATTGCTGAGCTGACCGCCATTGGCTTGGTGGACGGCATCACAACCAACCCGACCATTTTGGCTAAGGCCAACCGCCCTTACCTGCAAATCGTTAAAGAAATTTGCGCGATCGTGACTGGCCCTGTTAGTGTTGAGGTAATTGCGACCGACCACCCCACCATGCTGAAGGAGGCGTTGATTATCGCCGAACTGGCCGACAATGTGGTGGTCAAACTGCCCCTGACCCCGCCAGGCCTGCAAACCTGTAAGGAACTTAGCCAGCGGCAGATCCAAACCAACGTCACCCTGTGTTTTTCGGCCTCGCAAGCCATTTTGGCGGCTAAGGCTGGCGCAACCTATGTTTCCCCCTTTGTTGGGCGGCTGGATGATGTTGGCCAAGACGGATTGGTGCTGATTGGTGAAATTCGGGCGATTTACGACCAATATCCTGATTTCAACACCAACATTCTGGCCGCCAGCATTCGCCACCCCATCCATGTGGTTGAATCGGCCAAGATGGGGGCGGATGTGGCCACCATGCCGCCATCCGTGCTGCAACAAATGTTCAAACACCCCCTAACCGATAAGGGGTTGGAGCAGTTCTCAGCCGATTGGGCGAAGACGGGTCAAACCATTCTGGCCGCCGCCTAAGCCATCAGGGCAAATCGCCTGCCGAAAAAACAAAATTCGCATCAAAGCCATTGGCATCTGGCCACGGCTTGGTTATGGTGGGTGACTGACGTCAAGCTGCGTCACCTTCTTGTTTATCCTGCCGCCCTTTTGTTAGAGAATTAGTGCAATGTTGTCACGTCTTCTTGGATTTTTGTCAGCTGATATGGCCATTGATCTTGGCACAGCCAACACCCTGGTCTTTGTGCGGGGGCGCGGCATCGTGTTGAACGAACCGTCGGTGGTGGCGATTGCCAATGTTCGTGGCAAAACTCAGGTGTTGGCAGTTGGGGAAGAGGCGAAACTGATGCTGGGTCGTACCCCTGGCTATATTCACGCTGTTCGCCCCCTGCAAGATGGAGTGATTGCCGATTTTGAAGTGGCGGAGGAGATGATTAAGCATTTTATCCGCAAGGTGCATAACCGCCGCGGCTTTGCCAGCCCACAAGTCATCATTTGCGTGCCCTCAGGTTCCACCGCGGTCGAACGCCGCGCCATTCAGGAATCCGCCCAAAGTGCGGGCGCCCGTCGGGTGTTTTTGATTGAGGAGCCGATGGCGGCAGCGATTGGTGCCGGTCTGCCCGTTACCGAACCGACAGGATCGATGGTGGTGGATATTGGTGGCGGCACGACTGAGGTTGCCGTTTTATCGCTGGGCGGCATTGTCTATGCCCGCTCCGTCCGTGTTGGTGGCGACAAAATGGATGAGGCGATTATCAACTATATCCGTAAATTGCATAACCTGCTGATTGGTGAATCCACGGCTGAGATGATTAAGAAGCAGATTGGGTCGGCCTGCCCGCCATTGACGGGGGGCGATGGCCGCACCATGTCTATCAAGGGGCGCAATTTGCTGAATGGAATCCCTAAGGAAATCACCATTACCGAGCGGCAAATCGCCGAAAGCCTGGCGGAGCCTGTTGCGACCATTATCGATGCGGTGCGGGTCGCGTTAGAGAATACAGCGCCCGAACTGGCGGCCGATATTGTGGATAAGGGTATCGTGCTGACCGGCGGTGGAGCCCTGCTGACCAACCTGGATCACGTGTTGCGGCAATCAACCGGCCTGCCTGTATCCGTGGCTGAAGACGCTCTTAGCTGTGTTGTGCTGGGTACGGGGCGATGCCTGGATGAAATGAAGGCCATGGCGAATGTGTTATTAAGTTATTAAGCAAATCGTTGTAAAATCAAATTTCTTTTGTGGCAATTAAGGGTTACGGGTTATGGAATCATCCCGGTTTTTTAGACGGGCTTTTCAGGCAAATACCAGCCGCCGTTGGCAACGGTGGCAATCCAACATTGTGATTTGTCTGGTGGTGGCTTTGTTGGTCACCCAATTTTTATCGAGCAAAAAGAATTTGATGCAGGGGTATTCCCTGAAACAACTGGATGACTTGCTGGTCAGCTATCTCACCCCCGTGCAGCAGGCTCGTCAAAGCGTTATGGCGGAGGCTTTAAGCATCGGGAATTGGATTGATTCCCAAAATACCAACAGCGCTCTGGCCACCGAAAATAAGGCTTTGCGTGAACAGCTAAGGATTGCGGAACAGGCGGCCGAGGAAAATACGGTCTTACGGGGTCTGCTGAATATGACCACTGAGCAAGCCTGGACGGTGGCAACCGCGCGGGTGGTTGGCTTTGGCGGGGTGACCGCTGACCAGGAATTGTTGGTCAATGCGGGCAAGCAGGCGGGGGTTAAAATCGGCGATTTGGCATTAAATGCCGAAGGGTTGGTTGGCCGCGTGATTACCGTCAATGAGGGGTCGGCGCGCGTGCTGATGCTGACCCATCCCGACTCAAAGCTGCCCGTGATAATCCAGCCTGGCAACATGCGGGCGATGATGGTTGGGGATGCTGGGCATCAGGGCATTTTGACCTATGCCCAACAGCCTGGGGAATTAAAGCCAGGGCAACGGGTTATCACCGCCGGCATTGGCGATGGCATTCCCTATGGCCTGATGTTGGGCACCATCGCTGAGCCAGGCCTGGGCAACAATGGCCAAATGCGGGTGCAACTGGCCAGTCGTGGAGAAAGCAGCAATCATTTGCGGCTGGTGCGCTATGGCAGTAAGCAGCTGTACTCCAGCCTGAGTTATCAGGTGAATTAGGGGCAAGGATCCACCCCCCCTCCCCTCTACCCCAAAAATGCACACCGTTCTTGACATCACTGCCCAGAATCGCTTGACTTAACTTTAAGCCGTTCGGCTTTTCTGCAACCATTTTCTCCTTATCTGGCGGTCATTTCCTGCTGCTGCACTATCTAACTTTTTCAAGGGTACCCCCATGGCGCGTTCTTTTGTTTTTACCAGCGAATCTGTCTCTGAGGGGCACCCCGACAAAATTTGCGATCGCATCTCCGACGCCCTGGTTGACCTGTATTTGGCCAGTGACCCCTATGCCCGCACCGCGATTGAAACGGTGGCCACCACCAATCGCGTGATGCTGATTGGTGAGATTCGGGCGCCCAAACTGGTCACCCAAAATATGGTCACCGATACGGTGCGCCGCGTCGTGCGCGATATCGGCTATGAGCAGGATGGGTTCCATTGGAAATACTTTGTTTTAGAGAATTTTTTGCATGACCAATCGGCTGATATTGCGGTAGGGGTCGATGCCACCACCCAAAAGGATGAGGGCGCGGGGGATCAGGGCATTATGTTCGGCTATGCCAGCGATGAAACCCCATCCCTGATGCCGGCGCCGTTGTTTTACGCCCACCGCATTTTGCAGGAATTGGCCGCCCTGCGCCGTGCCCAGCCCGAGTTGGGCATTCTGCCCGATGCCAAGAGCCAGGTTAGCCTGTGGTATGAGCAGGGGGTGCCCGTGCGCGCCACCTCCATCGTTGTGTCAACCCAACATGTCGAATCGCTGGCGCTGGGCGATTTGCGTGAAATCGTGCGCAAGGTGGTAACCAAAGTGCTGCCAGAGGGGTGGATGTGCCCTGAAGAGGCGTTTTACGTCAACCCCACGGGGCGTTTTGTCATTGGGGGGCCCGATGGCGATGCGGGTCTGACGGGTCGCAAAATCATTGTGGATACCTATGGCGGCGCGGCGCCCCATGGGGGGGGAGCCTTCTCCGGCAAGGATCCCACCAAGGTGGATCGGACAGCGGCCTATGCCGCCCGCTACCTAGCCAAAAACGTGGTGGCGGCTGGCCTGGCCAAACGATGCACCATTCAGCTGTCCTATGCCATTGGGGTCAGCAAGCCTTTGTCGGTTTACGTCAACACCCATAAGGCCAATGTGGTGGACGAACTGAAACTGGGCGAAGTGTTGCAGCAATTGGTGGATCTGTCACCGCGCAACATGCGCACCCATTTGCAACTGAATCGGCCAATTTTTGAGCGCACCGCCGCCTATGGCCATTTTGGCCGCGATCCAGAGGCAGACGGCGGCTTTAGCTGGGAAAAAACCGACCTTGCCCCACAGCTTAAGGCCGCTTTTGGGGTTAAATAGTTAACGGGTATTGGTGGCCATTAACCCCAACTACTGTTGCGTGCTTTTGCTGCCTTCAATCTCACGTTTAACCGCGTCAATTTCCTGGCGGGTTATCCGCTGCAGCTCTTTAAGGCGGGCGGGCAGATCCATTTTTTCATGAAAAATGCCCGTGATGATCACGCAATCCTGCCCATAGAGTTGATAGGCAACATAGCGATGCTGAACCAAATAAATCGAAAATTCGGTGCCCTCCGTGAGGGTGCAACGGTGGGCGGAATGCAGCCGTTGATGATTGTCGGCGATATGTTGCAAACCCGCCAGAATCTGAATGCGATACCTGGCCGCCTGCTTGGAACCCCACATTGACCTGGTTTCCTTCAGGGCTTGCCAAAAATGCTTCTCAGCGGTTTTGGTCAAATGATAGGTTTTCTTGACTATTGTTTGTCTTCCTTTTCAAGCTCATCAAGGAAAGCTAGTGATCTAGCCTCCACCTCCTCAGCGGTATAGACCCGCCCATGCCGAATATCATCGGCGGATTTCAACAGTTCGCCCAGGATATAGCGACGCTCCCCCTCCTCCCGATCCATATCGGCGCGAATCAGGGCGCGCACATACTCACTGGGGGTGGCATAGTCACGCTTACCATTGGTGCGACGATCAACATAGGCGCGCAATTCATCGGGAAGACTAACGTGCAGGCTGCTGGCCATTGGCAAACTCCTAAAGTTTATCGTTGAACACATCCCTTATCATGCACCCAAAAAGCGCAATATGTCAACAGATGACAAATGTTGACATTGGTGATAACGGGCAAGCGGGCGGGGTAATAGAAAAATAGGGGCGGGGGTGTGCGTGGCAACAGAAACTGGCTGGCTATACTTACATCATAGGTCGTCATCCTCCGCGAAGGCGGGGGATCCATAAGGTGGAACGATTATGGCAGGAGGCGCCAGGATACTGGATCTCCGCCTGCGCGGAGATGACAATGGTGGGGGGCAGGACGGCAGTAGAGCAAGGAGAATGGGCGCGATGTCGCCACCTCACAATGTCATTCTACCCCCTGTGGGTAGAATCTCAAATCCTAACCGTTAAGCAAGCGGCGAGAGGGTAAGGAGATCCTACCCATAAAGGGTAGGATGACAGCGGAGTGGTGGGGATAGTGGAGCTAGGATGACAGCAGAGTGGCTGGAACGGCGGGGGGTAGGATGACACAGTAAAGCGGGAATAGCGGAGTATATCCTAAGAGCCGCATCAAAATACCCCCCACCGGATCGCTAGCGCGATCCGACTCCCCCGCAGGTGGGGAGTGTTTCTCCCTCTGGATTCTATGTAAGGGCGCGCGGGTATGCCCCCTCCCCTGGCGGGAGGGGGTTGGGGGCGGGGGCAAAGACAGATATAGAATGACAGAGGAGTGGTGGAGATAGCGGAGCAACAAAAAAGGTCGTCACTCCCGCGCAGGCGGGAGCCCACCAACATCTACCGCGCCCCCTGGATCCCCCGCTTTCCTGAAGAATGACAACGGAACGGAGAGGCAGCGGACAGCGAGCAAGGGGAATGGGGGGGAAGTGGTTGCGAGATTCTGCATTATTTATCTTGTCAATCCATCTTGATGCATTTACCAATTTATCACACTTGATTTTTCATTATGCTACAATCTTATCATGCGTTTTGCCTTTGTTCTCCTGACCATATTCCTATCTGCTTGCGGTAGCAGCGGCGTAATTAATGGAAATTTAATTAACCAGCCAGTTCCTGCTAAGCAAGCGCGCATGGTTATTACCCGTAGTGATTCTATTCTTTATTTTGCAAGTGGTGTTAATGTACATATTAACGAAATTAAAGAGGAAAGCCTGGCTAGAGGAGCAACACTTATCAAAAATATTCCTGCAGGCCGTACAAATCTATCAGTAGATGCGACCGCAGATTTTGGAAAATTCACTGTCTCTTTCGATGCTGCGAAAGGTAAGACTTATTTTATAGAGATATCGCCACGCTATGAAACCTTTGGGCGATCGCTAGAATGGAGCGCCTTAAGTGCTATTCTTAGTGAAAATACTGGGCCTTTTAAAGCTACAATTACAGAGATTCGCTAAGATTACCCAGACAAAATACGCTCAAACTCTTGCAGCCTAATCCCCCGCCACCAACGCTTGCCAGGCGGCCTCATCCAGCACGGTAATGCCCAGCTTTTCTGCCTCGGCCAGCTTGCTGCCCGCCTCACTGCCCGCCACCACATAATCGGTGGCTTTTGACACGCTGCTGCCCACCTTTGCGCCCAAACTTATCGCCAAAGCCTTGGCCTGCGCCCGCCCCATCTGTGTCAGCGTGCCGGTGAAGACCACGGTTTTGCCCGCCAGCAGTTTGTTGGCGCCCACATCCCCCGTTGCCGCATCCGCCACCACCAACTCTTCTAACAATTGCCGCACCAACGCGGGATGCTGCGGCTGTTGGAAATAGCGGGCAATATCCTGCGCCACCAGCGCCCCAATCTGCGGAATCGCCAACAGACGGGCATGGGCGGGTTGCTGCGCCAATACAACCAAATCATCGCTGGACGCTACAGCAGCTGGTGCCTCCTCCGCCAACAACACCATCTGCCCCAGCCACTCCGCCGCCGAACCATAGGCGTTGGCCAGCGATTGCGCCGTCACCTCCCCCACCTGATGGATGCCCAGCGCGTGGATAAGGCGGGCTAGCGGAATCTGGCGGCTAGCGGTAATGGCGGCCACCAAATTGTCCACCGATTTTTGCCCCCACCCTGGCCGATTGGCCAAATCAACCGCGCCGTTGGCCACCCGTTGCGGCAGGGTGAAGATGTCCAGGGGGCTACGCACGATGCCCGCCTCAAACAATTCGGCCAGCCGTTTGTCGCTGAGCCCAGCAATGTCAAAGGCGTTACGGCTGCAAAAATGAATCAACCGCTCCAACACCTGCGCGGGGCAGGCAAAGCTGTTCTGACAGCGGCGAATCGCGCCATCCTCCGCCACATCTGCACCTTCCCCCTCCCCTTGCCCTGAACCTGCACCTGCTCCTGCTCCATCACCACTCCCATCACGAAGGGCGGGACTGCCGCAGGCGGGGCAGATGGTGGGAAAGACAAAGGGCGCGGCGCGGTTAGCCTCCGCCGTTAACACCGTGCCCGTGATTTTCGGGATTACATCCCCCGCCCGCTCAATGGTGACCAGATCGCCGATGCGCACATCCTTTCGCACAATTTCATCCTCATTATGCAGGCTGGCACGCGCCACCATCACGCCGCCAACCGACACGGGCTCCAAAATCGCAACGGGGGTCAGTGCGCCTGTTCGCCCCACCTGCACCAAAATATCCAACAGCTTGGTCACCGCCTGCTCCGCCGCGAATTTATAGGCCGTAGCCCAGCGGGGCGCACGCGCGGTTAGCCCCAGCGTTTGTTGCAGCGGGATATCATCAACCTTGGCCACCACCCCGTCGATCTCATAGGCCAGCTCGCTACGCTGGGCGCCAATCGCCTCAATCGCTGCCCAGGCATCCTCCGCGCTATGCACCCGTTGGCGCAGCGGGCTAAGGGCTATCCCCGCCGCCCCCAGCCGCTCGAAACTGTCCCACAGGCTGTTGGCCAGCGGTTGGGAGAGAAAGCCCAGGCTATGCGCCTGAAATTTCAGAGGGCGGCTGGCGGTGATGGTGGAATCCAATTGGCGCAGGCTGCCCGCCGCCGCGTTGCGCGGGTTGGCAAAGGCGGCCTCCCCCGCCGCCAGGCGGGTCTGGTTGAGGGCAGCAAAGTCGGCCTTGTCCATATAAACCTCCCCGCGGATTTCCATCCATTCTGGCCAAGCCCCCCCCAATCCTTTGTCGGGTGGCGGCAAGCGGTGGGGCAGATTGGCCAGGGTTTTCAGATTGGCCGTCACATCCTCCCCCACCTCACCATCGCCACGGGTTGCGCCAGTGACCAGCTGGCCATGGTGATAGGTCAGGTTGGCGGACAGGCCGTCAATTTTCGGATCAATCACCATGACTGGCCATTCCCCCACCTCATCCTTTAACAGCGCACGTTGCAGCCGTTGACAGAACGCCAGCCATTCGCCCTGCCCAATCGCGTTGTCCAGGCTTAGCATCGGTTGGCGGTGGCGCAGCTTGCCAAAGGCGTCACCAGGGGCAGCCCCCACCCGCTGGCTTGCCCCCGCCGCCTTAGCCGCCAACACCGCCAATTCTGGATGCTGCACCTCCAGCTCCAACAGGCGGCGGCGCAGGGAATCGTACTGTGCATCGCTTAACAGCGGTGCATCCTGTTGATAATAGGCGCGATCCAATTCGGCCAGCTGTTGGTTCAGCCGTTGCCATTCGGTTAGATAGGGCGTGTCCGTCATAACCGCCGCCCCGTCACCGCACCTGATCCCGATCCCGACCCCGTCACAACCACTCCGCCACATCTTTGGCAAAATAGGTCAGGATAATATCTGCACCCGCACGACGAATGCTGGTCAGGGTTTCGATCACCACCCGCTGCTCATCAATCCAACCATTTTGCCCCGCCGCCTTAATCATCGCATACTCGCCCGACACGTTATAGGCCGCCACGGGCAGATTGGTTTGCTGCTTCACCTGCCAAATAATGTCCAGATAGGATAGGGCGGGCTTCACCATCACCATATCCGCCCCCTCCGCCACATCCAACGCCACCTCCTTCAACGCTTCGCGGCGGTTGGCGGGATCCATCTGATAGGTACGGCGGTCACCAAATTGCGGCGCTGACTGCGCGGCATCGCGAAAGGGGCCATAATAGGCCGATGCGTATTTGGCGGCATAGGCCATAATCGGTAATTCGGCAAAACCTGCCCCATCCAGGGCGCGGCGTATGGCGGCGATCATGCCATCCATCATGCCCGATGGAGCAATCATATCGGCGCCCGCCACCGCCTGAGCCACCGCCGTCCGCCCCAAGATTTCCAGGGTGGCATCGTTCAGCACCCGCCCACTCTCATCCCCCTGCTGCAACGCGCCGCAATGACCATGGCTGGTGTATTCGCACAGGCAGGTGTCGGCGATGACCAGCACATCGGGCACGGCCTGTTTAATAGCGCGGGTAGCCTGTTGAATCAGGCCAGAATCGTGCCAGGCGCCTGTTGCCGCCAAGTCCTTATCCTCGGGCACCCCGAACAGGATAACCCCGCCAAGACCCAACTTCACCACCTGCTGCGCCTCTACCACCGCCTGATCGACCGACAGCTGATAAACGCCAGGCATCGAGCTGACAGGTGTACGCACCCCCTGCCCCGCCACCACAAACAGCGGGTATATCAATTGACTGGGTTGCAAATGGGTTTCGCGAATCAGGCTGCGCATGGCGGGGCTGACCCGCAAACGACGGGCGCGGGCGACAGGAAAAACAGGCATAGACATCCAAACCACCTTCCAAAAAAACCGAACGAAACAACGATAGAATCGTCACTTACCTGCCCCACCCTAGGGCAGTTTTGGCATTCAGCGCAAGATTGCTTGAACTTATCGACTGAAAGGGTTAAAACTTAGACCAACCTTGTTCGATGGGCGATGTTATCGCCTTCATGGGATTTTTTTACAGAAATTAAGGAGCCCTGCGTGAAGCCGCAATATTCAGAATCATTTCGTTTAATTGAACGTATGCACCGCCAGTTTTTAGAGGTAGTCAAAAGCGAGCTTGATAGGCTGGGCATCCAGGATATCAACAGCGTGCAGGGTTTGATCCTGTACAACATCGGCGATGAAGAACTGACGGTGGGCGAACTGACCACCCGCGGCTATTACTTAGGCTCTAACGTGTCCTATAACGTCAGAAAAATGGTTGAGAATGGCTATTTGATGCAGCACCGATCGACCCATGATCGCCGATCCATTCGGGTAAAATTGTCCCCACGCGGCTTAGATTTGTATCAAAAAATGGATCAGCTTTTTGACCGTCATGCCGCCTCGCTGAATCAAAACGCTTCGTTTAAGGATGAATTGGCCAACGCAAACGCCATTTTCCGCCAACTTGAGCGTTTTTGGGGCTCCATGGTGACTTTTAGCCCATCGGACGAACTAATCGATCTGGATATCCCAGAATAAATTTAAGCGAGGATAACGATGCGGTGGCAGCGCTGGCTTATTAGGCTTCAGCGCTGGCGCTGGTCTCATCAGCTGATATTGCTGTTGGTGATTGCCAGCCTGCTATCCTGCCTGGCCACCCTGGGGGCATTTTCTGGATGGTTATCCTTTACGGACAGTCCAAAGCTGGTATCCCGCCTGCTGCTGCTGGATCTTGGCCTGTTGCTGGCGCTTATCTTTACCATTCTGCGCAATTTGTGGCAGTTGCGGCGGGATATTGCCCAAAAAACCCGCAAAACATCCATTAAACAACGCTTTGTCCTGTTATTCGCTGGCATCGCCCTGGTGCCCAGCGTCGTCATGCTGTTTTTTGCCGCCTATTTTCTGAACTTTGGTTTGCAAGCGTGGTTTAGTGAGCGTATCCGCACCACCATGAAGGAATCGCTGTCGGTTGCCGAATTTTACCTGAATGAGCAGCAGCAGCAGGTGCGCAGCGATGTTATCGTGATTGGCCGCGGCCTATTGCAACAATGGAATGCAGAGAATGCAAACAATGGACAGGCCGAATCCCGCAACCCCAACCAGCTTTTGATTGAACAAAGTGCTGCCCTGGGCATCAGTGATGCGATGCTGATTGACACAGGCGGCAAAGTTCTGGCGCGTACCCAACAAAGCTTTGTTTGGGATATTGAACTGCTTGATGAATCCCGCATGCGCGCGCTGAAATCTGGTGAGGTGGTTATCACCGCCAACCAAGCCCGCAACCGTTTGCGCGCCCAGGTGAATTTGCCGCCACCGATTAACGCCACCTTACAGATAAGCCGCCTGATTGCCCCTGAAATGGCGGAGCATGTGGCAAAAACCCGCGCGGCCTTTCAACAATATGAAGAGTTGGAGGGGCGCCGCGCCAGCATCCAGCTGACTTTTGTGCTAATTTTTGTGGTGGTTACCCTGCTGCTGCTGATGATCACGGTTTGGTTTGGCATTGTGCTGGCCGATCGCTTTGCCCAGCCGTTGCAGCTGTTGGCCAACCGCGTCAGCACCATCCGCCTTGGTGAGCAGTTGCCCGAATTGACCGACAGCAGCAGCATTTATGAGATTGACAGCTTAACGCGATCCTTTCGCCGCATGTTGCGCCAAATTCTGGACGATCAACAGGCGTTGCAACAGGTCAATCTGTTGCTGGACGAACGGCGGCAATTCATTGAAACAACCCTGACCAGTGTGTCGGCGGGGGTATTGCGGGTCAGTCCTGGCGGGGTGGTGGAATACGCCAATCCAGCAGCAGAAAAAGATTTGGCCGATGACCAGCTGGTCGGCAAACCCTTGGCCAACATTCTGCCAATCCTGCAAGAGCTTTTGGATCAAGCAATTTCGCAAAACGAACCCTTTTTTGAAAAGCAGATTTCGGTTGAATTGCCCGCCCGTGGCAGCAGCGGGCCCAGCTGGCGGCATTATTTTGTTCGCATTGGGCAAGAAGTGGTCGGCGAGCAGAGCGGCAGCGTGGCCGTCGTTCGCGGCTATGTCTTAACCCTGGACGATATTACCGATTACCTGGCCGTGCAAAAACGCGCCGCCTGGTCAGAGGTGGCACGCCGATTGGCGCATGAAATCAAAAACCCCCTGACCCCCATTCAGCTGGCCACCGAACGTCTGCAGAAAAAATACCTGCCACCTGAATCCTCTCAGCAAGAGGATTTTCGCATCTGTACCGATACCATTTTGCGCCAAACCACGGATATTCGGCGCATGGTCGATGAATTTTCCCTGTTTGCGCGGATGCCAAGCCCTGAGCGTAAGCGTGAGGATCTGGTCGATCTGCTGCGCGGGGTGCATCGCATGATGCAGTTGGGGCATGAAAAAATCCGCTTTGGTCTCAGCCTGCCCACTCAACCCCTGTGGATACAAATGGATGCGCAACAAATGCGCCAAGCGCTTAGCAACCTGTATCTGAACGCGGTGGAGGCGCTGTCTGGCCAGTCCCAAGGCCGCATCCATGTCGCCTTAAGCCAGGAGGCGGAAAATGACAGCCAGCAAGCCTTACTAACCATTACCGACAATGGTGGCGGCTTTAGCGCCGATATGTTAACCCGCGCTATTGAGCCCTATGCCACCACCAAACCAAAGGGGACAGGCCTGGGGCTGGCGATTGTGGCCAAGATTATTGAGGATCATTTTGGCACGCTGACGCTAAGCAATGTGTCGCCTAGTGATGGAGAAGCCGAAGGCGAAGTCGAAACCGAAGGCAATCGCGCAGGTGCACAGATTCGTATCCACCTGCCCCTTGAATCCTAAACGCCGCCTGCCTAACCATTGCTAAGTCGGCCACAACCATCAAAACCCTATCACAACAAGGGTTGATTCCTGGGTCAGACTCTGGAATTCTCACGGCTATGACCCAAGAAATTTTGATAGTCGATGATGAACCGGATATCCGCCGCCTGATTACCCAGATTATGGCGGATGAGGGCTATCAAACCGCTTCCGCCGCCAATTCCAAGGAGGTTTTTGCCTTTTTGGATAATCGCAAGCCCGATGCCGTTATTTTGGATGTGTTTTTGCAGGGAAGCGACCTGGATGGTTTAGGCATTTTGGAGGAGCTTAGGCGGATGTATCCCCGCCTGCCTGTCATTATGATCAGCGGGCATGGTACCATCGAAACCGCCGTTTCCGCCTTAAAACGCGGCGCCTATGACTTTCTGGAAAAACCATTTTCTTCAGAGCGCCTTATCAGCCTGCTTAAGCGCGGGTTGGAGGTCTATCGCCTGCGCGAACAATATGAAGAGCTGCGATCGCAACTGGACGAAAGTCACAGCATTATCGGCCATTCCCCCTGGGCAGAGCGCACCCGCAAAGATCTACCCAAACTGGCCAAAAGCAACAGTCGGGTGCTGATTACGGGGGCGGCCGGCTGCGGTAAAGAAGCCATGGCCAGGGCTATTCATGCCTTATCCCCCCGCGCTGCCGCACCGTTTGTGGTGGTCAATTGCGCCACCCTGCGGGAGGATGAGTTTGAGCGCGAGCTGTTTGGCTATGCGCACCATGGAACGATCGAAAACAGCGGCTATCACAAAGGCTTGTTGGAACGCGCCCAAGGCGGCACCCTGTTTTTGCGTGAGGTGACGGATATTTCGATGGAATGTCAGGGAAAGGTTGCCCGTATCCTGCAAGATCCCAGCTTTAGCCCCGTTGGCATGACCATGCGGTTAACCATGGATGCCCGCATCATCGCCTCAAGCCAAAAGAATCTGGAGACGGAGGTGGCAAAAAACAGCTTTCGCGCCGACCTGTTTTTTCGCCTGAACGTTATCCCGGTATCGATTCCACCGCTGGCCAGTCGGCGTGATGACATCATCCCCCTGTCGAACTATTTTATTCAGCGCTTGGCGCACAACATGAATTTGGAGGTTAAGCCTTTTTCGCCTCAGGCTGCCACCCTGTTGATGCAACATGATTGGCCGGGAAATGCCCGAGAACTGCGCAACCTGATAGAACGTCTGCTAATCCTGCTGCCCTGGCGGGATCTGCAGGAGATACCCGCGGATGCGATTGCCCAGCTGTTAGGCAATCAGGCCGCCGCCCTTAGCGATCAACCCTCAAAAACTGAGCAAACCATGACCCAAATTTGGTCATTGCCCTATCGCCAGGCCAAGGCACAGTTTGAACGAGACTATCTGCTGCGCCAGTTAAAATTGCATCGTGGCAATATCGCCCGTACCGCCGCCAGCGTTGGGATTGAGCGTACCGCCCTGCACCGCAAGCTGAAAGCCTATGACATTCGCGATGCCTGATGCTTCTGCCTGTTAGGCGGATTGCAACAGTTTTTTCAGCTCTCGCAATTCCTGCACCAGAAATTTCACCAACTGGGTCACCGATTCATGGTGCATGGGGTGAGCTTGAGCGGTTGATGGCGGCGCATCACTGCTGGCAAGGCTGTTGGGGGGCAAGTCGGATAGGGACACGGACGCATCCGTCTGCGCATCCCGCTTCAGCGCTAACCAGTCTTCTGAGGCTGCGTCGCCCAGATGAACGGTTACGGGCAGGTTGGCTGCACTTTGCAGGATGGTTACCCCTGCCTGTGCACCCCCCTGTGCAGATGAATGTGGGCGCGCCTCTGAACTGCCAGCCTGTCCCGCCACCAACTTGCTATCTTTTTTGCTACTCGCCGTGGCCTTTGACAATTCCTCAATGACGATTCTGGCACCGCGCAGGCTGTAGCCCTTTTCCTGCACCAACCGCTTAATTTCGCTCAGCAGGTCTAAATCGGCCTGACGGTAATAGCGCCGACCACCGCTAAGGCGCAGGGGTTGCAACATCGGAAATTTTGATTCCCAGAATCGCAAAACATAGGATGGAATGCCGACCCGCTCCGCCGCCTCTGAAATCGTTATATAGGTTTTGGCGTCCTCACCCATCAGCAGCTCTTCCAAGTCGCCAGCTTCCCACGGGCGACTAAGGCTTAGCCTGCGGCTGATGCAAGGATTTTTTTAACAGCTGGGAAACATGAAAGGTAACAACCCGCCGCGCCGAAATAATCGCATTGATGCCGGTTTTGGGGTTGCGCCCCGTGCGCGCCTTTTTCTGGCGAAGGTGAAAACTGCCAAATCCGGTAATTTTAACCTCACGACCCTGGCTAAGGGTACCAATAACCTCATCAATTAAACCATCCACCAGCTGGCTGGCCATGGTTTTGGACAGGCCAACCTGTTGACTGATGGCTTGATGCAAATCCGCCTTGGTAAGGGCAGGAGTGGATTTAAGAGTTTTAGCAGCAGGCATAACAATTCTCGACTTAACAAAAAACATTACATTCGGATCAAGGCAGCGCCCCAGGTAAAGCCACCGCCCATCGCCTCTAACAACACCAAATCCCCCGCCTTAATCCGACCGTCACGCAGCCCAACGTTAAGGGCTAATGGAATCGATGCCGCCGAGGTGTTGGCATGATTTTCAATCGTGACAATAATCTGGCTGTCTGGCAAGGCCAATTTTTGCTGCATGGCCTGAATAATGCGAATATTGGCCTGATGGGGCACCAACCAATCAATATCGGTACCCTTAAGATTGTGGGTAGCCAGCACCGATTGCAGCATTTCTTGCAGTTTTTCGACCGCCAGCCGAAAGACTTCGCGCCCATTCATCTGCAATTGGCCAACCGTTTGCGTGCTGGATGCCCCGCCATCGGTATACAGCAGGTCGGCATATTGGCCATTGGCATACAAATGGGTGGAAATAATGCCTGGCTGGCTAAGGTTGCTTGCCCCAGAATCGATTGACTCCATCAACGGCTCAGCCTGCAACACCACCGCCCCTGCCCCATCGCCAAAAAGAATAGCGGTGGTGCGGTTCTGCCAATCCAACAGGCGCGACAGAGTTTCTGCCCCTATCACCAGTGCGTTGCGCACCTGGCCGCTGCGAATAAATTGGTCGGCAACGCTAAGGGCATAGACAAATCCGCTGCACACCGCCTGCACATCAAAGGCAATGGCCAGCTGGTTGCCCAACTTGCGCTGCACATGCACAGCGGTGGCGGGAAAGGTCTGATCCGGCGTGGTGGTGGCCACGATGATCATCTGAATATCGTTGGCCTGCAACCCCGCAACCGCCAAGGCCTGCTGCGCCGCGGCCGTAGCCAGGTCAGAGGTCACCTGCCCCGCGGGCGCAATATGGCGTTGGCGAATACCCGTCCGCTGCACAATCCAATCGTCGTCGGTTTCGATTTGATGCTCAGCGGCCAGCTGCGCATTGCTAAAGGTTGGCTCTGGCAGATAGCCGCCCCAGCCTATCAAACGGGCGCGATAGGCTGGGTGGGATGATTGCAAAGGCACCGGATCGGTCATAGCGGTTATCGGGTTGCCAGGTGAATCCCCTAGCCCTTCTTAAAGATTTGAATCAATTGGTCGGCAACCTTCAATCCCTCAGCCCGCGGGCGTTGGAACAGGTTGCGGCCAATGGCAGTGCCGCTACCACCACCGGCGGCGACTTGGCGCATGTTGTTCAACACCGCCTCTTCACTGGTGGCTTCCATACCAGAAAATACCACCAGGCGACGGCCGCCAAAGCAGCTTTGTTTCACATGGGCGACGCGATCGGCCAACGTGTCTTTTTTGACGCTGGCATAGGCTTTTTTGGCAACCTCCAGCTCAATATGGGCTGTTGGTGGCTTCACCTTAACGATATGGGCACCCAGTTGGCAGGCCAAATGCGCGCCATAGGAAATCACATCCAACGCCAGCTCCCCATCCTTGCTGACATCGCCGCCACGGGCGTATGACCAGATAACCGCGGCCAGGCCGTGCGCCTTAGCCTCTGCAATCACCTCCCGACACTCCTCCAAAATATCCAGATTTTGGTCGGATCCAGGGTACAGGGTAAAGCCAACACCTGTGCAGCCCAGGCGCACCGCATCCGCTACCGTTGCGTTGCAGGATTGGTCAGCGGCGGCTTTGTTGCGATACAGGCTGTTGGAGCTGTTGATTTTCAGAATGGTTGGCACCGCCCCAACAAAGCTGGGACCCGCACATTCCAGCATCCCCAGGGGAACGGCAATCGCGCTAACGCCCGCGTCCACAGCAAATTTGAAGTGGTAGTGGGGGTCATAGCTGGGCACATTAACCTCAAACGCCCGCCCGGGGCCATGCTCAAAACCCTGGTCGATAGCGTACACGATCATTCTGCCCGTGCCCGCCAACTTCCCGCTGGAAAGAATGCGAGCAATGTTGGTTTGCGTGCCCAGATTTTCGCTAGTGTAATCGTTCAACAGACGACGGACGGTTTGGCTGACGCGCATTGGCAACTCCTTAAGAATAAAGCAATAAAGGCTGAGGTGGGTTAAGAGGGATTGGCGAAATGACCCTTAGGCGGCGGCGGCTTTTGAACCACCGCTGTTGGCGCTGGCCATAACCTTGCCCATGGCGGCGGCCGTATCCAACATGCGGTTGGAAAAGCCCCATTCGTTGTCGTACCAGGACAGCACCCGCACCAGTCGGTTATCCACCACCTGCGTTTGGGTCAGATCAAAACAGCTGGAATGGCTGTTGTGGTTGAAATCCGTGGAAACCAACTGATCCTCAACCGCTTCCAACACACCCTGCAGGGTGCCACTGGCGGCGGCGATAATGGCCTTATTAACTTCCTCCACCGTGACATCACGGGGAGCAATAAACTTAAAGTCCACCACCGACACATTGGGGGTCGGCACGCGGATGGCGGTACCATCCAACTTGCCCTTCAGCTCTGGCAGCACCAGGCCAACGGCTTTCGCCGCCCCCGTGGTGGAGGGGATCATCGATTGGGCGGCGGCACGGGCACGGCGCATATCGCTGTGCATGGTGTCGACCAGGCGTTGATCGCCGGTGTAGCTGTGAATGGTGGTCATGTAGCCATGCACGATACCGATGGCTTTTTGCAGCACATAGGCAATCGGCGCCAGGCAGTTGGTGGTGCAGCTGGCGTTGGAAACCACCAGATGATCGTTGGTCAGCTTATCGTGGTTGACGCCGTACACCACGGTCAGGTCAGCACCATCGGCGGGGGCAGAAACCAACACGCGTTTCGCGCCAGCTTGCAAATGCAGGGCGGCATCGGCACGTTTGGTAAAGCGGCCGGAACATTCAAACATAATGTCGATGTTTTTGGCACCGCTGGGCAATTTGGTTGGGTCAGGCTGCGCCAACACCTCAACCAGGCCGCGGCCGAAATCAAGCCCGCCATCAACCACCCGCACCTTTTGCGGCAGGCGGCCATGAACGGAATCGTATTGCAACAGGTGGGCATTGGATTCCACAGGCCCCAAATCGTTGATAAAAACAATCTGAATATCGTCGCGACCACTTTCGATCAGCGCGCGGGCAACCATCCGCCCAATTCGACCAAATCCGTTAATAGCAACACGCAAAGCCATAGTTTTCTCCCTGTTGGTAAGCCAATTAAACCGTCATCAGCTATAGCTTTTTGTTCCCACCCTGGCAAGGGGGGATAAGTAGGTTATGTCGCGCTATACCCCCCTAAATCGCTGCCTGGATTTTTGCGACAATGGCGGCGGGGGTTAGGCCGAAATGCTTGAACAAATCCTCCGCCTTACCGCTGGCACCAAAGCTGCTCATGCCGATAAACAGATCGCCCGTGCGAAGGTAACGATCCCACCCCTGCCGCACGGCGGCCTCTACCGCGACGCGCAGCACGCCATCACCGCCCAACAATTCCTGTTGATAGGATGCCGGCTGTTCGGCCAACAGTTCTAGGCTGGGGCAGGATACCACCCGCGCCCCAATCCCCACGGCGGCCAGTTGCACGCCGACCTGCTGCGCCAAGCCAACCTCCGACCCCGTGGCCATCAGCACGACACGGGTGGGCAGGCCGTTGTCGGCGATGACATACCCCCCCCTGGCGCAACGATTCTCCGCACTTACCTCATGCCGCAGTGGCGCCAGGTTTTGACGTGACAGCGCCAGCACGCTAGGGTGATTGCTTTGCTCCAACGCGATTTCCCAACATTCGGCCGTTTCCACCGCGTCGGCGGGGCGCAACACCAACAGATTGGGTATGGCGCGCAGGCTGGCCAGATGTTCGACCGGCTGATGGGTCGGCCCATCCTCCCCCAACCCAATCGAATCATGGGTCATCACATAAATCACCCGCTGCCCCATCAGAGCGGACAGGCGGATAGATGGGCGGGCGTAGTCGGCAAAGACCAGGAAGGTGCCGCCATAGGGAATCACCCCGCCGTGCAGCGCCAGGCCGTTCATCGCCGCCGCCATGCCATGCTCCCGCACGCCATAGTGCAGATAGCGGCCGCCGTAATTATCCTTAGTCAGCGCGGCAACGGTTTTGGTTTTTGTGTTATTGGATGGGGTCAAATCAGCCGAACCGCCCAACAATTCTGGGATAACCTCAACCAACTGTCCCAGGGTTTCGCCAGAGGCTGCGCGGCTGGCAATCGCCTTACCACTGTCCACAAAGGCCTGTTTGCTTTTCAGGATTGCCGACCGCCACCCCTGCGGCAATTCGCGCGCCAACAGCCGTTTGAACTCCTGCTGCAACGCGGCATCGGTGCCGCTCAAACGCTGCTGCCAGGCTTGATAGGCGTCCGCGTTGCGTTGGCCAGCATCCCGCCATTGCGACAAAATATCCTGTGGAATCTCAAAGGCGGGGTACGGCCAGTTCAGATTCTTGCGCGCCTGGGCAATCGCCTCAGCCCCCAGCGGGCTGCCATGCATGCTTGAGGTGCCCGCCTTATCGGCACCAAAACCAATGCTGGTACGGCAAGCGATTAGGGTTGGCTTATCAGTGGTGGCGGCCTCAGCCAGGGCTTGGCGAACCGCCGTCATGTCGTGGCCATCCACCGCCAGGGTTTGCCAGCCGCTGGCCTGAAAGCGGCGCTGCTGATCATCGCTGACCGACAGGCTGGTGGGGCCATCAATCGAAATTTGGTTGTCGTCAAACAGCACGGTCAGCTTGTGCAGCCCCAAATGCCCCGCCATCGAAATCGCCTCATGGCTAATGCCCTCCATCAAACAGCCATCGCCCGCGATAACAAAGGTGCGGTGGTCAACCAGGCTATCACCGAACTGGGCGTTCAAATGACGCTCCGCCAGCGCCATCCCGACGGCATTGGCCAATCCCTGCCCCAGGGGGCCGGTGGTGGTTTCGATGCCGGGCATCACCTCTGGGTGGCCATGCGTATGGCTGCCCAACTGGCGAAACTTTTTCAAAGAATCCATGGTAAAATCTTGGTAGCCAGTAAGGTGCAGCAGGGCGTAAATCAGCATGGAGCCATGCCCAGCCGACAACACAAAGCGATCCCGATCCGCCCACATCGGATCTTGCGGGTAATGCTTCAGCACCTCAGCCCACAGCACGCTGGCCACATCGGCCATGCCCATCGGCATGCCGGGGTGCCCCGAATTGGCCTGCTCCACCGCATCCATCGCCAGGGCGCGAATCGCATTGGCCATGGCCAGATTGGCCTGGCCAGCATGGGCGGCAGGGCGGCGGCTGTTATTGATTGTTGAGGCGGCGGATTGCGTGGGTGACATGATAGCGATTAACTCTTCTCAAGGTTGGGTGAACTAAGGTATAAAGATTTATGCAAACCAATTCAGAAAGCGATTGATGGCCATTGATAGCGTGCCAACATTTCGTACACAAGACCTTGCCCTGAAAGCCTTAGGACAGGCGGTGGATCGTTTGGATCATTTGATGCAGCGATTGGATGAGGTGGAAACACAGGAAAAACAGTCTGTACGGCCTGAATCTTCAGAAGTTTTGTTAACCGATTCTGCCGCAAGCACACCAGCTTCAAGCAAATTGGCGCCAAGCAATCCTGACGCTGCACCCGCTGACCCAAACGTGATGCAGCAGGTTTCCGATCGCTTAGATGGCCTGATTGACCAGTTGGAAGCCTTGCTGCAACAGGTCGATGGCGGGGGCGCCGTATGAGCAGTAGCGTCTTCGTAAAACTTCGTCACAATTTGCAGCTGGGGTGCCCAGAGGCGGAGGTGCCAAAAACGCAGGCCTTGGCAGGCCGCCTTAGCCAGCGGTTTCATGAGGTCGATTATCATTTGGCTGGCGCGCAGGAGCTGGATGTGTTGGCTATCACCGCCCTAAACCTGCTAAATGAGCTTGAGGACGGGCAGGAAATCGGTTGGATAATGCCCCTGATTGAGCGGTTAAACCAATTGGCTGACCGCCTAGAAAGCCGTTTAGAAAGCCGTTTGCAATCTTTGGCCGCCCCCACGGATGGGGACATGGCATGACCAGGCATAGCGCCCCCCCAACCGCTTCAGATAGCCCTGCCCCTCCGCAGGAACAGCAAATTTTAATCGCTGGCGCGGGGTTGGTTGGCCTAACCGCCGCTATCGCCCTGGCGCGGGCTGGCTTTGCCGTTACCCTGTTGGATCGCGGTGAGGTGGAACGGGTGAGTGATGGGCTGCTGACAACAGCATTGGCGGCGGGAACCAAGCAGCTGTTGGCCGAATTGCAAGTTTGGGATGCGGGGGTGCTGAACCCCTCCCCCATTTTGCAGATTCAGGTGGCGCAGGGGGCGGCAGGTGGCCAACGGCACCTGGGGTTAATTGACTGGTCGGTGCGGGATAGTGCCAGCGGTCAGGCTACTGTTCAAGCCGCCACGCAGGAAAATCCCCAGGCCACCCCCCACGCCATGGGCTATATCGTTGAAAATCATTTGTTGCGTCGACACCTGCTGAATCACCTGCAACAGCTGGGGGTGCAGATGGTGGGCGGCTTTACGGTTGCGGCGGTGGAGGCGGACAATTTTGGGATTAGCCTGCTGGCCAGTGATGGCCGACGGTTGCGCGGCGCCCTGGTGTTGGCCGCGGATGGCCGCAACTCCGCCTTGCGTGACCTGCTGAAGATTGGGTGCCGCCGCCATGACTACCACCAAACCGCCCTGGTCGCGGTAATGGCGCATAGCCAACCCCATGACCAGGTAGCCTATGAGTATTTTATGGCGGGCGGGCCCCTGGCGCTGTTGCCAATGCACAACAACCATAGCCAGGTGGTGTGGAACCTGCCCACCGCTAAGGCCGCAGCTTTTAAGGCACTCTCAACAGAATCAGCGGATGCTTTTGCCAGCTTGTTGCAACAACATTTTCCCTGGCTTGGGAACCTCAGCTTGGCCAGCGCGGTGCAGGCCTATCCGTTGAATTTGGTGCGCGCCAACCGCCTGCATGCCCCCCGCGCCTTTTTGTTGGGCGATGCCGCCCATGGAATTCACCCCATTGCTGGCCAGGGGTTTAATT
>JBILMH010000003.1:0-66390 GCA_044375625.1 Alphaproteobacteria bacterium
ACCTTGTCCGATAAATCATGGCGATGGTGAATCGGGGTCTTATCCATAACAAAAACTCCTGCTTAAAAACAACAAAACAGGAAACTTATAACATGCTTTCTATCTCATGACTACACTATCTAAAAAAGGAAAGTCTGATGAGAGATTTATTGAACAATATTGCGCCTGAACTGGCGTTGTTCCCCCAACTGTCCACCGTAACCCAAACCGCGGCCAGAACCGATCGGCAGGGTTATGACAGCGTTAGTCACCTGGCGCTGGTGGGTACAGGCGGTATAGCCTTTAGCGCTGCCAACCGAATCGACCTGGTGCTGCTACATGGTAACGCCAGCGATGGTAGCGACCTGACCCCCGTTACCGATCCCAACCAGGTCATCCTGCGCGATGGGTTAAGCCTGAACACCACCACGGGGGTATTCAAATCGGTTATCAGCAACGCTAGTGACGAAAGAAAAGCCTATCGGATTGGTTATGTGGGCCCCAACCGCTTTAGCACGGTACGGGCAGTCTTTGTTGGTACCCACGCCACCGGCACGGTTGTGTCATCGGTGGCTATTAAGGGGCATCCGATTGTTGCCCCGGCCTAGAACATTTTCCATTTAGCCCTACACATCGTTCCGCCGTCGCTACGCTATGGCGGACAGGCAGGCTGGCGGACTCGCCGTGCTCACGTATTTCCGTATACGCTCCGCGCGCCTCGCCTTGCCTTCCTAGTGTAGAACTAAAGCGAAAACGTTCTAGAACATTTTCCGTTTAGCGTTACACGTCGTTCCGCCGTCGCTCGTCGCTACGCTATGGCGGATAGGCAGGCTACTAAAGCAAAAACGCTCTAATAGAGCTGGTTTGGCATTGATGGGGGGTGGGCAGAGCGATCTGGCCGCCCCCCTTTTTTTTACAAGGATAGAAAATCGTGACACAAGGACTGATGTTGCTGACCCCCCCTGCGGTGGAGCCGGTGGGATTGAATGAGGCAAAAGCCTATCTGGGCGTGTTGGATTCCGCCGAGGACAATTTAATCAGCAATCTGATTACCGCCGCCCGCCAAGCGGTGGAGCAGTATTGTGGGCGGGTGTTGATCAACCAAAGTTGGCGCTTAACCCTGGACACTTGGCCACAGGAGGCCATCGTCAATGGCGGATTGCGGGACGATGGGGCGCTGTTGGCGGCCAATCATCGCCTGGGCGGTGGTGTGGTTGCGATTCAATTGCCCAAGCCGCCGTTGCAGGCCGTGCTGGCCATCAGGGTTTACAGCGCGGCAGGGCCAGCGGCGACCATCCCCGCCAGCAATTATGTGGTGGATGGGGCGGCGACGCCCGGGCGTGTGGTGATGACCAGCGGTGCCAGCTTGCCCGTCATTGGGCAGACCGCGCGCGGCCTAGAAATTGACTTTACCGCGGGCTATGGCGCCACCGCCAATGATGTGCCCGCCGTGCTGAGGCAGGCCGTGTTGCAGGCGGTTAAGGCCTTGTATGGCCGTGATGGCGATCAGTCGCTGGCAGCAGCCCTGCGGGTGGCCAGTTTCTTTAAGGTAAAACGGGTAGCGTGATGAGCGATACAATTTTGACATTGGCGATGGCCGGCTTCCCGCCCTTTGCCCTAACGCAAGTCGAGCAAGAGTTACGGCCTGTGGTTCAGGAAAGCGTGCGGCGTTCGGTTAACGGCAGCCTGCAGGATACCAGCTGGAACGGTTGGCAGAAGTTTGACAGCGTTATCACGGGAAATGGCGCTTTGCCACCCGCCTTTGGTGGGTTGTGGCCAGGCATGACGGTGGTGGTGGGATGCATCCTGCCGCTGACCGAACAGCTGAGTGGTAGCAGCAGCAAAACCCTGGCCAAAGCGCCCGTCACGGGCAGTTTGTATGCGGTTGATAGCAATGGCGCTGCAATCGGGGTTAGTAGCCTGGTCGGTCAAGTGCTGACCCTGAACAGTTTCAGCGGTACCGCCACCATCATCTATCGCCCCAGCCTTACCATGCGGGTGGTTGATTGGCGGCTGATGGCCAAGGAAGCCGCGCGCGGGCAGCGCCCCCAAGCCAATTGGCGCTTAGAATTATCGGAAATTTAGTGATGTTGTATTTTGCCTGGGTCAATGCCAATGAGCTGTGGAATGCGGCCATTCATGCGCGGGAAGATGCCCAACTGTTGCGCGTGGATTTGCAGCAGCAGGAGGGGCAGGCCGCCGAGTTGCAAGTGTTGATCAAAAATCCTGGCCAAGGGTTGTTGGCGCCTGGTCGCAAAACCCGCGCCTTTTTAAGCTATCAAGCCGAGGGGCAAACGGCGGTGCAGCTGTTGTTCGCGGGGCAAGTGGTGGGGGTGGCCATGCTGGCGGGGGATCGGTTGGCCACGGTAACGCTTACCGCGCTGCCCAATCAGTCGGTACAGCTGTTGCAACAGTTGCACAACAGCCTAAAGGTTGCCCCCTATTGGGACGATTTGTTTGTAATTCCCAGCCGCCGCGAGGATCCCGCCCAGGGGTTGTTGGCACGCGAAGCGGTGTATTATTGGGATAAGATTCATGGCACGGTTGCGCTGAGTGGGCTGTTTGCCGGATCACAAAGCCTGACGCTGAGCGGTCAGTTTTTTCAGGACAGCCTGAAGCTGGCAATCGGTAAGCCGCCGCTAAGCGCGGTGAAAATGACCGTGGTGGCGGAATGGGTGCAGCGGGCGAATGGGATTGCCAACATCACCAAAAGGGTGGAGCGAGCCTTTCCAGGGCAGCTGGTCAACAGCCTGAGCGGAGAGGATTTGGTCGCCCGCTGGCCATCGGCTTCCAAACTAATCAACGGCCAGTCGGGCTATCAGGTTGAGGAAGCCAGCCTGGTTGAATACACCCCGCCCGCCAACAGCTATCCAACCGTCAGCGTGCCCGTGCAAGTGGCGGTTGATGAGTACCCCTATCCCGTGGGGGTCAGCAATCCTGGTGGCGATAGCCGCGAGGTGTTTGTAAAGCGTTGGTGGTTTAAGGCGAAACTGGCGCTGCGTTGGCGGTATCGCCAGCATCGGCGTGAGGAATTAAGCTTTAGCCTATCGCATGGGGTGCAGGGATTGGTGCCCAGTGGCGGCCAAGTGCAGGCAATTAATGTCACCCTGCAAGAGGTGCTGTTGGATACCGTGACCGCGCTGTGGCAGGCGGGTCAGGGCTATAGCGTTGGCCAAAAGGTGCGGCATGGGGAGTTTGTTTATCAATGCCTGTTGGCGCATACCGCCGATGCCAGCTTTGGCAATGACCAAGCCGCCAACCGTTGGCAGCAATTGGCCGCCGATGGTAGCGCGCTGGGGGCGGGGTGGCGTGCCAGCTTTTTTAGCACCAATCGCGGTCGTCAGGCTGTGCATCACGCGATCGAGCGGGCGCGGGTTGCCCTGGCAAAATCGGCGCGGGTGGTGCGGGTGACGGTAAAGGCGGCCTGGTCAGAATTGCAGACGGTTACGTTGGATCACAGTGTCACCATCAGTGATGCCCGCCTGCCCGGTGGAGCGGTGACGGGCAAGGTGGTGGCGCTTAGGTTCTACAGCGATGGCGACAGCGGCGAACGATGGGCAGAGGTGACGATAGCCTGTGCAGTGGGTACGGGGGCGGCGGCTGGCCAGCCTGCATCCGGTGTGGGCAGCTATGTGGCGGATCCCTATGTCGATTCGGGCTATCAACCCAACGTTGGTCGGCAAGAGGTAACGGTTGGCGGGGTGGTGTATGATGATTTTTCAGACCAGATTACCCCCAATGGCCTGCTGTATCCCACCAATCTGGCGGCGGTCGATTTGGTGCGTAAGGTCACCGTGATCAATAGCCCCGATGACCAGAACGCCTATTTGTTGGCCAATCAGTTTCCCGAACGCCGCAATTTGAAGGCCTTGGTTAATGGAAAAAAGACCACGGTTCAGTTGGAACTGATGGATTTGACGGCTGATGACCAATTGCGGCAGGTGATTGCGGTCAACATTCCTGGCGGATGGGCCAGCCCGCGACAGATTGATTTGGAATCGGCGTAGGCGGCAGTCGTCGTCGCCAGTCGTCGGGGGGTGTGGGCGGCAAGTTTTCACAAAAGGGGTGTTTCGGTTGTGGCGGAAGTGCCCTTTTTCTTTGACATGAGGAATGGAAGTAATGGCGACGGTTGATCCGACACTGATCACCCAAACGGTGGCTGGCTATCAAGAGGCGGCAACCCGGGGGGAGAATCCCGATCGAGCTTGGTTGGATTTGGCGGCTGCACAGGGCAGTGATGCGGTGACCATCATTGATCCCTATGCGGCGGCCAACCTGCCCGCTGAATTGCGGTTGCGGGCAAGCCTGGTTCCTGTGCTGGTGGCAGCAACCAACAGTGCTCAGGCACAATTGTTGGCCATTGGCGCGCCCAGCAATCCGCCCGCGATTAATCTGTATCAAAACACTGGCCGCTTTGGTGGCGCCGGCATGGTTAATGATGAGGCCTTTTACGCGCAGGAACGGTTGCGTACCATCAGCGCCTTAAAGCTGGTTTATAACAATGTTTTTGCCTGGAAAGCCCTGGGCGGTAGCCAGCTGTTTAGCGGATCGGGAACGGTGGTTAATGGTTACCCCCTGCAATTGGGTGCCGGCAATCTGATTTACCAAAAGCCCTTTGCGGTGCAGGCCAGTGGCAGTTTAACCACCCTTAGCCTGTATTACAGCTTTAACAATGTGCTGAATTACTACGCGGCGCAAACCGATACGGCTTTTGCCAGCGTGCCCGCCGCCAAATTGGTGTCGCCCTTGGATAGTGCCTACAGCGGTTCGTCCAGCAGTTGGCAAGCGATAAGATTAAGCAGTGGCAGCGAGGTGTTGACGTCGGTGATGCCAACCAACATTGTCAACCGCCAATTCTATCGCGCTTATGGCGGGGACTATCTGGTCGGATTAACCGCCGATAAGATTCGCCAGAAATGCTTTCGTATCAGTGCCTTGGCCTGGAGCGATAGCGGTAGTGGTGATTACGAATGGAACAGCATGATGTTTCAGGTCAGCGCCCCATCCTGGGGATTGGGAGGATTTCGTACCCGCATTGGCGCCCCCAGCGATTTGTTGAGATATGAGGAGGTTTTGGCTATCGGAAGCCATCTTAGCCCCACGGATTACAGCGCGTCTGAACAAATTATCAGCCTGGCCAGCGCGCTAAGCCAGGGGATGGCAACGGTGCAACTGCGCGTGGGTACCGATAGCCAGGGGCAACCAATCTTAAGTCAATACAAATCGGTGGATTGGAGTCACCCCGGCGGTGATGCCAGCCTTATTGATGTGACCTTTGTGCCCGCGACCTAAGTTTGCCTGTGGCCTGAAAAGCAAGGGCGCCGATGGGGCTTCATGCTCTAGCGGGCGCCAAATGCAATACGCAATGACTGTTGAACAACTATAACCCCCTAACCTATTGGAGTGGATAATGACGATTGTGCTGAGAAATACTAAGGGATCGGCGCTGACCATTACCGAACTGGATGGCAATTTTAGCCAGCTGGAGGCAAGGCTGCAAAGCCTGGAACTGAATCCCCCCTTGGCGGAGAGCATCGGAACGATAACCGTTAGCGGCGATCAACTGACCATCATGGGGGATCGTGGCACCAACCTGGGAACCTTTACCCTGCCCGTTGCGCAATTGGTTGCACGCGGGGTTTGGGCGACTGCCACCGCCTATGCCAAGCTGCACACCGTTAACGCGCCCGATGGCCATGGGTATGTCTGTTTGGCGCCCCATACGAGCACGAGTTTTGCCAGTGACCTGGCCGTTAATCTCTGGGCCAAGCTGGTTAATGCTGGTGCGGCTGGCCCGCAGGGACCTGCAGGCGCAACTGGGGCAACTGGCGCTACGGGTGCAACTGGCGCTACGGGTGCAACAGGGGCTACAGGGCCACAGGGGCCGGCCGGCACCATGGCCAACATGCCTGGCAACACCTTAAAGGGTAATAACACGGGGGTTAGCGCCGCCCCAACGGATTTAACGGCGGCGCAGGTTACCGCCATGCTGAATACGGTTGTTGGCGATGCGGGCAGCGGCGGCGCCAAGGGTTTGGTACCCGCCCCCGCCACAGGGGATGCAGCCGCGGGCAGATTTCTGAGAGCGGATGGCAGCTGGGCGGTTCCTGCATCAGGTGGCGGTGGCGCTGTAGGCGGCAGCGTGGGGCAGTTGCAATACAACAACAGCGGCAGCTTTGGTGGTGCCAGCAGCGTAAGGGTCATCGGCGCGGGCAGTGGGCTAAATTTCACGGGGGTGGCAATGCCAGCCGCCGCCACCGCATCAACCGTCAATTTGTTTGCCAGCAATGAATTGGGCAGAGCGTTTTTGACGGTGCGTGATGATACCGCTTCGGAAGCGTTTTTGCAGGAAAGCTTGGCGCATCGATCGGTGGCGCAATGGTTGCCCTTTGGCAGTAGTGCCCATGCCACCATCGGCATGCAAACCGATGACCGTGGGACGGTGACAGGCGCATTTGATGCCAGCATCGGTCATTACTGGCAACATGCCAGCGCGGCCATCGCCAATACGGAGGCGTTGACGGGGGGGCTGATGGCGTCGGTGTGCCGTAATCTTGGGTTTTATTATGCCGCCACCATGCGGTTCCCCGATGCAAACTATGGTAGCGGTGCAACAGGTGCCAGGCTGGCGGCGGGGGTGGTAGCAAGCAATCTGAGCAATTTGGTAATCGGCGATACCATGGGCGCGGCGGGATGCGGGTTTCAATACTCCACCAGTCGCGGCGATACCAACTGGCAATTTTTGACCCATGACGGCACCAGCCAAAGTAGGGTTGATACCAACATGGCTTTTGCGGTTGCCAAGTTGTTTCAGTTAGAGATTTTTTGTGCCCCTACAGGCGGTATGATATTTTGGCGCATCAAAAACCTAACCGATGGCACTGCGCAAAGTGGAAGCGTAACGGTGACTTTGCCACCAACAACTACGGCTTTATTTGTCATGGGTGGCCTGCGCACCCTGACCACCGCCATAAGAAATGTGCAGTTTAAAAGAGTATATATGATGGGCTTGACTTAAAAATTATAGATAAACACTACAAATCATTTTGCAAAATATTTAAAACTTTACTCTTATTTAACTAATGTCATGGATAAAAACACAATAAATACGTTGGAACGGTTGTTGGAGCAGGCGGCTAGCCGTGGTGCCAAACAGGCGTTGTTTGAATTGGGGCTGCATGGGGAAGAGTTGGATAAGGATTTGCGGGATCTGCGTGGTCTTTTGGATGGTTGGCGCATGGCCAAGCGTACGATTGGGCAGACACTGTTGCGCACCTTAACCGTTGCCCTGCTGGCAGGAATGCTGACGGGCGTGTTGGTGAAGTTAAAATTGGTATCAAATTAAACTAAATCTATTGGAACAACAGCATGAGTGATGTATTTGATTGGGCAATTGAGGTGGTTTTAAGACATGAAGGTGGCTATCGCCAAAGTCACCATAATCCCGAAGACGAAAGCCAGTTTGGTCTTTCCAAACGCCTATATCCCACTTTGGATATTCATCAGTTAAGCCGTGAACAGGCGGTTGAGATTTATCGTCGTGACTGGTGGCATGCCTATGGTTACAGCCAGATCAAAGACATCATGTTGGCAACCAAATTGTTGGATTTGTCGGTACAGCTGGGGGCGGGAACGGCGCATCGGATTATTCAGCGCGCCTTAAGGGCATCGGGTTTTGGTGTGGTTGAGGATGGGGTGTTGGGCGCCAAAACTTTGAAGGCTGTCAACCAAACCATGCCATCCTCGCTGTTGGCCGCGCTGCGGGCTGAGGCGGCTGGCTATTGTCGATGGCTGGCACAGCGGTGCCCCGAATTGGAACAAAATTTGGAAGGATGGTTAAAACGTGCCTATGCCTAATAGTGTTAATGATCTTGCGTTGGGGCAAGCGATTGCAAGCCCCATCAGTGCCTTTGGCGACTTGTTGGACAAACTGTTTACATCAGATGACGAACGGTTGGATAAACAGGCGGTTTTGGCGCGTATCGCCCAAATGCCTGATCAGTTGCAGGTGATGTTGAACATGACCGAAGCGCAACATCGCAGCGTTTTTGTGGCGGGATGGCGGCCGTTTATCGGTTGGTGCTGTGGTTTTGGCATATGCTGGACCTATCTGGGTCATCCGATTTTCAGCTGGGCAGCAGCGCTTTTTTGGCCTGGGGTACAGCCGCCAGCCATCAATGCGGATCACCTGATGGAATTGGTTTTGGCCATGTTGGGGATGAGCGGCCTTAGGACTTTTGAGAAAATTAAGGGCGCGGCAAGCTGATTATTTCACAAAGATGGTAATGGGCTGGCTGTAGACTGGGGGGTTGTGGGGGATGTGCGTCCAATCGCCCATCAACAGTTGCAGGGTGTGTTTGCCTGGCAACAGGTGCAGTTCGATTTCCGTCTGCCCTTTGCCGAAATGCAGATGGTTCGCATCATTGGGGATTGGCTCATCCAGTTGCGGCAGGGGGGCATCAATCAACAGATGATGGTGTCCCGTCCCTGGTTTGTCCACGCCCGCGGGGGCAAGTGTCATGTTTTTTAGGCCAAAGCGCACCACCACAGGGTTGCTGACGGTGGCGCCATCCTGTGGGGAGAGGAAGAAGACTTGCGGCTTGGCGGTTGGGGGCTGAGCCAAGGCGGGGCAGTAAGGCATTAGAAGCGCACCAACGATGGCCAGGCAGGCCAGGAGGGTTTTGGTGGTCACCAGGAAGCCTCCGTTAACAGGGGAATTGGTAGGGGAATGACCTATCCAGAATAGCCTATCCCACCATCAGGCGAAAGCGGCGTTTTTTGCCTAGGCTTAACACCGCCTCAACCGATGGGGCGGCGAACAGATTGACGGGCAGGGTGGCGTTAATATCTTTGATCACCGCATCGCCCAGCCGAACCCCCCCCTGTTCAATCAGACGGCGGGCGTCTGAGCGGGTTCCAGCCGTGCCGGTTTGCATAATCAGATCGATGATTGACACACCCATGGCCAAGTCCTGAGGTTGGATTTGTAGGGTTGGCAGGTTGTCGATGCCAGCCCCCCCTGCGGATCCTCCATGGCCACCAGCATAGGCCGCCTGTGCCGCCGCCGCTGCCTGAAGGGCGGCTTCACGGCCATGAACCAGCGCGGTAACCTCTGTTGCCAATAGCTTTTTGCCCTCGTTCAGCTCCGCCCCATGCACGCTGTCCCAGCGCTGCAACTCGGCCAGGGGCAGCTCCGTAAAGATTTTCAAAAAGCGCGCCACATCGGTATCCTCAGTGTTGCGCCAATATTGCCAAAAATCGAACACGGGGGTTTTGGTAGCGTCCAGCCAGACCGCGTTGCCAGCCGACTTGCCAAATTTTGCCCCGCTGGCCGTGGTCAACAGCGCGCAGGTTTGGCCAAAAACCTCCTGCCCCACCAGGCGTCGTGCCAGGTCAACCCCCATCACGATGTTGCCCCATTGGTCGGATCCGCCCATTTGTAGGCGGCAACCATAGCGGCGATAAAGCTCAACGAAATCATAACCCTGCAACAAGGGATAGTTGAACTCCAGAAAGCTAAGATTCTGTTCGCGATCCAGACGGCGTTTGATGCCCTCCAGCGTCAGCATGCGGTTTACCGACACATGCCGCCCGATATCGCGCAGAAAATCCAAATAACCAATGCCATCCAACCAATCGGCGTTATCCACCATGATCGCTCCGTCGGCCGAATCGTCGAACCGAAGCAATTGTGCGGCCTGCCCCGCGATTTTGCTGATGTTGGCCTGAATGCTGGTGGTATCCAGCAGTGGTCGTGCCTCATCCTTATCCGACGGATCACCGATTTTGGTGGTGCCTCCTCCTAGCAAGACGATCGGGCGATGGCCAAAGCGTTGCAGCCAGCGCAAGCGGATTAGTTGCAAAAAATTGCCCAGTTGCAGGCTATCTGCGGTTGCGTCAAAGCCTATATAGCCTGTCACCACCCCGTTGGTCAGGGCGGCGTCCAGCCCAGCCAGGTCGGTTGTCTGATAAATCAGGCCGCGCCCGTGCAGTTCGCGCAGCAGTTCGGATTGAAGCGGTGTATCGGTCATGCCGCTAGTAAACAAAACTTTGCCATGCTGAGCAAGCGGTGCTTAACCACTCAGCGCTTGGCGTACTGCCGTGACGATACTGGCGCTGTCCAAGCCAGCCTCCGCCAGTTGTTCAGTCTGGCTGGCATGGTCGATAAAGCGGTCGGGCAGGGTCAGCGTGCGCAGGCGTGGCGCTGTGGCCGCCCCCGTACCCCCATCCATCCAGCCGCGTTGGTGGGCGGTGTGCAGCACCAGGCTGCCGAATCCGCCCTGCGCCCCCTCCTCCACCGTGATCAGCAGCTGATGATGATGCAACAGTTGTTGCAGCAGGTCTTCATCCAGCGGTTTGGCAAAGCGGGCATCGGCCACCGTTACCCCTATGCCATGCTGATTTTCAAGAATCTGCGCCGCGCTGAGGCAATCGGCCAGGCGGCTACCGTAGCACAGCAGGGCAGCTTTGGTGGGCGCTGAGCTGGCGGTTGCTTCACGCACCACCCGCCCGCGGCCAATCGGCAAAGCCTGAGAGACAGGCGGCAGGGTAACCCCCGTGCCAGAGCCGCGTGGGTAGCGAATCGCGCTGGGCCCCGCATCATATTGCTGCATGGTGGTCAGCATCGCCGCCAACTCCGCCTCATCGCTGGGCGCCATCAGCACCATATTGGGCAGGCAGCCGAGATAGGCGATGTCGAAACTGCCCGCATGGGTAGCGCCGTCCGCACCAACCAACCCCGCCCGATCCAGGCAAAATCGTACGGGTAAGTTCTGCAGGGCAACGTCATGGACGATCTGGTCATAGGCACGCTGCAGAAAAGTCGAGTAGATGGCGACAAAGGGGCGAAACCCTTCGCAGGCCAGGCCGGCGGCAAAGGTCACCGCATGCTGCTCCGCGATACCAACGTCAAAGCAGCGGGTGGGATAACGGGCGGCAAAGTGGGTCAGCCCCGTGCCGCTGGGCATGGCGGCGGTAATGGCTACCAGCCGCGGGTCATCGGCGGCCAGCTGGGTCAGGGTGTCGCCAAACACCTGGCTATAGCTGGGCGCTGATGGTTTGGGCTTTTGCTGCACCCCTGTTGCGACATCAAAGGGGGTGACGCCGTGATATTTGTCGGCGGCGGCCTCAGCCGGTGGATAGCCCTTACCCTTTTGGGTGATGACATGCAGCAAGACGGGACGGTCAAAAGGCTGCTCCCGCAGATTGCTCAAGATCGTTACCAGCTGATCCAGGCGGTGACCATCAACGGGGCCGAGATAGTGAAAGCCGAGGGCGGTGAACAGATTGCCGTCGCTGAGAAATTTTTCCACGCGATCTTCGGCCTCAACCGCCAATTTGCGCAACGGATTGGGTAGTCGGCGCAACAGCTGTTTGGCCAGGTCGTGCGCGCCGCGCATGGGGCTGGAAGTAACCAGTCGTGCCAGATAGCTGGACACTGCCCCCACCGCGGGGTCAATCGAAATGCTGTTGTCGTTGAGGATGACCAGCAGGCGGCTGGGATGACGCTCTGAAGGGGGGGCAGATGAATCGGTAGATGTCTCAGCATCGGCAATACCCGCCGCTACCCCCGCGTTGTTGAGGGCTTCATAGGCCATGCCAGCCGACAGGGCGCCATCGCCGATTACCGCAATCACCTGCCGCTGGCTGCCCTGCAAATCGCGGCCAACCGCCATCCCCAACGCGGCGGAGATAGAGGTGGAGCTGTGAGCGGTGCCGAAAGGATCAAACGCGCTCTCACTGCGTTTGGTAAAGCCCGACAGCCCGCCCGCTTGCCGCAATTTTTGCATGCCATCACGGCGGCCAGTTAAAATTTTGTGCGGATAGGCCTGGTGACCAACGTCCCAAATCAGGCGGTCTTCGGGGGTGTTGAACACATGGTGCAGGGCAATGGTCAGCTCCACCACCCCCAGGCTGGCACCCAAATGGCCGCCAGTCTGGCTGACCAGTCGGATGGTTTCAGTGCGCAATTCAGCCGCCAACTGCTCCAACTGCGGCAAGGACATGCGGCGCAGGTCGGCGGGCGTCGCCGTGGCGTCAAGCAGGGGGGTGGAGGGAAGCGGTGCAGTCATGGCGGCCATGCTAACCCCGCTTGTGGTCAGCGGCAAGAGTGTGGGGGGAATAGGGTTGTGAAAACGGATCAGGTGATGGCCTAGCAGCCAAGTTTTGCCGAAACCGCAGCGGGGGCACTTGCAGGCGGGCTGGTTCCGTGGGATATGACGGGGTATAAGGGGAAAGGCCGTAGGGCTTTTATCCCAGAATTAACAAAAGACCCCGATGCAGGAGCGCCCCCCCGATGAAATTCCGTGAAGCTTTTACCTTTGATGATGTCTTGTTGGCGCCAGCCGCCTCCAACGTGTTGCCCTCAGATGTCAGCTTGGCCAGCCGATTCAGCCGCCAATTGCCCCTGGGGATCCCGTTGGTGGCCGCGGCCATGGATACGGTCAGTGAGGCTCCGATGGCGATTGCCATGGCGCAGCTGGGGGGCATGGCGGTGCTGCACCGTAACCTGAGCGCCAGCGCGCAAGCGGATGAGGTGCGACGGGTTAAGAAATTTGAATCGGGCATGGTGGTGAATCCGATTACCATTTACCCTGATCAAACCTTGGCCGATGCCAAAATCCTGATGCAGCAGCATGGCATTTCGGGGATTCCCGTCATTGCCCGCGACGGACAGATGTTGGTTGGCATTTTGACCCACCGCGACGTGCGCTTTGCCGAAGATCCTAGTGAGCTGGTGTCGCAGTTGATGACCAAAGAAAGCCTTATCACCGTTGATGAAAAGGTCACGCGGGAGGAGGCCAAAAGGCTGTTGCACCATCATCGCATCGAAAAGCTGTTGGTGGTGGATGATCAGCGGCACTGCGTCGGCCTGATTACCGTCAAAGACATTGAAAAGGCGGTCAGCAACCCCCTGGCTTGTAAGGATGCAAAGGGGCGGTTGCGGGCAGCTGCGGCTATTGGGACTGGTGAGACAGCCCTGACGCGGGCGACGGCTTTGTTGGCGGCGGAGGTCGATGTGATCGTGGTCGATACCGCCCATGGCCACTCCAGCCGAGTGATTGAAACAGTGCGGGCGGTGCGCCGCCTGTCTGACCAGGTGCAGCTGATCGCGGGCAATATCGCTACAGCCGAAGCCGCCAAGGCCTTAATCGATGCGGGGGTGGATGCGGTGAAGGTGGGGATTGGCCCCGGGTCTATTTGCACCACCCGTATTGTGGCAGGGGTTGGCGTGCCGCAACTGACCGCCGTGGCCGATTGTGCAGAGGTGGCGCATAAAGCAGGTATTCCCGTGATTGCCGATGGCGGTATCCGCTATTCGGGCGATCTGGCCAAAGCCATTGCGGCAGGCGCGGACTGCGTGATGATCGGAAGCTTGCTGGCCGGTACCGATGAATCCCCTGGTGAGCTGTTTTTGTATGAGGGGCGCAGCTATAAGGCCTATCGCGGCATGGGCAGCCTGGGTGCGATGGCGGAGGGGTCGGCCGACCGTTATTTCCAAAGCAATCAGGAGGCCGCGCACAAATTGGTGCCCGAAGGGGTGGAGGGGCGCGTGCCCCATAAGGGCAGTGTCGCCGCCGTGGTGCATCAGCTGATGGGGGGATTGCGGGCGGCGATGGGCTATACTGGCAACCCCGATATCCCTAGCATGCAGAAAAACTGCCAATTCCTGAAGATCACCGCCGCCGGCATGCGCGAAAGCCATGTTCACGACATCATGGTCACCAAGGAAGCTCCCAATTATCGGGTGGGGTAAATAGTCCTAAATTTCCAGTTTGATAGAAGCTGGTTTGGTGGTGGATTGGCGGCGGCTTGAGCTTCCTAAGGTGGGTTCCTGCTGGCCAGATTCTTTATGGCTTTCGGCTGGAGGTTGATCGGTCATCAACTGATACTGCTGGGGCTTGAGTGGCGTTGGTGCAGCAGGGGTGTTGGCATCGGGAGCGGTGGTTGTGGGCGACGTTGTTAAGGGCGGCACCACTTTGGCTCTATAGCCGCCTGTTTCGTTGGAGGGGGTGTTTTGCGGAGTAGTCCTTGGCGGTGGGCTGGCAATGCGCTGTGGAGGGGTACTGCCTGAGGACGGCGATGAAGCAGCCGATGTTGGGGAAGCAGCATCATCAAAGCCACGAATGCCCCAGGCTATAAGCTTGGTAAGGATAATGAAAGCGAGTGGCATCGCCAAGGCCATAACCGCCAGCTTTATCCATGCGTTTCGGGAAAGACTGGCCGCCCATTGGTTGGCGGCGGTGCGCACCTGCCCCTCCTCCATCTCGGCAGGATAGGATGCCCGCTGCTCAACCCCCGCTACGGTTACGGTGACGTTATAGCGTATACCAGCGGTTAATTCCCCCCGCTCTAGCTTGCTCCGCACCTCATCCCGCACAGCATCGGGCAGGGCGTTTTGGCGATATTGCTCTAACAATTTGCGCAATTTCTGCACCTGATCCGTCTCAATGACCACGCGGGGAGCGGTTAGAAGGTCAGGCAGCTGAAGCGTGCCCAGCCCGATCCAAAGTCCCAGGGTGGCCAGCAGCCAAAAGCGTCGCAAACCGCGCCGCCAGTTTAACGATGGCAAGCTGATCATCATCGCCTGGTTATCCATGATAGCGCCCCTTTTGCCTGTTATGGTGATAATCGGTTGCGGCAATTGATATCGATAAGCCTCAGATAATCAATCATTACAACGGTTAAATATCGGCGTAGCAATGCGTTTCGGCCGCTGCGCCAGGATGGGTGACCGCCCCTTGACGAGCAGACCCAACGGTTTGCGCATAACGCCATAACGCCCCAGATTGAAAGTCATGGCCGCGTGGTTGCCAGGCCTGGCGGCGTGTTTCGATCTCCGCCTCACTCAACTCCACCTCCAATTTGCCAGCCGCCGCGTCGATATTGATGATGTCACCATCCTGCAACAGGGCGATTACCCCGCCCACCGCTGCCTCTGGCCCAACATGGCCGATGCAAAAGCCACGGGTAGCGCCCGAAAAGCGGCCATCGGTGATCAAGGCCACTTGGTCGCCCATGCCTTGGCCATAAATCGCGGCGGTGGTAGCCAACATTTCCCGCATGCCAGGCCCCCCGCGTGGCCCCTCATAGCGAATCACCAGCACCTCTCCCGCTTTGTAGTTGCGCGCCTCAACCGCCGCAAAGGCATCCTCCTCCCGATCAAAGCAGCGGGCAGGCCCACGAAATTGCAGGGTTTTCATGCCTGCCACCTTCACAATCGCGCCATCGGGTGCCAGATTGCCGCTCAGGCCGACCACCCCGCCAGTAGGGCTTAGTGGGTTGCTGGTGGGGCGCAGCACATCTTGATCGGTCGACACGGTAACATTGGCCAAATTCTCTGCCAAGGTTTTGCCCGTTACGGTCAGGCAGTCGCCATGCAGATAGCCGCCGTCTAGCAGCAGTTTCAGCAGAGCCGGCACGCCGCCAACCCGATGCAGATCGCTCATGACATAGCGCCCCGCAGGCTTTAGATCGGCAATATAGGGGGTGCGCTTAAAAATTTCCGCCACATCAAACATGTCAAAGGCGATGCCAGCCTCATGTGCTAAAGCAGGCAAATGCAGGGCGGCATTGGTTGAACCACCGCTGGCCGCCACCACCGTTGCCGCATTTTCCAACGCCTTACGGGTTACGATATCGCGTGGCCGAATGTTGCGTGCCAGCAATTCCATCACCTGTTGCCCCGCATAGACCGCAAAGGCATCACGGCTGTCCAGTGGGGTGGGGGGGCTGGCCGAGCCGCTGATCGCTAGGCCTAAGGCTTCGGAAACGCATGCCATGGTGTTGGCGGTGAACTGCCCGCCACAACTGCCGGCGGAGGGGCAGGCGACCTGCTCCAACTCCTTCAAATCCTTATCGCTCATCTTGCCCGCCGCATGTTCGCCGACCGCCTCAAACACATCCTGCACCGTGACATCCCGCCCACGAAAGCTGCCCGGCAGGATGGATCCGCCGTACAGGAAAACGCTGGGCACATTCAGTCGCAACATCACCATCATCAGGCCTGGCAGCGATTTGTCGCAGCCCGCAATCCCCACCAGCGCGTCATAGCAATGGCCACGCATGGTCAGCTCGACCGAATCGGCAATCACCTCCCGCGAGACCAGTGACGATTTCATCCCCGCATGCCCCATCGCGATGCCGTCGGTAACGGTGATGGTGGTAAACTCCCGCGGTGTTCCCTGTGCGGCGCTGACCCCCCGCTTCACCGCCTCAGCCTGCCGCCGCAGGGCGATGTTGCAGGGCGCAGCCTCATTCCAAGTTGTCACCACGCCAACAAAGGGCTGGCCAATCTCCTCAACCGTTAAGCCCATCGCGTGGTAATAGGAACGGTGCGGCGCGCGGGCAGCCCCCTCCTTCACATGGCGGGAGGGGAGTTTGGCAATAACGGGGGATGGGGCGTTTGACATAGGGAAATGGCCTGATTGGGAAAGGGAAAAACGCTGTGCGCGATTGAATCACCACTTTAGCAAAATTTGCGGCGGATTAAAGATGTTAAGCGCAATTGGGATAAGTTATCGATGGAAAAGAATTAACCGATGGCGCTTTCAATCGCCAAAAACTGTTGCAGACGTTGGCTTTGCGGGTTGGTCAGGATCGATACATCGCCGCGTTCGACGATACTACCCTTTGCCATAAAAACCACCTGATCCGCTGTTTGGCGGGCAAAGCCCAACAGGTGGGTGATAATAAACAGCCCCATGCCCCGTTGCCTTAACTGCGCCAAATAGTCCAGCACGCGGGTAATCTGCTCCACATCCAGGGCTGAGGTCACTTCGTCCAACAACAGATAGCGGGGATTCAGAATAATCGCCCGCGCCAGGGCGGCACGCTGCCGCTGCCCCAGGGAGGCTTGGTTGGGATAGCGATCAATAAAATTGCCCATGTCAAAGGCTTCGATCAGCTCTTCTAGGGCGGTTGCCACCGTGGCTGGATCCTGCAGCCGCATGGGTAGCAGGATGTTTTGGCGCAGGGTCAGATGCGGCCACAGAAAAAGCTGTTGAAACACCGCCGTCAGCTTTGGCCAGGGTGGCGCAGGCGCAGACGTGGGCAGGTTGGTGGCGGTGGGATAGCGAAACAGCTGCTCATCCACCTGAATCTCCCCCGCTTGCGGGGTGGCCAACATCGCCAGGCAGCGCAGCAGGGTGGTTTTGCCCGTGCCGCTGGGGCCAATCAGCACCGTGATGCTGCCCGGCTTAATATCCAGCGATACATCGGTCAGCACGGGTCGCCCCCCGTAGTCGAACGACAGATGACGGGCACTTAACATCGCTATCTCTCAGACATATCGCGGGTGTAGGTGTTTTTGAGATGCACCGCCAACAGGTTAATCGGCAGACAAACCAGCAGGAAGAAACAGGCCAAGGCGGTGTAAATCTCCACCGGGCGATAGATGCTGCTGTTGATGCGCTGGGCGACCCGAAAAATCTCCTCCACCGAAATCAGGCTGGCAAACAGGGTGGCGTGCAGCATCACCACCTGCTGCGTCATCAGGCCAGGCAGCAGTTGGCGGAACAGCAGCGGTAGTTGGATGTAGCGGAGAATGTCGTGCGTGTTCAGGCCGCAAACCCGCCCCGCCATCAGATATTGCTTCGGAAAGTCCAAAATCGCCTGCCGTACCATTTCCCCCACCGCAAAAATGTTGACCAGGGAAAAGGCAAAGGCCGCTGTGTAAAAGGGGTTGATGACCACCCCCAACAACGCCTGCGCCGGGTAATGCAGCCAAAACAGGATCACTAGGGTGGGAACCGCCGAAAAAGAAAAGGCGACATAGTGGGTCAGCCGCCCCCAGGTCGCGGTGCGGTATGCCCCCAAAGCCCCCAGCCCGATTCCCCCAACCAACCCGCTTAGCCAGATAACCAGGCACAGTTGCAAAGATACCAACAATCCTTGGAAAAATGCAGGATAGTAAGTCAGCAGAATGTCAAGAACGGTCATTGCGATGGATTGTTCCGCAATAGGTAGTTTGCTAAGCTCAAAGCCTAAAAGAGTTTTGTAAATCTTGCAACGATGGAGGGGTTTTTGATGCGTGGTAAGTTGATGTTTATGGCGGCTGGATTGGTGGTGTTGGCGTGGGTTGCCGCCCCCAGGATTTTGGGACAATTGCATCCCGACCAAAAGGCGGCGACGGAAACGGCTTTTGACCGAGTGATCCGCACTGGCGTGCTGCGTTGTGGGTACTATGTGTTTGCGCCCGTCACGGTGCGCGATCCCAACACGGGCACCCTTTCGGGGCTGGCCATCGATTTGGTGAACCAACTGGGGCAAAACGCTGGCCTGAAAGTTGAGTGGGCTGAGGAGGTGGATTTTGGCACCTGGCCAGCGGGTCTAAGTGCTGGTCGTTTTGATGCCGTCTGCACCCCTGTTTGGCCAGATGCCGCCCTGGCACGGCAGGTTATCTTTACCCGTCCAGCTTTTTACGCGGGCATAAACGCCTATGCCAGAGCGGATGATCACCGTTTTGACAACAACCTGGCCGCGATCAACGATCCAGAGGTCACCATCGCCACCATTGAGGGGAACGCCACCAACTTTATCGCCGCCAGCCAGTTCCCAAAAGCTAAGCTGTTAAGCCTGCCACAAACTGCCCCATCGGGAACCATGGCCGAAAGCGTGGTCACCAAAAAGGCGGACGTGTTTTTCTGGGATGTCAACGGCGTGCAAACCTTTTTAGCCAGCAACCCTGGTAGTGTTCGTGGGGTTGATCCCGCCAATCCTGTTAAAGTCATGCCCTTTGAGATTGCGGTTAAGCTGGGGGAATCCGCTTTGCGCGATTTGTTGGATGTTGGGTTGCAGGGGTTGGAGGATGTTGGGTACACCAACAAGCTGTTGACCAAATGGGAGAATTATCCAGGCAGCTTCTACCCCCTCCACAAGCCCTATGTGGTGCCCACCGATATCCCCAACCGTTCCAATTAGCGCAGAAATCTTTCGACCATGCCCCTAATCGTTCAGCAACAGGGGTCGCACCCCTCCCTAATCGCGGTGGATATGCATGGTAAGCCGAATGAGGATCGGTTGGTTGCGTCTTCACCAACTTTTGCGGTGATCGATGGGGCAACCGCCTTGGTGCTGAAGTGGCTTTAACCTTTTAACCGTATTGCCCCGATCAAGAATCTGATTGGGAATTTGCAACAATCGTGATAGAATGGCTTTATGACTGCCAGCCTGCAACGCACATCCTGGAAAATTGCACCCACCATGGTGACCGCCAACAGCAACAACAACAAGCCATCCCCGCCCACAGTGCCCAAGCGTGACAAACGCAGCAACAGCATGTTGCGCCCGATTACCATGGAATTGGCGGCCAACCGCTATGCTGAGGGATCGTGCCTGATTGGTTTTGGCGATACCCAGGTGCTGTGCACGGCCACGTTGGAGGAGGGGGTGCCATCGTTCCTTAGGGGTAAGGGGCAGGGTTGGATTACCGCCGAATATGGCATGTTGCCCCGCGCCACCCATCAGCGCAATGACCGTGAGGCGATTAAGGGTAAGCAGACTGGTCGCACCCAAGAGATTCAGCGGCTAATTGGCCGCAGCCTGCGCGCCGTTACCGACCTGAAGAAACTGGGTGAACGGCAAATCCGCATTGATTGTGATGTGTTGCAGGCGGATGGTGGCACCCGAACCGCCGCCATTACCGGTGCCTATATCGCCCTGGATATGGCCTGCCGCCAATTGCTTCACCGTAAAATGATCGAACAATGGCCACTTTTGGGCAGTGTTGCGGCAATATCGGTCGGGTTGGTGAATGGTGAGCTGCTTTTGGATTTGGACTATGCCGAGGATAGCAACGCCGCCGTTGACGGCAATTTTGTTAAGACCGCCGCCAATCAATGGATAGAAACCCAAGTTACCGCCGAAAATGGCGCTTTTTCTCAAGATCAGCTGGTCGCTATGCTTGACCTAGCCAGCCATGGAATCAACAGCCTGCGGGAGTTGCAGCAGCAAGCCATTGTTGAATTTTTTGATTCCGATGATGGTTAGCCAGTGTTGATTCCACAGTCAGTGGTTGGCCTGGGAGAGGCATACACCCAATGGTAAAAAAGTGGTGGGGATACCTAACAGCAGTATCGATGCTTAGCCTTGGGCTGGCCTTGTTTGTCCCACAGGTGGCCTTGGCTGTGGAGCAGGCGCCCGCACCATCCCCCCCGCAACAGCTATCCAGTCCATCAGCCTCCAATGATATGTTTATGAACTACAGCTGGAACGTGGTGGCGGATCAAGGCCAGCTAGTGGTGGCGGTCAATTATCAGGGCAAAATTGCCCAGCTGGCGCCGCAATGTGCCAAAAAGGAACCCCGCTATCCTTATCAATTTGGTGGAATGATGCGCCTGAAGGATGGTTGGTTAGCCGCCAGCCTGCGCAGCATGGATGCCGCCTATTCCTCACCAAAATCCCCGAATCTGTTGCAAGATCCGCCCGCCCGATCAGCCAATCCACGTGGCCAGTTTGATCGGTTGCTGTTGTGGAAATTCGACCAAACTTGGCAATTGGCGGCCGTTTTGACCCCACCGAATGCCAGCCTAGGCAAAAACAAGAAAGCGATTACAAGCTTTGCCGACAGTATAGCGCTGACCGATGCGGCGACAGGCCGTATGGTGGTGGGGGTGGTCAACGCCGCCGCACCGCAGAACGAACCCTTTGCCCTGGTCTATGAACGGCGTGATGGCAACAATTGGGTGCCGACCGCCACTTTACCGAATGAGGAAAGCGGGTGGCAACAGGTGTCAGGGCTTTGTTTGGCGGCCAACAAAGATTTTGTGCTGCTGGGGCATCCAACCGGCGGCGTCAGTATTTTTGAAAAGCTAAAGGGTGTGGATGCAACGGGCGCAGAATGGCGACGGCGGGGGCTGTTTGGTTTTGGTTGTGAGCAAGCCGCCTTTGCAGGCAATCAGGCCATCAGCCTTAGCAATGGGCGCCTGCATCAGCTGCAACATTCTATGCCCGCCTGGTTGGAAAGCAAAAAATCCCTAATTTACCGCGATCAGGCCAGTTTGACCCCTTATGAGGAGCAGTTGGCACTTGGGGACAATCTGTTAATCGCCAGCGATAACCTGCGCCAAAACATCCATTTGTACGTGCGTGATGCGCAAAATCCGGGTGCCTGGTTGCAGCAAACCACCCTAAGCCGCCATGTCAATAATGCGGATGGCAATAGGGATGTGCGCGCCTTTGGACGGCGCCTGACCTTAACAGATCGTCAGTTGTTGGTTGTGGAGCGGTTATCCGCTAAGCCCGTTTCCTCCCAGCCAAATAAAGACGATGATCTGGCTGTTAACAGCACGAACAGCGCCTCATTGATCGACCCCTTTGTTGATCAGCTGCAGGTTTTCGAGCGCAACACGGTTGATGGTCTTTGGAATTTTAAGGCCGTGCTAAACGCAAAGTCGCTGGCACAAAGTCAAAGACTGGCGGTGATGACCCTGAACCCCCAAAGCTGCCAGCCGGAAATACCACGCGACCCCACCGCCCAAATAGCTGGCGACCGCCCCGTGCTGAGTGTACTGTATGTGCTGCCCACCCCATAATCCCGATGACACAGAATGACATTATTGCCCCGCCCCGTTATGCCCCTTTTGTTGGTTTTGTTGGTTTTGTTGGTTTTGTTGGTTTTGGCCACCGCGGGCTGTCAAGCCAATAAGAGTTTGCGGGATAATCGTTGTCGCGATCAGGTGAAGGGGAAGGATGGGGTTGGCTGTTCCTGTGTTTACTATCGGGATGAACAAGCCATCTATCAGCCCGTTCCAAATGCGCAAATTCGCTATTGCCTCAATCAGCCCGATTTTGATGCTTGTCTGTGTGGGGGCACCCCCCGCCCCTTCCATCAACAGATTCACTAAGAAATTCTGTGCGGGTTTCGTAAACCGTGCTAACATCCGCATAATTTAACCTTACGCCCAAAAGGTCGGTGATGCGTCGTTGTCTGTTTGCGTTATTCCTTATAACTGTTTGGCCAGCATTGGTGATGGCACAAGACCTTGGGTCTGAGACAGAGAATGAGGGCGCAACGCAAACAAAGGAATTGCGGATTTTGCGGGTGACGCCTGATGGTGAGGATGTGGAGCCAGGGCGGCAGATTGTTTTGCAATTCAACCGCCCTGTTGTGCCAATTGGCAGTATGGAGCGATCCAGTGCCGATATCCCCATTGAGATTGAGCCGAAATTGAACTGTCAATGGCGGTGGCTGAACACCTCTGCTTTGTCATGCAACCTGAATGACAATGATACCATGAAGCAGGCAACGCTGTATCGCCTGGTCATGAAGCCAGGCATCAAAGCAGAAGATGGGCGTACGATTGCTGAGGCGTTTACCCATGAGTTTGTAACAAAACGTCCCGATATTGATTATGTCCGTATTCAAAAATGGCTGGCACCTGGCACCCCTGTAATCCGGGCGGTCTTTAACCAATCGGTCACCCAGAAATCGGTTGAAGCCAGCCTGGTGATTGGTCAGGAAAAGAATCCGACCGCCAAGACCTATGCGCTTAAGGTTGAAGTAGACCCAGAGGAAACAGAACCGCCAAGCTATCTTCCCCTGCCGGGCACTAAGATATGGGCATTCTTTGGCGCACAAAAAGCTCAAAAAAGTGATGAGGATCTGCGCAAATCGGGCGCTGAGGAGGCGCGGCGGGTTTGGTTAATCACGCCGAAAAAAGAGCTGCCGTTGGATACATCCATGAATCTAAGGATCAGACCAGGTCTGATTTCGGCTATGGGGTCAGAGCAGGGGATTGCTGATCGGTCTGCATTAAGCTTTCAAACCTTCCCAGCCTTCGCGTTTTTGGGCGTTCAATGTGTCTCAAACGCGGGGGACAAGCTTCTTTTCGAGTCTAAGAAAAGTCAGACGGGTCTTTGCAACCCCATGGCGCCCATTTCTTTGGTATTCAGCAGTCCTGTTTTGCGTTCAGAAATTCGCAAGAACGCCCGCATAATATTAAATGAAAACGGCAAAGCTGGATCCATGAGTTTGGACGATTTATGGGCAGAAAACAATTATTCCCGATTAAATGGTGAACATGAATTGGGCGAAACCTACGCCATCAATCTTCCCTATGGTCTTAAGGCGGCGGCCGAATACACGGTTAAAAGTACGTCACTGGAAAGGGGCTTTTTTGAAAAAATCTGGCGGTGGATTAGGGCGCTGTTTGTTAAGGGTATCGATACAGAAATTAAGGATGAATTTGATCGTAAGCTGCTGAATCCTATTGATGTAATTTTTAGAACCGATCATCGGTTGCCGAATTTTGAAATTGTCCACAATACCGCGGTGTTGGAAAAACAAATCGACAGTGAGGTGCCGCTGTACGTCAACAATTTGACCAAGACTAGCTTTTCCTATCGCATGGTGACGGCTGATGGCGCCAAAACAGGACTAACAGCGACCCAGGCTGTTCCCGAAGTTCAGGATAAGCAGTTTGCCATTCCCTTTAATGTTCGCCAAATGCTGAACAACAAAAGTGGGGCGGTTTTTGGCACGCTTAGCACCGAACCAATAGTAAGCAAATATCCTGGCGATCATCAGCTGTTTGCCCAGGTGACGCCCTATCAACTGCACCTAAAGCTGGGGCATTTTAACAGTGCTTTGTGGGTTGCGGATATGGCGACTGGTCAACCAGTTGCCAACGCAAAGGTCACGATTTACAGGGACAAAATTTCTGAAATCAGCGCGGGTCAGCCGCCCTTAGCTCAATCAACAACCGATGCCAATGGGGTGGCGATGCTGGATGGCACGGAAAAGCTGGATCCGTCACTTAATCTGGCCAGAAGCTATCGCACAAAGGATGAATCCCTATTTGTGCGCGTACAAAAAGACGGTGAGATTGCCATCCTGCCCGTTCATTCGATGTTTGTTATCGATTCGTATCGTTCCGTTGGGGAAAGTGTTTATGCCCAAAATCGCAAAATCCAGGGGCATATGGTTACTTGGGGCACCACGGCGCAGGGGGTTTATCGCGCCGGCGATACGATCCAGTACAAATTGTATGTGCGTAACCAGAACAATCGTACCTTGGTACCCGCCCCCCGATCGGGCTATACCTTAGAAATTCTTGATCCCACCGACAACAAGGTTTTTGAAAAACAGGCAATAACCTTGGGGGAATTTGGTGATTATGCGGGCGAATTTCCGATTCCTAAGCAGGGTGCTGTTGGGTGGTATCAATTCCGCCTTTCAGCCGATTTTTCTGATCCAAAAACCAAGGATGCTAAGCATGCCGAAGATAAGAAAAACAATGCCGGCAATGAAGACGAAGAAGACCAGGATCAAAACAGCGACAAATTCACCTGGTACCCGCTGCGCGTGCTGGTCAGCGATTTTACCCCGTCGACATTTCGGGTAACCAATCAGATTAACGGCGATTTGTTCCGTTATGGACAGGATGTTGAGGTCGGTACCCAGGCAAAATTGCACTCTGGCGGCGCTTATCCCGACGCCAACATGAGCGTGACAGCGGTTTTGGAAGGCAAGCCCTTTGCCTCCAAAAACCCTGTGGCCAAGGATTTTACCTTTGACAGTTACGAAGGGGGGCAAAGCCAAAAACAGCTGGTGCAAAAAATTGCCCGCGTCGATAGCAAGGGTGAAAACACCCTGTCCTTCACCCTGCCCAAGGAATCGATCTATTTCGGCCGATTGATGATTGAAAGCGCGGTGCAGGATGATCGGGGCAAAAATGTTGCCGCCCAATCCTATGCCGACTATGCGGGGGTGGATCGATTTGTTGGCTTAAAAATTGCCGATTGGATTGTGACAGCGGGCAAACCCACTTTGATTGATTATCTGGTTGTGGATGAGCGGGGCAATCCCGCTGCTGGCACGGCGGTGGATATTGCGATTGAGCGTCAAGAAACCAAGGCGGCAAAGGTTAAGGGGGCGGGCAATGCCTATGTCACCGAATATAACAACGAATGGGTAGCGGTTAGCAGCTGTAAGGGGCAATCCCGCCTGCAATCCAACAGCTGTGACTTTGTGCCCAAGGATCCAGGCTATTATCGCGCAACCGCCAGCATAAAGGATAGTAACGGTAATGAGCATAAAACCCAGATCAGCCTGTATGTGGTTGGCCAGGGGCATGTGCTGTGGAACGAGTCGAACGACTATTCCCTGGAGGTTGTGCCCGAAAAACCAACCTATAAGGTCGGGGATAGGGCGCGTTACCTAATCAAAAACCCCTATCCAGGCGCCAAGGCACTGGTGACGATTGAGCGCTATGGGGTGCTGGATCATTTTGTGCAAACCCTGGAAGGCAGCACGCCGGTTATCGAGTTTGAGGTGAAGCCCGATTATATCCCTGGTTTTTACCTGTCGGTGGTCGTTTTTTCACCCCGTGTTGATAAACCTATTGAAAATCAGGTGGATTTAGGCAAACCATCGTTCCGCATGGGCTATGTAACTGTGCCGATTCAAGATCCTTATAAAGAGGTGTTGGTGACCGCCAAAACCGATCGGGAGGTTTATAAACCACGGGAAAAAGTTAAGCTATCGCTGCATGCAGAGCCCAGAACAAAAGATACCAAGGATCCCATTCAGCTGGCCGTGGCGGTGGTCGATGAATCGGTGTTTGACCTGGTGGCGGGTGGCAAAAGCTATTACGACCCGTATCAGGGGTTTTACAAGTTGCAAGGGTTGGATTTACGCAATTACAGCCTGCTAACCCGTTTGATTGGCCGTCAGAAATTTGAGAAAAAGGGCGCTAACCCAGGCGGTGACGGCGGATCCGATCTGGCCATGCGCAACCAATTCAAATTTGTCAGCTATTGGAACTCATCCATCACCCTGGATAATCAGGGCAACGCCCAGGTGGAATTTGAGGTGCCCGACAATCTGACCGGCTGGCGGGTGCTGGCCATGGCGGTCACCAAAACCGATCGCATGGGGTTGGGCGATGCCAACTTTAAGGTCAATCGCCCGACGGAGGTGCGCCCCGTCATGCCGAACCAAGTTACGGAGGGCGACAGCTTTAAGGCTGGCTTTAGCGTGATGAATCGCACCGATAAGAAACGCGAGCTTGAGGTTGTCCTTAGTGCATCAGGCGATGTTGACCTGAAGGATGGGGCGGCAGCCACCCTGACCCAGAAAGTGACGCTGGATCCCTATAAACGCACCACGGTTTGGATGCCGTTGCAGGTCAAAGCCCTCGATGCCAGCCGTGAGGCAGAAACGGGTGCCATCAATTTCCGTGCAACCGCGCGCGATGCGCTGGATGGTGACGGCGTTGAGCATAAATTGGTGATTCACAAACGGCGTTCGTTGGAAACCGCCGCCAACTATGGCACCACCACCGACAACAGGTTCGAAGAATCGATTAAATTTCCTGATAAAATTCATGGGGATATTGGCAATGTTAGCATTGTGGCCGCTCCCTCTGTGATTGGCAATTTGGAGGGCGCCTTTAAGTATCTGCGTGACTATCCCTATGAATGTTGGGAACAAAAATTAACCAAGGCGGTGATGGCATCCCATTTTGTTAATCTGCGCGCCTATATGCCAAAGGATTTTGCATGGACGGACGCCGAAAAACTGCCCGACGATCTGTTAAAACAGGCCGCCAATTTTCAGGCGCCCAATGGCGGCATGGCCTATTTCATTCCGCAAGATCAGTATGTTGACCCTTATTTAAGTGCCTATACAGCCTTGGCCTTTAACTGGCTGAAGAAAAGCGGATACAGCATTCCCAAAGAAGTGGAATCAAAGCTGCACAAGTACCTGGCCAATTTCCTAAAACAGGATAGCTATCCCGATTTCTATAATCAGGATATGGCCTCAACCGTTCGCGCGGTAGCCTTGGCCGCCCTGGCAGAGAACAACGCGGCGGGTAACACCAACATTACCCTGGCGGATTTGGAGCGCTATCGGCCGCATGTTGCCCGCATGAGCCTGTTTGGCAAGACCTATTTTGTTCAGGCGGCAATGCGCGTTCAAGGCGGCGACAAATATGTGACAGAGGTCACCAATCTGATTCTGTCGCACGCCAATCAGTCTGGCGGCAAATTCACCTTTAGCGAGCAGTTGGATGACAGCTACAGCCGCATTCTTGCCAGCCCTCTGCGGGAAAATTGCGCCATTCTGTCAACCCTGACGGCGCTGAAAGATCACAAGACCGCCAAGCCATTGGTTGAGGATATTCCCTTTAAGCTGGTGCGGATGATTACCCAGGCACGCGGCAGCCGCACCCATTGGGAAAATACCCAGGAAAATGTGTTCTGCATGAACGGCCTGGTGGACTATGCCCGCGCCTATGAAAATGTTGCTCCCAACATGCAGGTGACGGTCAAATTGGATGAAAAGCCCTTTGGCGAAACCAAATTTGCCGATGTTCGGGATGCCCCCGCCACCTTTGTCCGCAACATCGAAAAGGCCGATGTGGGCAGAAGCGCTAAGGCCAGTATTGAACGGCAGGGGGATGGCCGCCTGTACTATGCCACCCGCCTAAGCTATGCCCCGCTTGCTGAGCACGCCACCTATACCAATGCGGGTATAGGAATTAGGCGGGAATACAGTGTTGAGCGTGATGGCAAATGGCAATTGTTGAAATCCCCATTCACCATCAAACAGTCCGAGTTGGTGCGGGTTGACCTGTACCTCTCGTTGCCGGCCGCCCGCAATTTTGTGGTTGTCGATGACCCCGTTCCAGGCGGGTTAGAGCCTGTGAACCGTGATTTGGCCACCGCCTCAATCGTTGATGCCGATAAGGGGGAATTCCAGGCCGCGGGCGGATCCTGGTGGTTCCAATATTCGGACTGGATTGGCTATAACCTGTCGCGGTGGAGCTTTTATCACCAGGAATTGCGCCATGATGCCGTGCGGTTCTATTCGGATTACTTAGATCCCGGCAATTACCATCTGTCCTACACCGCGCAGGCGATTGCGCCGGGCAGCTTTGTGGTCATGCCCACCAATGCCGTTGAAATGTATGACCCCGATGTGTATGGCAAGGGGGTGGTGGACAGATTGGATATCGATGGCGGGCAGCCGTAAGGCATGGCCAACATGCGAAAAACCCTTCGCTGGTGCGCGCGCTGTCTGCTCATCCTGCTGCTGATTTTTATCGGCAAAACGGCGATCGATTATGCGTCGCCCTATCGTGATTTTCACAGCGTTCGATCCGATGCCAACGCCATCCAGATTTTGGATCGCCATGGCCAACCCCTGACCTTTACCTATCAAAACCGCTGGAATACCAGTGATGCTGTCGCCCTGCATGAGATGCCAGAGCTGTTGCAAAATGCCTTTATCTTGTCTGAGGATAAGCGGTTTTATCAACACAGCGGCGTCGATTGGGTCGCGCGGGGCAGCGCGCTGTGGCACCGATGGATACAGGGTTATGCCGCCCGTGGTGCCAGCACGATTACGGAGCAGGTGGTGCGGATGATTCATCCCCGCCCCCGCACCTTTTGGTCAAAATGGCTAGAAGGTCTTGAGGCGTTATCGTTGGAGATGCGTGTCAGCAAGCCCGCCATCCTGGAATTCTATCTGAACCAGGTGCCCTATGCCGCCAACCGCCGCGGGGTGGTGCAGGCCGCCCGATATTATTTCAACCGCGACATCAACACCCTGAATACGAAAGAGATTTTGGCGCTGGCCGTATTGGTGCGCGCGCCATCCAAATTTGACCTGTTCGACGGCAAAATTCAGATTGAGGAATCGATCAAAAGGCTTGCCGAAACCATGGTGCAGGCGGGACAAATGGATGAAGCCCTTTTGCAGGGGTTAAGCCGCTATGACTTGGCGTTGGAAAGCGCCAGCCTGTCGGTGCAGGCCTTTCATTTTGTCGATTATATTCGTGACCATACGGGCGCATCGCATGGCGGCGGCCAGGCCAAAATGGTCACCACCCTGGATGCATCGTTGCAGCAGTTTGTGCAAAGCCTGCTGGAAAGCCGATTGCAGGCCTTGGCATCACGCCAAATAACCCAGGCGGCCGCGTTGGTGGTTGATCGGCAAACGCATGAGATTTTGGCCTGGGTATCGGTGGGTAAAGAGTGCAAGCCCAGCAACAATCAGGCGCCAGGGTGTAAGATCGATATGGTGACGGTGCCGCGTCAGCCTGGATCCGCCCTGAAACCCTTTTTGTACGCCGCCGCTTTGGAAAAGGGCTGGACACCGGCGACTGTTATTGAGGATGCGCCATTTTCCGACATGGTGGGGCGGGGCATCCATCATTTTCATAACTACAGCAACACCTATTACGGCAGGGTTACCCTGCGCACCGCCCTGGGCAACTCGCTGAACATTCCCGCCCTGCACGCCATCAATTTTGTCACGCCCACCAGCTATCTGGTGACCCTACACGCCCTGGGGTTTTCCACCCTTAGGAAGGGTGCCGATTTCTATGATGACGGGCTGGCGCTGGGCAATGGAGAGGTCAGCCTGCTGGAATTGGTGCAGGCCTACAGCGCCCTGGCCAATCGCGGGGTATTTCAACCGCTAACCATGACCTTTTACCGCGATGATCCGGTCATAAGCCGCCGCGTTTTTTCTGAGGAGGTCAGCTCGCTAATCGGCAACATCCTGTCCGACCCATGGGCGCGCATGTTGGAATTCGGGCGCAGCAGTGTTTTGAACCTGCCCACCCAAACCGCCTTTAAGACTGGCACCTCAACCGATTATCGGGACGCCTGGGCGATTGGCTATAACCATCGTTATGTCGCGGGTATATGGATGGGCAATGCCGATTACACCCCCACCGATGGCATTACCGGATCCTTGGGGCCATCCCTGGCCTTGCGCGGGATTTTCAGCGAATTGAATCAGCATGGTGAAACCGCCCCCCTGTATTTAAGCCCCAAATTGGTGACCAGGGATGTTTGCATCGATGTGACAGAAATGGATCAGGATGCCCCCGATTGTTTGGCGCGCACCGAATATTTCCTGGCCGATTCCCTGCCGATTCAGGGTGACAGCCGCCGCCCAACCGCCAGCATTCAGATTGCCAGACCCGCCAACAACCTGGAAATGGCCTTTGACCCACGCATACCGCCCGAAAAACAGGCCTTTGAAATGCGGTTGAGTGGGGTGTTGGATACGGATCAGGTGGAATGGACGGTTAACGACCAACGCTTTGCCAAAACCATGGGCGCCAAGTTTTTGTGGCCAATGACCCGTGGCCGCCACAGCGTCACCGCTACCGTTTGGCGCAATGGCCAACCCCTAATCACCCTTGATCGCCAGAATTTTTGGGTGAAGTGATCGGGGATGGGGAGGTGTTTAGTCCTACGATGAAGAGGTTCGGGGGGCGGCGGGGGCGATGCGGCTATGGGCAAATCCCCGCATTGTTCCCCCTATCATTCTCCCTTGGCTTCCTCTGGGCTTTCCCCCTGGGCTTTCCCTTGGGCTTCCCCTTTGGCCTAGCTGTTTCTAGGGTTTGTTTTGTCATGGTTTTTGTGCGGGTTTCGTACACTTGCCGAATCGATAACGTCGGTTTACCCTGATGGGGATAGGTTGGAAGATTGGGTGAGGCCTGGGTGTTCGAAAAGCTGGCGGGCGTAGCGTCAAAACGGCCGAGGGGGGCAACCCCCCTCCGTGCGTTCGAATCTCCCCGCTTTCCTCCATCACCCGCCCGCGATACCCAAAACGCTGATGGGACAATTAGGAAGAAAGAGATGGCTAATGATGCCAATATAACTCGCCAGAACCACTATGTTCCTGAGTTGTATCAAAAACAGTTCTTAATTCACGCCAGCATTTGTGGGAACATAAAAGACATGTATGCGGAAAAAAGTGAGCGGCTGACGGATCAAGAGGCAGTGACGGCTGCCAATAATGTACTGAGGTTTTGCGAAAAAGTGGTCGAAATCAGAAGCAGGGAGGAAAAGATATAATGCCTATATTAGTTGCCGATTGTCCCAGATGCGGCTCTTCGCATATGACTTTTGATGTACAGAGCTATAACGATTTAGGAACCGAATACGGGTGGCAGCGCTGGTGTGAACTTTTTTCGGTTTGCAGAAAGTGTCATGCGGCAACTAATTTTATTGTTGCACAAAGACCTGATAGTGATAGCGGGTTACATGCGTATCGCGATGCCAAAAAAATCATGGAACTCAAAAATTCTATTAATGATGATTTTCGAGTTGAACGTTTTGTAAGCTTAAGAGATCAATCAAAATATTCGCCACCTGAATTTGTTCCAGAAAATATAAAATCTATTTTTGTTGAAGGAACTGTTTGCTTGTCAGTAGAATGTTGGAACGCTGCTGGTACTATGTTTCGCCAATGCTTAGATTTGGCAACTAAACCAATGTTGCCCAAAGAAGAAACGGAAGGTTTAAACGATCATAAACGTCGTAACTTAGCCCCAAGGTTAACTTGGCTATTTGAAAATAAAATACTGCCGGATAATTTAAAAAGTTTAGCAGATTGTATCAGAGAAGATGGCAATGATGCTGCACATGATGGAACATTAGAAAAAACTGACTGTATGGATTTGCTCGATTTTACTGCAGCACTACTTGAGCGTATTTACACAGAACCGGAAAAAATTAAATTGGCAGAGCAAAGAAGATTAGAGCGACGAGCAAAATCCAATTGAATAATAAGTGGCCTAGGCTCAGGATAGGTTCGCATAGCGTCTACAACACCCCCCCCCACCCCCCCCAATTTTCCCCCCATCCCTCACCAAAATGGTGTAGACTGTGCGCAGGGGGCGGGGCTAGGGTAGGCGACAGGTTGCCCTGCTTGGCCTTTGGAATTGGCAATAGGAGTCAGGAAAATGAGGAAGAACATGTTATGGATTGCTTTGGGTGTTGGGGTGGCCGTGCTGGGCGCGGCGGTGGCGGCGGGGCCGATCATGAGTGATGTGCAGGAGCCGTCCTATCAATTGGTTGATCGGCAGGACAACATCGAAATCCGCGATTACGCCCCGATGATCGTGGCGCAGGTGACGGTGACGGGGGAAAGGCAACCCGCGATAAGTCAGGGGTTCCGCCTGATCGCCGACTACATCTTCGGCAACAACCAACCCGCGCAAAAGGTGGCGATGACCGCGCCCGTGATTCAACAGGCTGCATCAGACCTGGCCGCTGGCCAGCCTGCCGACAACAAAGGCGCCAAAATCGCCATGACCGCCCCCGTGATTCAACAGGCCGCGCCACAGGGTGGGGGGGACGGTGATCCCCAAAACAGCCAGCTTCCCAATAACCAAGAAGGAAACAGCGGCAACATCTGGCACGTGCGGTTTGTCATGCCCGCCGATTACACCCTGGACACCCTGCCCAAACCCAACAACGACGCGGTGAAGCTGCTGCCCGTAGCGGGGCGGCGGGTGGCGGTCATCCGCTTCGCCGGATCTGCCTCCGACGACAACATGACCCAGCACACCACCGCGCTGAACGGCTTTATCGCCGCCAAGCAGTTGCAGGCGCTGTCCACCCCGACCTACGCGTTTTACAACCCGCCCTGGACCATCCCGCCGCTGCGCCGTAATGAGGTGATGGTGGAGGTGGCAAAGTAAGCCCACGCTCACTCTTTTCTTTTCCGTTCCTTCCTAAACGGAGTCTGCCGCCGTGCCCGAAAATGCCACCCCAATCGCTGTTGCCAACCCGAAAGCGTTGGGGGCGGCGGTGGGTGGAGCGGCAGCCGACAAGTTCTGGAACCAACCGCTGCCCACCCTGCTGCAACAGCTGGCCAGTGGCCAAGACGGCCTAAGCGGTCAAGAGGCTGCCGCGCGGCTGCAACGCTATGGCGCCAACACCGCGGCCGATGTGCATCGTAACCCCTGGTGGTGGCAGCTGTTGGGGCGGTTCCGCAACCCGCTGATCCTGCTGCTGCTGGCGGCCAGCGCGCTATCCGCCCTGACGGGCGATGTGGCCAGCTTTGCGATTGTTACCACCATCCTGGTTTTCAGCATCGCCCTGGATTTTTATCAGGAGGTGCAGGCCAACAACACCGTTGACGCCCTGCGGCAATCGGTCGCGCTAAAGGCACTGGTGATGCGTGATGGCCAGCTGGTAGAGCTGTTGGTGCGGGATCTCGTGCCCGGCGATGTGGTGCAACTGTCGCCTGGTAAGCTGGTGCCCGCCGATGGGCGGCTGATGGCTTCCAAAGATCTGTACGTCAACCAATCGCTGCTGACCGGCGAATCCTTTCCCGCCGAAAAACACAGCCCCGACCTGCCCCAGCCGGTACAAAATCTGGATGAGGCGGTCAACGCCGTTTTCATGGGCACCTCAGTCATCAGTGGCAGCGCGCAAATGGTGGTGGTCGCCACGGGGCAGACTAGCCAGCTGGGTCATCTGGCGGGGCAGTTGGCCAGCCGCCACACCCCTACCAATTTTGAACGGGGGGTGGAACGCTTCGGCCTGCTGCTGCTGCGCGTGGCTATCGTCATGGTGCTGTTCGTGCTGCTGGTCAACGTCAGTTTCGATCGCCCGATGTTGGAATCCTTTTTGTTCGCGTTGGCGCTGGCGGTTGGGCTGGCTCCTGAGCTGTTGCCGATGATTGTCACCATCACCCTGGCGCGTGGGGCGCGGCGGATGGCCGCCAATAAGGTAATCGTGAAGCATCTGCCCGCCATGCACAATTTGGGGGCGATGGACGTGCTGTGCACCGATAAGACTGGCACGCTGACCGAGGCCGACATTCGGCTGGAAAACGCGTTGGATACCCGTGGGCAACCAAGCCTAGCCGTGCTGACCCTGGCCTATCTGAACAGCCATTTTGAATCGGGCGCCAAAACCCCGCTGGATCAGGCGATTTTGGATCAAACCGTGCTGGATAAAGGCCAGCTGGACATGGCGGGGTGGCAACGGATTGATGAGGTGCCCTTTGACTTTGAACGCCGCCGCCTGTCGGTGCTGGTCGCCTCCGCCACCCAACGCCTGCTAATCGTTAAGGGCGCACCCGAAGACATCCTGCAATGCTCCAGCCAGTATGAGGAGGCTGCGGCTGCTGCTGCTGCTGCGGCGGGGGTGGTGAGGTTGGGATTGACTGCTGCCACGGCTGTTCCGCTGGATGCGACGGCGCGCCAACGCTTTCTGGCGCAGTTTAACGCGCTGGGGGAGCAGGGTTTTCGGGTGCTGGGCATCGCCTATCGCGCGGTGGCGGATGACCAGACTACCGCCCATGTTACGGATGAGAGTGAGCTGATCTTTGCCGGCTTTGCGGTCTTTCTGGATCCGCCCAAAATGGATGCCGCCGCCACGCTGAAGGAGCTGGCCAGCGATGGTATCCAGGTGAAGATTATCAGCGGCGATAATGAGCTGGTGATGCGCCACGTTTGCGGCCTGTTGAATTTTGATGTCGGGCGGATTATCACGGGGGATGAGCTGGCACAAATGAATGACGAGGCGCTGTTTGCCGCGGTCGATAAGGCGCAGGCCTTTTGCCGCGTTACCCCCCAGCAAAAAAGCCGCATCATCGCCACCTTGCAACGGCGCGGGCACACCGTGGGCTTTTTGGGCGATGGCATCAACGACGCACCCGCCCTGCATATGGCGGACGTTGGCATTTCGGTAAATGGCGCAACCGATGTGGCTAAAGAGGCGGCCGACATCATCCTGTTGGAATCCGACCTGTCGGTCATTCACGGTGGCGTGCTGGAGGGGCGACGGGCGGTGCTGAACACCGAGAAATACATCCTAATGGGTGCCAGCTCTACTTTCGGCAATATGTTCAGCATGGCGGGTGCCGCCCTGTTGGTGCCGTTTTTGCCGATGTTGCCGATCCAGGTGTTGTTGAACGATTTGTTGTACGATCTGTCGCAGACGGCGGTACCGTTTGATCGGGTGGATCCTGAGGCGTTGGCCAAACCCGTGCATTGGGATATTGGCCGCGTCAAACGCTTTATGTGGGTGTTTGGCCTGGCCAGCTCCCTGTTCGACTTTCTGACTTTCTACGTCTTGCTCAGGCTGTTTGACGGCGCCGAGGCATCGTTCCAGACCGGTTGGTTCATGGAATCGATGGTGACCCAGACCCTGATTATCTTTGCCATTCGTACCCGCAAGCCGCTGTTTCGATCCGCCCCCCACCCCCTATTGCTGGTGACGGCTTTTTCAATAGCGGCCATCGCGTTGATTCTGCCCATTACGTCGGTGGGCGGCTGGTTCGGCCTTGTCCCCCTGCCCGCCAGCTTTCTGGCCTTCCTGGCGGTGGCGGTGTTGGCCTATTTCCTGCTGGTTGAGGGCTTAAAACACCTGTTCCGCACGCATTTGCGATAGGGTAGGGGGTTGGGTGGTTGGGGAGATTCTCGAAATTGGTTGGATAGCTGTTATAGCTTTCATATCATAAATTCTGAAAAAAATTATAAAAATCTATTGACATTCGCTTTTGTATGTTATCTAAAACAATATCAGTTTAAAAAATTGGAGAATAACCATGGGTTTCAGCAAAAATCTTTCTACAGAAAGAATAGCGGGCGTCCTCGCAGGCGTTGCAGTGGCAGTATCAGGTGGATATCTTGGCATGGAACTTGGCAATCGAATTAAGAAATTTCAATCGTTACCAAATGCCAGCACACCAGAAATAGTTCATCAAACAAGAGCCGCCAAAGAAAGTCTGCTAACTGGCGCAGTAGTATTTACTGCTATGGCATTGCTCGTAGGATCTATAAAATCGTTCAATCAAATGACTGAAGACCGCAGACAAGGTATATATCCGTCGATTTTCTTGCTAAACAATATGGAAAATTTTAGAAGTAGAGATAGTGAGGCTATACAAAAAGCTCGTGATGCAGCAAATGATGTAATAGAAAAAAGAAAAAAATCTTTGACCGCTCAAGCTATTGGATTTTTTGCAGTTGCAGGAGTCGCATTGGCTCCAGCGGCATTAATCAATTTATCTGCGCCGTCTCACGTTTCCAAAACGTACACAGTCGCTTTGGCGAGCCCGTTCGCAGAAAAGGTTGTTGGTGTTTTGAAAAGCCCTGTCTTTGGTAACGCAGCCGATGCGGGTTTGGGTGTGTCTTGTTTTATGGGCGTTTTAGGAGCTTCAGCGCTTGCTGGCAAAAGAAATTTGAATGAATATAAAGAGATAATTGGCGGATTTGTGGCTCCACAGCGAGAACTATAAAATTTGGCCAGCAATGCTGGTTTGCGGCTAACAATAGCGACCATGCCGATTGGTAATTGGGCGATAGCAGCTCTTGCCGCTTCTACCCCTCCACGCCACCGCCAGGATACTCCCAACCTATTGGGCAGCTGGTGGCGTGGTGGCCGATGGCATGCCGGGTGGGGTGTAGTATTCGCTGTGTTTGGTTAACAGCTGGCTGGCCTGGAACACCCCCTGGTCATCAAATCGCCCCTCGGCAATCACCCCCTGGCCAGCGCGAAACAAATCGGGCAGCACCCCACGATAACGAACGGGCAATTCGGCCTGGTCATCCGTCACCACAAAGCGGGTGACGGGTTGGTCGGCATCCTGCTGAATACTGCCATCTTTCACCGTTCCCCCCAACCGTTGTTTGCGATAGCTGACGCTGTGCTTGGCGCCGCCCGCTGTCTTAAGGGGCACCATACCCGCCGCCAAAGCCTGACTGGGGGTTTGAAAATACACCAACGACCCGCGCAATTGCCAGGCCAACACACTGCCCACCGTCAACGCGCCCAAAACGATCGCGAGCAGGGTGGCCAGGCGGCGATGACGCGGCAACCAACGGCGGGGATTAGCCCTGTTCATGCGGCCTCCCCTCCTTTTGGATTGAAATCGCTTCTGCGATAGCCTGGCGAGTCGCCTGAGGGGTTGTGGGGGCGGTTGCCTGGTCGCTTATACCATCCATCATCCCATCGGCCACCTGCTCAACCTGGCCAAGCCGCCAGTTGATCCAGCTGTGCCAACCCAGCGCCAACAGGGCGAACGCGCTGACCGCATAGGCCGATAGGATATAGCCGAAATATGGGGTGGCCATCATGGTGCGGAATTCTGCTTAGGCTGGGGCTGTGGCGGTGGCGGGGCTTGCATGAGGCGCCAACTGGCCGCCCGCTGCTTATGGCGCCGCAATAGGGTCAGCAGGCGCCAACGGAACAGCAACAGGCCATAGCCGCTATAGGCCAACGCCATCCATAACAGGGGGCTTAGCATACTGTTGGGCATGGCCACCCCACCACGGCGCAGCACGCTGGCCGGTTGATGCAGGGTTTGCCACCATTCCACCGAAAACCGTATCAGGGGCAAATCAATCGCGCCCAACACCAACAGCCAGGCGCCAATCTTTTGCCCGCGCCCTAACGCCCCCTGATGCCCGTGTTCATCGCGGTTGCCCTGCGCCGCCACCACCATATAGCTGAGATACAGGAAAAACAGCACGAAGACGCTGGTCAAACGGGCATCCCACACCCACCAGGTTCCCCACATCGGCTTACCCCACAGCGCGCCCGTAATCAGCGTTAGCCCCGTCATGGTCAGGCCAATCGGGGCGGCCGCCTGGCAGATTAAATAGCCCAGCGGTGCTTGATAGACGATGGCCAGCCCCGCCGCCAACGCCATGCCGGCATAAATCATGCTGCACAGCCAGGCGGCCGGCACATGCACATACAAAATCCGTACCGCCTGCCCCTGTTGATAATCGGGTGGCGACAGCACCAACGATTGGGTCAGCCCCACCGCAAAAGCCATCAGCGTCACCGCCACCAGCCAGGGATAGGCTGCATCAAGCCAGCGGGTTAATTGTCGGGGGGTGACGGCGAACATCAAGGGCGGCGGCTCTGAACAAAAGGCTTGGGTTAGGATGATAGGGGTAAGGGTTGCATGGGTTGGGGTGAGCGTTGGTTAGCTGTCGTCGGTCAGGGTCAGCCATTGTCCCCCAACCAGGGGTACAACCACCAGGTATAGGACGCTTAACGCCAACTGCCAAGCCAGCGATTGCAACATGGCAGCGGGGCTGTTGCTGGTGTCGGTCAGGGTGGCCCACACCGCCATCCCGCCCACCAGCAATGGCACCGCCAGCGGCAACAGCACCAGCAGGCCTAGCAACCCTGCACCACCACCGCCGCCCTCAGCCGCCCCCGCGCCATCCTGCTCTAACCCTAACAGCAGCGCGCTGACCATGCTGCACAGCGCCGCCAGCCCCAGACTGCCTATCATCAGGGAGGCGGCCAACCCCATCACCGCCATGAGCCCTAGCGGTTGATGACCAATCGGAAAGGCCAGCAGCAGCAGCGGGCTTAGCAGCAGCAGGTTGATCAGCAGCAATCCCCATAACGCCAACAGCTTAGCCAGCAACAAAAGGCTCAGGCGGCATCCGCTTTGTCGCCAGAAATTCAGGCTGTCGTTGGCGCTGTCCACCCGCCATAACCGATCGCCCGCCAACAGCGTGGTCAGCAGCAGGTTGCCCCATAGCAGCAATCCGGGCAGCAGGGCGGCGATGCTGGACGGCATGTCCCACCCGCTTAGCAAAAACGCCTGCAACCCCAACAACAACCACCAAAAGGCGGTGGGCAGCAGGCTATCGGCCAGCCGCCGTTGCATCAATCGCCCCTCACGTCCCAAATGCATCCACAATTGCCCGCCAAGTCCCCTCATGACAAATCCCAAATCGTGGCCTTAATCGGCAGCGGTTGATGGCTGGTAAACAGGCACAGCCCGCCCGCCGCCACATAATCCTGCAGGCATTGCACCAATCGGCCAACCCCCGTTTGATCCAGCGCGGTGGCGGGCTCATCCAACAGCCACACCGGGCGCCAAGGCAATAATGATAGCAGGCACAGCCCAACCCGTTGCCGTTGCCCCGCCGATAGGGTGCCAACCAATTGCGTCGCGGCCGCCTGCAACTGCCAGCTGGCCAACAGCTCATCCAGCTTAGGCGGGGGGGGTGATAGCTGCTGTTGCCCCGATTGTTGCCCAGAGGGGTTTCCAAATGATTTTTTCTGCGAATGCCACAGCCGTTGCCAATAGCGCAAATTTTCAACCACCGTCAAATGGGGGTGCAGGGGGTGACGATGACCCAGCAGCAGGGTGATGGGGTTAATCGCCGCATCACCCTCAGCAATGCCACCCTGGCTGGTTGACCAGGCAACATTGCCCGCCAACGGTTGCCGCAAGCCTGCCAGAATCTCTAGCATCGTGGTTTTGCCCACCCCGTTGGCACCGCGCAGCCAGACGGCCTGCCCCGCTTGCCAATGCGCCTTAATCCCTTGCCACAACAGCCGCTGCCCACGCCTTGCGGCCAGCCCTTCGATGGTTAGCGCTGGATGGTTTTCGCATGGAGGCGATTGCGGTGGCACGATTGCCAATAGCCTAAGGCGCCAGAATTTGACCGGCCAACGCCGCCCAATCGACGGTGGGTTCCCCGCCGCTATCAGCTTTTTTAGCGGTTTTACCCGCCTTGTTGGCGGGTGGGGTGGCCACCATCGGCAGCGGCAGAGACTGACGGGTTGGGCTGTTCAAACCCTGACAGGCATCGGCGGGGGCGGTTTTGTCCGAACCGCTGTTGGAGAAACAGCGCAAGCCTGCGGGCAATTTCTCCAATTCTGGCCGCACCACCACATGGCTTAGCGGTTGATTGCTCCACCCGGGCAATGGCGTGGCGATATAGGCATCGGTGGCGGGTTGCAACAGTGCCACCGACTGAATGCGCGGCTTTACATCCTCCGACAAACGGTTGACCAGCACGGGCAGGGCGCCACCCCCCGCACCAATCCCAACCAGGCGGATGCGATCCCGTTGCCGCACGCCCAGGTAATGGCGAATGGTACGCTCTAGATAAATCTGCCCCTGCTCCGCGGAGCGGCCAGCCCACAAGTACCGCAACCAATCAAAGCCAACCACGCTGGCACCCTGTTGGGTTAGGGCTTCGGCCAAGGCTTGCTCCCGCGCTGTCCAACCGCTGATATCGCTGACGATCAGCACTAGCGATCCGTTATTGGCCTGCGGATTGTTAGCGGGCGTTGTGGTGGTGGAGGCGTTGTTGGTTGTTGTGCTAGGATTGGGGGCGGCGGCGCTGTTCCCCGCCGATGGTGCAGGAATTTCAACCAGCGATAGGCCATCCAACTCCTGCACCTGGGCATAGCTGGTTTTATTCGATTGTGCCAACAACCACTGCAAATTGGTTTTTAGGGGATTACGCCAGCTGGACAACGGCTGCCAATCATCACTTACGCTGTCCAATTCCAACAGGCGGGCTTTTTTGAATGGCCGCAACGCGCTTTTTTCATAGTTGATGACCTGGCAGTCATAGGGGCGCGGCGCATTAATCACCAGCCATGAATTGCTGACTGCCAGCGGGCTTGGATCCGCCCCCTCACAAGGGCTGCGGCTTAGGCGCAAATTGGGGCAATAGTTCATACCAACGCCCCCCGCAAACTGGCTGGCGGGCGCGGTGCGTAACAGCTGATGCGCCAGGTTGGCACCCTCACCCAGACCTGCCAGGATGGGGGGTTGGGCAGCCGGCTGTTGCCAGCGCTGACCAAATTGCTGACTCAACGCTATCGCCTGATCGCGTAGGGCGTTGCAGCTGGGGGATGAGTTGGCTGTGTTATGGCCATCGCCGCCCGCCATAAAACTGCGGCTGTTTATCCCAACCACGCCATAGCCCAACTGGTTAAACTGTCGCGCTACGGTTTCGCTTTCCTGTGACCAGCCACTTTTGGGTGAGAACAACAGCACCACGGGTTGGTTGTTGACCTTGCTTGGTTTGTACAGTTTCAGGTTTGATCCCACCTCGGTCGTGGCCCAGCCTTGCTTAATACCGCCCGCCAATAGAAGGAATGTGAGAATGGCCATAACCAGGCCAAGCTTACCGATTGCCATCAACCCAAATTTAGAAAATTTATTTGCCATCTTATTCATGTGTCGCGCCATGCCCCCGTTGATTGGTTCTGTATGCACTTCTAACCAACTCTTAACCAAAGTGCGATCATAATCGTGGAAGCGGTCAGTCGCAATTGCTAATCCATGCCAAGCCTTGGGTTAAAAAACGATTGGCTGCTATCAAAGATTGCTTGCTTATGCGGCGATTTCCTACTGTTAGCCTGTGCCCATGCGTATTGCCCTCTATACCCCGCTCAGCGATACATCAACTGAGGAAAGCATGCTGGACTGGCGTTGGTACCTGGCATGGCGCGACGCCTTGAACGCGTTGGGTATACAGATTGAAGAAGGTAGTGATTTTTGTACGCTTTATTCTGGGTTCCATAAATATCAACAAGACCGCATTCGCAGCTTAGCCCTTAGCCATGCTGACCGTTTGGCCAATCAATGGCTGGCGCGGTTACGCGACAAACGCCCGCAACTATGGATAACCCTTCAGCCCTATCATCAGGCGCCCGATTGGGTTGGGATGCATGTTTGCCAGGAGTTGCAGATACCCTATCTCTTGGTAAATCCTGCTGTTTTTCCCGAAGAAGTAAGCGGATTTTGGCGTGATGGTTATCAGCTAACCGTCGAGGCTATCGGCAAAGCCCGCAAGGTCATTACCCAGAGCGTTGAAAATCATGAGATGCTAAAAATGCTGATGATTACGGCTGAACAACGCGACAAATTGGTCTCATTAAAGCCTTTTATTGTTCCCGAAGAGTATATCGCTGCCCGCCACAACCATCATGCCAGCCGTCAGGAAGTTGCCAAGAAATTTCGTATGGATCCCAACAAAATTTGGTTGTTGGCGGTTGCCCCATTTCAATCTGGCTTGGTCATAGACAGCTTTAAGCTGCTAGCCGAAGGCCTGGCCATGATTAAGGATCCACCCTGGCAATTAATGATTCTAGGCAGTGGTTCAAAATTGGATCTGGTGCGTGAGGCTTTTGCAGGGCTGCCTGCCCAAACAGTGTTTAGCTATAATGTTAGTGCCGATGCTGCCCATCATGGTTTTTTTGGCGCCGCTGATGTTTTCGTTTGGCCAGCACTGAACCCTGGTCAGAATTACGCCTTGCTTGAGGCCTTGGCGGCAGGATTGCCGACGGTCACTGGTAAGTCGCGTTTTAATCAGGAATTGATTGCCCCCAATCAAACGGGGCTGATTGTTAAAGATAATAATCCATGGGCTATGGCAGAGGGCATCAGCCGATTGATTGAAAATCCAACCTTGCGCCAACAATTCTCCAAAGCTTCTATCGCCAAAGTTCAGGCTGATCATCACTACCGCCAGGCGTTGCCAATTCTCAAAACCCTTTTTCAGCAATTGGTGCCCCCATCAGAGGCGCCCGTCAATCGCTAAGCCTGCCCAACCGACTGCCAAACGGAATGGTAGTTCAGCTAAAGAAAAAGGGCTAAAGGCGAAACCATCACCCTTAGCCCTTTATTCTGACAGAAGCCCCCTTCAAGATAACTTGTCAAAGGCCAACCTTGGTTTTGTTAGCCGGCTAGGCCAGCCAAAGCAGCCAACAGCAGCAACGCCACCACGTTGATAATCTTAATCATCGGATTAATTGCTGGGCCCGCGGTGTCCTTATAGGGATCCCCAACGGTATCACCGGTAACGGCGGCTTTATGGGCATCCGAACCTTTGCCACCGTGATGGCCTTCTTCAATGTACTTTTTGGCATTGTCCCAGGCACCCCCACCGGCGGTCATCGAAATCGCCACGAACAGACCCGTTACGATCGTGCCCATCAGCATCGCCCCAACCGTGGTCAGCGCAGCGGTTTGGCCACCAATTTGGTTGATGATGATGTACACCAGGATGGGTGACAGCACGGGCAGCAGGGATGGGGCAACCATCTCTTTAATCGCGGTTTTGGTCAAAATATCCACCGCACGGGCGTAGTCAGGCTTCGCCTTACGCTCCATAATTCCAGGAATCTCCTGAAACTGACGACGAACTTCCATCACGATGACGGATCCTGCCCGCCCGACCGCGGTCATGGCCATGCCGCCAAACAGATAGGGCAGCATACCGCCCAGGAACAGGCCGATTACCACATAGGGGTTTTGCAGGGCAAAGGTGATATCCAAGCTGGGGAAGTAGTGCCGCAAATCCTCCGTATAGGCGACGAACAGCACCAACGCGGCCAGGCCGGCGGAGCCAATCGCGTAACCCTTGGTCACGGCCTTGGTGGTGTTGCCAACCGCATCCAGGGCGTCGGTAACCTCACGAACTTCGCCAGGCAAGCCCGACATTTCGGCAATACCGCCAGCGTTATCGGTGACGGGACCATAGGCATCCAAGGCCACGATCATGCCCGACAAGGCCAACATGGTTACCGCGGCAATCGCAATCCCAAACATGCCCGCATTCAAAAAGGACACCAGAATCGCCAGGCTGATAATCAGCACGGGCATGGCGGTTGCCTCCATCGATACGGCCAAGCCCTGAATCACGTTGGTACCGTGACCCGTGGTGCTAGCCTGGGCAATCGAGTGAACAGGGCGGAACGCGGTTGAGGTGTAGTATTCGGTTACCCAAACCAACAATCCCGTAACCACCAACCCGACCAGTGAGCATTGGTATAGGTGAGCCAGGGTTACCAGGCGGCCACCAATATCAAAGGAGGCACCAGCACCAAATAGCTTTTCAAGAACCACATAGATTCCCACTGCGGACAAAATGCCCGTCACCGCCAACCCCTTATACAGGGCGCGCATGATTTTTTTGCTGCCATCCAGGCGCACAAAAAAGGTACCGATTAGTGAGGCAATCAGGCAGACGGCGGTAATCGCCAACGGCAACAGCATCATTTTGTGCAACAACAGGGCGTCACTGACAAAGTAAATGCCCGCCAACAACATGGCCGCCACAATCGTCACCGCATTGGTTTCGAACAGGTCAGCCGCCATCCCCGCACAGTCCCCAACATTGTCACCAACGCTGTCGGCAATCGCCGCGGGGTTGCGCGCATCATCCTCAGGGATGTTCAGCTCAATCTTACCAACCATATCACCACCAACATCGGCGCCCTTGGTAAAGATACCGCCGCCCAAACGGGCGAAGATGGAGATTAGGGATGCCCCAAAGCTAAGGCCAATCAGCGATTCTGCCAGTTTGCGTGAACCAATCGTCCCCGCCCCCTGCAACCCATGCAGATACAGGTAGTAGGCCGCTACCGCCAACAGCGAAAAGGCAACCACCAGCATGCCGGTAATCGCACCCGCGCGAAAAGCGATGCTGAGCCCTGCACCCAACCCATGGCGAGATGCCTCCGCCGTGCGCACATTGGCGCGCACCGACACATTCATCCCGATATAGCCCGCCAAGCCCGATAACACAGCGCCCAGCACGTAACCAACCGTCGGGTAGATTCCCAACAAACCATAGATGATGGCACCAACCACCACACCCACAATGCCGATGGTGCGGTATTGACGGTTCAGATAGGCCGAGGCTCCCTCCTGAATCGCGGCGGCAATTTCCTGCATCGCGCTGTTGCCTGGCGATGAGGCCAGCACCGAACGGGCGGTTAAAACGGCGTACAGCAATGCCAGGGCACAGCTGCCAAAAATCAACAACAGGCTTAATTGGTTAACATCCGTCATGATATTCATGATGATTTGATCCTCGTCAAAGGGTAGGGGGAAGGTGTAAAGAATGGGGCAGTCTAAAAACTGTTGGCGGTTTTGGCAAGGGCTTGCAGCAGGCGGTCGTTTTCCTCGGGCGATCCCACCGTTACCCGCACCGCGTTGGCCAGGTCAGCGCTGCGGTTGCGGGCGATAACTCCCCCACTTTGGCACCGCGCCATAAAGGCCGCCGCGTCGGTGGTTTGCAGCAGCAGGAAGTTGCCACAGCTGGGAAATACCGTCAGCACGGCGGGATCCTGCGCCATCGCTGCCGCCAGCCGTTGCCGCTGTTCCACCAACACCGCCCGCCGCTGCCGCGCCAGCTCTAAACCCGCGGGCGACAAGGCCTCCAGCGCCACCGCAATCGTCGGCGCGGAGAGCGGATAGGCGGGCAGAACGCCGGCCAGCTTAGCAATCAGGCGGGCATCGGCGATTAACGCCCCCAACCGCGCCCCCGCCAGCCCATAGGATTTGGACAGGGTGCGCATCACCATCAGATTGGGATAGTCGGCCAGGCGCGCTGCCCAACTGGGCTGACCCGTAAACTCCTGATAGGCCTCATCAATCACCACCATCGCCCGCTGGCTTAGGCCATCCAGCAGCCTGGTCAGCTGGCCATCATCCATCAGATGCCCCATCGGCGCGTTGGGGTTGGGGATAATCAGCAGTTTTTCGTGCGCCTGCCACCCCCCCAAAATCGCTTCAACATCCAAATCATAGCCATGATCGGGGCGCAGCCGCACCATCCGCACGGGGGAGGCGTTGATGGCGGCGTGAATCTGGTAAATCGCAAAGGTTGGCGGGCACAGCACCACCCCATCCTGCCCCGATTGGCAAAAGCTGCGGATCAACAGGTCGGGAATCTCCTCACTCCCGCGGGTCATCAGTATTTGATCCGCCCCAACCCCATACAGCTTGGCCAGCTGGTCGCGCAACGCCTGCGGCTGCGGGTCGGGATAACGATTGCTGTGGCAGCTGGCGGCAAAATCGCCATAGGGCGGCCACGGGCTTTCGTTCGCATCCAGCCAGACCAGCGGTTGGCCGCTAGCATTCGCCGTCAGCCCCACCGATTCCCCCCGCGCCGAGCTGAACGGCACCAGATCACGAATGGCGGGACGCAGCAGCGACAGCGGGTCAAAACGGTTGGTGGGGGTGGCTGAAGAAGGGGCAGGCAAAGGGCTAATCCTTACGGCTGAGGGCGGTGGGGTTGATGGTGGCGGACATCGCCAACATCCGCTCCAACGGCTTGGCAGCGGCCAGGCGCAACGGCTCTGGCAGCTCGATACGCGGGTTGCGGCTGACCATGCAGCGGTACAGTTTTTCCAGCGTGTTCATGGCCATATAGGGGCAGTTGTTGCAGCTGCAGCTGCCATCCACGCCCGGCGCGCCGATTAAGGTTTTATCAGGTGCGGCCTTACGCATTTGGTGCAGGATGTGGGATTCGGTGGCGATGATGATGGTGTCGGCGGGGCTGGCCTTAACCCGCGCCAGCAGCTGGGCGGTGGAGCCGATAAAATCGGCATAGGCCAAAATCTCCTCAGGGCATTCGGGGTGCGCCAACACCTCGGCACCTGGATGGCGAACCCGCAATTGCACCAATTCCCGCTCAGAAAACTGCAAATGGACGATACAGCTGCCCGGCCACAGGGTCAGCTGCCGCCCGGTTTGGCGCGCCACCCACGATCCCAAATGGCGGTCGGGGGCAAACAAAATCGGCTTATCGGCGGGCAGCTGGTTGACAATCGCCACCGCGTTGCTGGAGGTGACGATGACGTCCGACAACGCCTTAACCTCCGCGCTGCAATTGATATAGGTCACGGCGATATGGTCGGGGTGGGCGGCGCGAAAGGCGCGAAACTGATCGGGTGGGCAACTGCTTTCCAAGCTGCATCCCGCCCGCAAATCGGGCAGCAGCACCAGCCGTTGGGGGCTAAGAATCTTGGCTACCTCCGCCATAAAACGCACGCCGCAAAACACAATCACATCGGCATCGGTGGCGGCGGCTTTGCGGGATAGATCCAAACTGTCGCCAACATAATCGGCCAAATCCTGAATCTCACCATCCTGATAATAATGCGCCAAAATGACCGCGTTCATCTGTTGCTTTAGGGCGGTGATGGCGGCGGGCAGGTCGTGCGGCAAACCCGCCGTTAAGGCGGTAGCAATACCAGCAGATTGAGCCGGTTGGATAAGCGTGGACGAATCAGGCATCATCAGCCTTATGTAAGCCTTTTTGCCGCCAATGGCTATGGGATCGGGCAAAATTTCTGTGAATATCCCGCCTCTTTTTTTTGCTGGAAAGGCATTTTGATGCTATGCCAGGGGGCGAGGGCAAGGCCAGGAAAAAGCCAGATCGAAGCTAAAACGGCTAAGATTGCCAATCGGTTCGGCGGCTGGTATAACATGGCCATTCTTCGATGGGCGGTTCCGTCCTTTATCCCATAAGCCCGTGTCCCCAAAGGAACAAAAGCCTGATGAAACTTGCTATTCTGACCGAACGTCGCCCTGATGAAACCCGCGTGGCGGCAACCCCTGATACCGTCAAAAAATATGTCGATATGGGCATGACCGTTGTGGTTGAATCCGGGGCAGGTGCCCATGCCAATTTCAGTGATGGGCTGTATCAGTCGGCAGGTGCCAGCGTGGTAGGCGATTTTGCCAGCGCGCTGCAGGGGGCGGATCTGGTGCTTAAGGTGCAACGCCCGCTGGGTGGTAAGGAGTCGCAGGCGCGTGCCGTTGATGAGCTGGCCGCCTTTAAGCAGGGCGCGGTGCTGGTCGGGGCGCTGAACCCCTATCAGGCTAAAGATGCCTTTCCCCTGTACAACGCGCGGCAGATTTCGGCCTTTGCGATGGAATTGATGCCACGGATTACCCGTGCCCAAAGCATGGACGTGTTGTCTAGCCAGGCCAATCTGGCGGGTTATAAGGCGGTGTTGGACGCGGCGGCGGTCTATGATCGCGCCATCCCAATGATGATGACGGCGGCGGGTACTATTGCCCCCGCCCGCGTGTTGGTGTTGGGCGCTGGGGTGGCAGGGTTGCAGGCGATCGCCACCGCCCGCCGTAACGGCGCAATCGTGTCGGCCTTTGATGTGCGTGCCGCCGCGAAGGAACAGGTGCAAAGCCTGGGTGCCAGCTTTGTGGAGGTTGAGGCAGCGGCCGATGCGGAAACCAGCGGCGGTTATGCCAAAGAGGTGGATGAGGATTACAAAAAACGCCAAAGCGCCAAAATTCACGAAACCCTGAAGAAAATCGACATTGCCATCTGCACCGCGCTGATTCCTGGGCGGCCAGCCCCCATGCTGATTACTGAGGAAATGGTGCGCGACATGCGGCCAGGCTCGGTCATTGTCGATCTGGCGGTGGAAAGCGGCGGCAATTGCGCTATTTCGCAGGCCAATGAGGTGGTGACGGCCTATGGGGTAAAGGTGGTGGCTTATCGCAACGTGCCCGCCCGCCTGCCGCAGGATGCCAGCGCGCTGTACGCCAAAAACCTGCTGAATTTTGTTGGCCTGCTTTGGGATAAACAGGCTAAGCAGTTGGCCTGGGACAGCGCGGATGAGATTATCAAATCGACGCTGTTGACCCAAAATGGCGTTACTGTTCACGGCAATTTTGCATAATTTTTTTTGGAAGAGGGGATCGTTGCGATGAATCAAACCATTTTGGCTGACCAAGCCGCCAACCTGGTCAGTACGGCGCAAAAGCTGGCCACTGAGGCCAATATCCTGGCGCAGACCGCCGCCGATCAGGCCTTGGCCGCCGCTAGTGCCGCCGCTGGCGCTGCGGGCGGCAACAGCGTGCTGATCATGGGCATCACCACCCTGGTGTTGGCCTGTTTCGTGGGCTATTATGTGATTTGGCGGGTAACCCCCGCCCTGCATTCCCCGCTGATGGCGGTCACCAATGCGATTTCCAGCGTTATTATTGTCGGCGCGATTTTTGCGGCGGGGCTGGAATCTTTTAGCTTTTCCAAAGTCTTAGGCTTTCTGGCGGTGGTGTTGGCTTCGGTCAATATCTTCGGCGGCTTCGCGGTGACCAGCCGCATGCTGCAAATGTTTAAGAAAAATCGTTAATTTTTTTGCTTTTTAGGGATTACGTCTGATGTCTGCTGATTTAGCCGCGCTGCTCTACCTGGGTGCCGCCATTCTGTTTATTTTGTCGTTGCAGGGGCTCTCCTCCCCCGTGTCATCGCGGCGCGGCAACCAATACGGTATGATCGGGATGCTGATTGCGATTTTAACCGCAATGGCGCAGACGGGCAGCCAGAGTTGGGTGATTGCTGGGATCGCGATTGGCGGCACCATCGGTATCGTTATCGCCAAAAAAATTGCCATGACGGCTTTGCCTCAGCTGGTTGCGGGCTTTCACAGCCTGGTTGGCTTGGCGGCGGTTTTTGTGGCGGCGGCGGCTTTTTATGCGCCCCATGCTTTTGGCCTTGGCGCGGTCGGCAATATTCACACCGCCAGCTTGATTGAGATGGGATTGGGGTTGGCGGTTGGTGCCATCACCTTTACCGGATCGGTGGTGGCCTTTGCCAAATTGCAGGGCATTATGGGCAGCAAGCCATTAAACTTCAAAGCCCAGCATTTGCTGAACGCCCTGTTGGGTGCGGCCGTCGTGCTGCTTATTCTGTTGTTTGTGCTAAACCAAAGCCCGCTGCTGTTTTGGCTGTTGGTGTTGGCCTCATTGGCTTTAGGGTTTTTCCTGATTACTCCGATTGGTGGCGCCGACATGCCGGTGGTGGTGTCGATGCTGAACTCCTACTCCGGCTGGGCGGCCTGCGGCATTGGTTTTACCCTGCACAACAATCTGCTGATCGTCACCGGTGCCCTGGTTGGATCCTCAGGGGCGATTCTTAGCTATATCATGTGTAAGGGGATGAACCGTTCGATCTTTAACGTCATCCTGGGCGGTTTTGGCAGCGATGCGGGCAGCGGCGGCGGCACAGCGGTGCAGGGCGACGGTAGCCAGCGTGCCTTTAAGACGGGCAGCGCTGAGGATGCAGGCTTTATGATGAAAAACGCCCGCAAGGTGATCATCGTGCCGGGCTATGGCATGGCGGTGGCGCAGGCGCAACATGCCCTGCGCGAGATGGCCGATCTGTTGAAGGCTGAGGGGGTTGAGGTGAAATACGCCATTCACCCCGTCGCAGGGCGGATGCCTGGCCATATGAACGTGCTGCTGGCTGAGGCCAACGTGCCCTATGATGAGGTTTTTGAGCTGGAGGAGATTAACCGCGAGTTTGCCACCGCCGATGTTGCCTTTGTCATTGGGGCGAATGACGTGACCAATCCCGCTGCCAAAACCGATACCACCAGCCCGATTTACGGCATGCCTGTCTTGGATGTCGATCTGGCTAAGGCGGTGTTGTTTGTGAAACGCAGTATGGCCGCGGGCTACGCCGGTGTTGATAACCCTTTGTTCTATCAAGATAACACCTACATGCTGTTTGGCGATGCCAAAAAAGTCTGTGAAGAGGTGGTGAAGGCGATGAACAGCTAACCGTTGTTCCCTTTGGCCGCAGTTTTGATGACAGCACCAGGATTCGTGCTATCGCCCGCAAAAATTGGCTATTGATGGCTTTTTAGCGCCGCGTGGCTATGAGGTGCTGGAACTGCCAACGGGGCAGGGGTTGCTGATTAAGTAGGCGCGCCTCCCTTCGTCTTCGCTCCCAATTTTCTATTTTCGAGTGTGGTTACCCCCCACCGAATCGCTAACGCGATCCGACTCCCCCGCAGGGGTGGAGTGTTCTCCTCTTTTTTTCCTGACGGCTTTTGGGAAAACACCCAGAAGTTCCCCCTCCACCTGCGGGAGGGGGTCAGGGGGCGGGGTAAGAATAGAGGGGGCGGAGTAGGAAAAGGGGCGGGCAACCGCATCCCCAAAACAAAAAAAGGGGGACAGCCTTTGCAGACCATCCCCCCTCTTTCTCGTTTTTCGATGCCTGGTGTAGCAGTCGAGCGTTACGGATTAGAAATCCATGTCGCCCATACCGCCCATGCCACCCTGACCACCGCCAGCGGCAGCTTTCTTCTCAGGAAGATCGGCCACCATGGCCTCGGTGGTGATCAGCAGACCCGCTACCGATGCAGCGTTTTGCAAGGCCAAACGCACCACCTTGGTTGGGTCGATGATACCGGCCTTGACCATATCGCCATACTCATTGGTTTGGGCGTTGTAGCCAAAGGCACCATCCTTGCTCTCGCTGATTTTGCCAACCACCACCGCGCCATCAACACCAGCGTTTTCGGCGATTTGACGGGTTGGGTAGGTCAGGGCGCGACGAATAATGTCGATGCCGACCCGTTGGTCATCATTGGCAAATTTCAGGCCGTCCAGCACTTTCAGGGCGTAGAGGTATGAGATGCCGCCCCCTGGGACGATCCCTTCCTCCACCGCGGCGCGGGTAGCGTACATCGCATCTTCAACGCGATCTTTACGTTCCTTAACCTCAGCTTCGGTGGCGCCACCAACGCGAATCACCGCAACCCCGCCAGCCAATTTGGCCAGACGTTCTTGCAATTTTTCGCGATCATAGTCGGAATTGGTATCCTTGGCCTGCTCACGAATTTGGTTGCAGCGCGCTTCGATTTCTTTCTTGTCGCCTGCCCCTTCAATAATCGTGGTGTCATCCTTGGTAATCAGCACCCGTTTGGCGGTACCCAGCATGGCCAGGGTCACGTTTTCCAGTTTGATGCCGATGTCTTCGCTGACCAGCTGACCTTTGGTCAGGATGGCAATGTCTTCCAACATCGCCTTACGACGGTCACCAAAGCCAGGAGCCTTCACCGCAGCAACCTTCAGGCCACCACGCAGCTTGTTGACAACCAGGGTGGCCAGGGCTTCCCCCTCAACATCCTCAGCGATGATCAGCAGGGGACGACCCGACTGCACCACTGCTTCCAACACAGGAAGAATGGGTTGCAGGCTGGACAGTTTTTTCTCGTGAATCAGGATAAAGGGATTCTCCAGCTCACACAGCATTTTTTCGGCGTTGGTCACAAAGTAAGGTGACAGAAAACCGCGGTCAAACTGCATCCCTTCCACCACATCCAATTCGGTGACCAGGCTTTTGGCTTCTTCGATGGTGATAACACCCTCATTGCCAACCTTTTCCATGGCCTGCGCCAGCATCCGACCAATGTCGGTGTCACCATTAGCAGAAATGGTGCCAACCCGCTCAATATCTTGAGAATTGGTCACTTTTTTGGAACGGTTTTGGATATCAGCAACCACCGCTTCCACGGCAATGTCGATCCCACGTTTCAGATCCATGGGGTTCAGGCCAGCCGCAACCGCTTTGGCGCCTTCACGGAAAATGGCATGAGCCAGCACAGTGGCGGTGGTGGTACCATCACCGGCAACATCGGCGGTCTTGCTGGCCACCGATTTCACCAATTGGGCACCCATGTTTTCGAACTTGTCCTTAAATTCAGCGGCCGCTTTCGCCACCTTTACCCCATCTTTGGTGATTTCGGGATCGCCAAAACCTTTTTCGAGCAGCACGTTGCGCCCTTTGGGTCCAAGCGTTACGGCAACTGCACCCGCCAGGGTGTCAATACCACGCGCCACACGGGCACGGGCTTCATTGCCTCTAATTACTTCTTTTGCAGCCATAATGGTTACTCCTAGTTAAATAAAATTGTTAAGCGGCTTTTTTGATCAAAGCGGGATCGGTGGTGATGCCCAGAACGTCAGATTCCTTCATGATGATGAAGTCTTCGCTGTCCAATTTGACTTCGGTGCCTGACCATTTGCCAAACACGATGTAATCCCCTGTTTTCACATCCAATGGGGTACGTTTGCCTTCGTCATTGTAAACACCGGGGCCAACCGCGATGACTTCGCCGATTTGTGGCTTTTCTTTTGCGCTGTCGGGAATGATGATCCCGCCCTTGGTTTTTTCTTGTTCCTCAATCCGGCGCACCAAAATGCGGTCGCCGAGCGGATTGAACGCTACAGTGGAAGCTGCCATGTCTGACCTCATACTTTTCTAAAAAATTGAATTTAGCACTCTTCTTGCGAGAGTGATTGACAGATAGGATTCGATCACCACGGTGTCAAGGGGCGTAGCCAAAATTCTGGTGATTTGTGTCTTATCTTGGCGGTTTGATGGCCGATTATGCTGGATTTAGGGGGATGGCAAGTTTTTATCAGCCACCGCCGCAGGTCGTTATTTTGACGCCACCAGGTTTTCATCAAAAATTTATTTTTATCAGGTTACAATTAACCATAAAAATCTATTAACGGAAATGATGAGGCATGCATGAACCCGCCAGATCATCCAACGCCACCTGAATCTGTTGTCCCATTGATTGCTTTATCCAGCGCTCCTGTTCATGAGGAAAGTTTCGGGCAGATAATTCATCGGGAAACAAGAATTTTCTTAATCCCGCAAATGCGCCTGACCACCGCTGAGATTCTTTATCGCTTGCCCGATTTTCCCCAATTGTTGCAAAGCTATATTTGGCAAGAATTGGATAGGGTGCCTGATTTTCCAGGCCTAAAGAAATTTTTGGGCTTTTGGGAACGCAATTTGGAAGGACCCTTGCATTCCGTGACCGTCAGTCACAGCGAACGGCGCCTGGGCAGCTTTGTCTTTGCAGAGGGTGAGCTTTGCCTGCAATAGCGTAACCGCCCCCCCGCTTTAATCCTTCATAGCCAGTCATCTATAGCCAGTCATCCATAGCTTTGGGCTAAAAGCCCTGTCGGTAGCGCTGGTCAACTGGGCGCGGGGGTTTTATGCTGAATTAGTCTTCCGCCTTCGACGCCCCTTCGTTACCTCCCTTCGCATTGCTTGCCCCCAACCATGACCATTGCCCAACATCAGGCCGCAAACCCCCATACCAGTGTTTGGTTGGCGGCATCGGCTGGCACGGGCAAGACCAAGGTGTTGGTGGATCGATTGTCGCGCCTGTTGCTGGCGGGGGTGCCGCCGCATCGGCTGTTGTGCTTGACCTTTACCAATGTCGGTGCCGCCGAAATGGTGGATAGGATGCAGCAGCGGTTGACCCGCTGGTACGCCCTGCCCCCCGCCCAATTGACCCAAGAGTTAACACAGTTGTTGGGGCATGCCCCCACGCCAGAGCAGGTAACCACCGCCGCGCAATTGCTGGATCAGGTTATCGACCCCCAAGGGGGCGGTGCCAGCAGTCAGAGCGGCCAGGGATGGATGAATATCCGCACCATTCACAGCTTTTGCCAAAGTTTGTTGCAGCAGTTTGCCTTTGAGGCTGGCCTGCCGCCTGGCTTTTCCCTGCTGGACGATCAGGAATCTGGGCGGTTACGCACCCAGGCCTTGCAGGAATTGCTGGCCAACCCGCCCGCCGACCACCAACAGGTGATTATGCAGGCCTTTGCGGTGCTAAGTCGGCAACACCATCTCAGCACCTTGCAGGGCATTTTAGGCAAGCTGTTGTCGGCGCCCCCCGTTGCCACCCGCATCGAAAGCTTTGAGGCCTATTGCCAGGCGCATGGCATCGATACCCCCTTTGTTGAGCAGCAGGAGCAAGAACGGCACAGCCAACAGGTGATGGCGCAAAAAGCCGATTGGCAACAGCTGGCCAGCACGTTGTTGGTATCTAAAAAAGTGACCGATCGCCGCAACGGGCAAAGCATGATGCAGCTGTTGGATCTTGGCATCGGCAGCCACAATTTCAAACAGTGGCAGCTGGTGTTTTTGACCAAAGACGATACAATCCGCGCAAGACTTGTAACCCTAGGCTGGCAAAAGGCCAATCCCGAATGGCTTGCGCCGATTGAGGAGGAGAGTCAGCGCCTGCACCACCTCGTCCAACGTGCCCAATGGTGGAATGATTTTTGTTGGAAATGGGCTATTGGGATATTGGGGCGCTTTTTTTCAGCGCAATACCAATATCTTAAAACCGCACAGGCCAAATTGGACTATAGCGATCTGATTAACCACAGCCACCGCCTGTTGCAGCAGGCCGATTTGCAACCCTGGATATTGATGCGGCTGGATCAGCAATGGGATCACCTGCTGGTTGATGAAGCGCAGGATACCAGCCAGCAGCATTGGGATATTATTCGATCCCTGCTGGCGGAAATCAGTGGGGAACAGCAGGCCAGAAACGGTGAAAACCCTGCCCCCCCTTTGGTTCAAAAAGCTTTGCCAGTTCAAATGCCACCCGCCCGCAGCCTGTTTGTGGTGGGTGATGTCAAACAGTCTATCTATGGATTTCAGGGCGCCGATCCAGCCTCCTTTAAGGCGGCTAGGCAGGAATTTCAGCAGCAATGGCAGGCGGCCAATAAGCCCTGGTTGGATGTCAGCCTTGACCTGTCCTATCGCTCCACCCCCCCGATTCTGCAATTGGTGGATGCGGTTTTTAACCAGCGAGAGGCGTTGTATCAACAGCTGGGGGAGGGCGCCTTGCTGAACCATCAGGCGCATCCCAATCGACAGGGTGGGGGGCGTGTGGTGCTATGGCCACTATGTCCATCCCCGCCACCGCAAAACTTTGCACCTTGGACGCTGCCCATCAGGCGCTATCAGCGTGCCAGTACCGCCAACAGGCTGGCGATGTTTGTGGCGGATCAAATTGCAGAATGGCTGGCTGAGGGGCGGTGGTTGCCATCGGTGCAACGTGCCGTGCAACCGCGTGACATTATGATTTTGATGCAACGACGAACCGCTGGGGGGGCATCAAGCGACCAAAACTTGCTGCATCAATTGCGCCATGCCCTGCAACAGCGTGGGATTGCCCACAGCCTGCCCGACAGTTTGATGCTGGCCACCGAATTGGCGGTGCAGGATCTGTTGGCGTTGATGCAACTGCTGCTGACCCCCGATGATGACTACAGCCTGGCGTGCTTGCTGAAATCCCCCCTGGTGGGTTGGGATGAGGCGGCGTTGTTTGCCTTGGCCTATCATCGTTCCGACACAGCAGGCCATCATTCTTTGGACAGGCCATCATTGTGGCAAAAGTTGCGGCAGGATCCCGCCCATGCCGGGCTGGCCGACTGGTTGCAATCCTTGATGGCGCAGGCCGACTGGCTAACCCCCTATCAATTGCTGACCCAACTGTTGTGGCAACCCCTGCCCGCCATGGCCATTCAGGGCGATTCGGCCGTTACCGGTTGGCAGGCGATGGTGGCGGCTTTTGGTGAGGCGGTTGGTGACGTGCTGACCAGTTTGTTGTCCGCCGCCTTAAGCTATGAGCAACAGCACCAGCAGCGGGGCATCAATTTGTTGGAATTTATCCTGATGATAAAACAGCAACGGGGTGCCAGCAAACGTCAATTGGCCAGCACCGAACGTAATGAGGTGCGGTTGCTGACCGTTCATGGCGCCAAGGGGTTGCAGGCGCCGATTGTCATCCTGCCCGATACCACCAGCCAGCCGCCGCCGCGCCTCTATCAACAATGGCTGAACAAATTGGCGGACGCGCCCTTGGCCAACCAGGGTGACGGTGATAATGGGGATAGCGATGATGAGGACGATACCAATCCTGATGGTTCTGAGGGCGGCGGGATGCTGCCCAGCGAAGGTGCCGAATCGGTGGAAATTGATGATCCAGAACCCATCTCAGAGGCCGAAATCCAAAGAACACTGTATGTTGCCCTAACCAGGGCGCAGGATGAATTGTACATCACCGGACTTCAGCCTAAGAAAAAATCCTCAAAACCCAGTTGGTACAGCACGATTCTAAGTGCGGTTACCGCCCTGGCGGAATCGGGACAGGCCAGCGTGCAGGATTTTTCCTATCGCTTTCCTATCGAATCCCCGCCCGCTGTTCCGTTAGCCTCCCCCACCGCTTCTGGGCAGTCAGAAGGCCAGACGGATATAGGGGATGCCGATAAGGCAGCAGTCTGGCAAGGCAGCTTTTATGAAATCCGCCAGGGTTAGGCGGTGATTTCCAAAGATAATCTTGAAAATGATTGTATTACCAGGTGCCGATCATAAATCCTGTCCCCAGCCGCTAGCCAGTCCTCGCCGAACAAAGGGATCAAATAAGGCATTTTTGCTTTCAGCATTAAGGACGTATAGGGGCGCTTTATTCGCCAGTAACTCACCAGGGATATCCAATTTAAAGCCAAAACGTCTTAGCATGGCTTGGCTTTGTGGTTTTAAACCCGTTGTGTAAATGCTTATGGGATAGCGTAGCGTGCCACTGTCAGCCCAAGCGTTTAAGGTGTGTGCTAACAACAGCCCGATAGGATTATTTTTGGTTGGTTTGCGAAAATTTTTATCAATGATCATGCTGCCAATGTACCATAAATTGCATCCGTTGCGTTGCACCTCTGCTAAAGGCAGTGGCCAAATGTCGTCATAGCAGGCTTCCCCCTGACGAAAACGGTTGAGAAGTTCAGGGGATATTGGGTAAATGCGGATATGTCCAATTAATCTCTCACCGCCATCGTCTGCCCAAAAAAGCCCTAAAAAACAATCTGGGTTATTTTGCCACCGCCCAAGCATTTGATCTTGGCTAGGTGTTACATCTTGATAGTCGGGTTGCTCCATCTGCTGAATCATCACAAGCTCAGCTTGAGTTTGGATGGGGCGCAAGGTAAAGCCGTTCATACGAATAAAATACTGTGGCCAAGGCATGGGGGTGACTGCATAAGAACGTGAAAAATTATGTTAGGATTATGTTCGTTAAGAAAGCCTTATCTGACAGAACAATCGCCAACCGAACTATTGATGGTTTTTTGACCAAAGAATTGATACAATCAAGCCATGAGCGATACTTTTGACAAGCCATCTTTAGAACCTGTGGCGGCCACGACCGACAACGGCGAACAGCAACCGCCCGTTGCGGAAAAGCTGGCCAGTAACGATGCCCCCGTCACGGTCTTTCGACCCAGAAGGCGGGCGGCTGTTCGTTTTGAGACCCCGCCGTTGTTGCAGGCCGAAGGCACCGATGCGGCAAGCAGCCAGGCAGAGTTGGTACAACCCCCCACCACTGAATCGGCTACCCCCCCCCTCACTCCCACTGCCACCCTCACTCCCACTCCCGCATCGGCGGTTGAGGAATCGTCGGATCAAGCGGCGGCAACGGTGGCCAGTGCGGCGGCCAGCATCGTGACAGACGACTTGCCAGCCCCCGCCGCCATCATTCCCGATTTATCGCGCCCGGCCGATTTGCCCAAACTGGCTGAACAGCCCGCCCGCCCGACCAGCTTTGTGCCATCCTCTGTCGCCACCGCCCCCGTGTTAAGCGTGCAGCTGTCGGATGATGGATCGTCGCAAGAAGTGTCAGCCGCCCGCCCCACCCCCCAAAAAACGGTTAAGATTTCGTCCGCTGAACCAGCCCCCGCGCCCGAATCAGAACCCAAGTCGGAGGAAAAGCCCGAGGCAAAGGTTGAGGCAAAGGTTGAGGTGCCTCCCGCCGAAAAAGTGCCAGACTTTCAGGAATGGTTGCGCCAACGGCAGGAGGCTTTGCGCAAAGCCAGGGAAGCCGCCAAAAAGGAACGTCCCGATGCCTTGAATCTTAAGCCTGCGGCGGGGGTACCAAGCCCTGATGAGGATGAGAATCGGCATGAGCCATCGTTGGCCATGCCCACTGGTGCGGGCGCCTTCCAAGACCGCTCTGCCGACACCAGCCCCCCAACCCAGACAAGTGCCACCGCTACTACCACCACCGCCAGTGCCAGCGCCTCCACCCCCCCAGCAGCCCCTGCATCAGAAGAGGGCGTCGGTTTTAACCCTAACCGCACGGGGCGGCGCGGCGCGGTCTTTAACATTCCGCCGCCGACGACGGCTATTGCGGGTGAACCGTCAGAACCTGTCACGGGGCAGCCCAGCCCATCACCGCTCGACAGTCCTGGCTCCCGTTCATCATCCAGTGCGGCTGGCAATCCTGGCGGCGCGCGCGCCAGCAGCCCCTCTAGCCAAAGTGCGGAACCCTTTATCCTTAATGAAGAAGGCCTTGGGTCGGCTGAGGCGGTGGAAAAGGTGCTGGCCTCAACCGAATTGGCCGAAACCCCCGCCCTGAAAGCGCTTAAAAGATTTCTTGAGCAGGGAAAGCCCGCCCCGATTGTGGTGGAAAAACCCAATCCAGTTAAAAAAATTAAGGAAGCGATCACCCTGCAACGTTTGGGGCGATTGATCAGCAAGCCGCTAAGCTGGGCAGTTAGCAGCGCGATTTTGTTGGGTGGCTGGACGTTGGTGGTGGTTGGCTTTGTGGTGTTTTTCCTAAGCTTGAACCCTGTTCCCTTCACCGATGCAATGGGCAGAGTATTTTGGCTGTTTCAGGCCAACCATGCCAGCCATTGGGCGGCATTGCCGCGCTATTATGACGCGGGGGTGGTGATTCCATGGTTTTTGGTGTTTGTCCTGACGGCGGCGGCTTTTGTTTGGATAACCACGGGGCTGGCTCTGGTATTTCGCCTTAGAAAACCGGTATCGGCCTATTTGGAGCGCACCCTGGATCGCCGTTGGTATCAATTGAAAGCGCTGTTCCACAAATCCACGGATCCCGAAGATGCGCTTTTGCACACCTCGATCAACGACATCGAAAGCATGTTGGCACAGGCGCGTAAGGAGGCTGAGGATGCCGTCAAAAAGCGTAAGGTAGCCGCCGCGGGTGGCACCCCGGGGGGCAGCCAGTCCAATTCTATCAGCATGGGTGGGGCGGAAAGCTCCGCCATGGCGCAGGCGGCCGCCTCACGCGGATCGGGGGGCAACGGGTAATCATGGCTAGGGTTTGGGATGCGGTTTTGGGCGGGGGGGCTGGCTGATGGAATTGTTGGGCGGCGGCCAGGCGTTGGCCATTATTCTGTTGGCGGGTTGCCTGATGGCGCATTTGGTGTGGGATTGGCGTGAACTGATCCTGCCCGACCTGATTAACGCCCTGATCTGGCTGATTGGCATGGTGGTTGCCTTAACCGCCCCTCTACCAGGATGCAGCTGGACACAGGCCTGGCAGGGATCCTTGCTGGCCTTGGCGACCGCCTGGGGCTTTTACGAATTGGTTTGGCGGCTGCGTGGAGAGGAAGGCTTTGGCTTTGGCGATGTGAAGCTGTTTGCCGCCTGTGGTGCCTGGTTGGGGCCCGCCAAGCTAACCGGCATGGTGCTGGTTGGATCCCTAAGTTCATTGATTATGATGGCGCTGATTGCCCTAATCAGTCGGCAATTTCATTTCCGGATGGCCATGCCCTTTGGCCCAGGCTTGATTGTTGGCTTTTTGGTCATGCTGCTTTGGCCAGATTGGTTAACCGTGCTGATGACGCGCTTGCTATAGTCATTCCCCTTTAAAAATCTCCAGTGCTGCAAATATCACGATCTCTGCGATACGGTGCTCATGTACTTCCGTGTACACTCCCGCCGTCGCTACGCTATGGCGCGCCCAGCCGCTCCGTTTCTCGACCTCGTAACATTTTCGCAGGCTGTATATTTCTAAATTGGAACAACTATAACTTAGCTTCAGCCGAGCTGATGACGCCCTAGCTTTCGTTACATGCCAAAGGGATACGCCTTGTTTTGGGTAATGCCACTGGCACGCACGGGTTGCAACGCCTTGGCATAGGCCGCCAGGATATTCAGGGCAAAGTCGGCGCGATTGCGAATCGCCTGATCCTCTGGGCTGCTGGCATCCTGGCTGTTCAGCACATTGCCCACCTGGCGCACGATAAGATGTTCGGGGATATAGCAAATATGGTTGTTTTTATAGCTGCTGCTGCGCAATTCCGCGATCGGATAGGCGCCGCTAATGCCCGCCGATACCGATACCAGCAGGGCGGGCTTGTGACCCAATTCGGCGCTGCTGGCAAACAAAAAGAAATTCTTCAGCGCGGCGGGCGCCATGCCGCCCCATTCTGGCGCAACAATGACAAAGGCATCGGCGGATTGCAGCATGGGCACCATCTTGCCCCAGGCCTTACCGCTGTTGCTGGTGGCATCCTGATGTTGGCCATCCCACAGGGGCAGGGGGGTTTGCGCCAAATCAATCAGGCTGTTGGTGCTGTCGGGGTGCAGCTGTGACCAATGTTGGCCCAGATAGCGGCCAACCTTAAGGGATTCTGAGTCTAAACGATGACTGCCCGTCACGATGGTAAGATGCATGGCAACGCCTTCATAAAAAAATTGCTACTGCATTAAGCCATAAGTCAATCGTCACCCCGCGGCAAGAGCGAAGGGGGGGGGGCGTGGACAGATAATCGATTGTTTTGTGTTTCATGCAAATGTATGCAATAGTTGAGTAATATTTTAACAAATTCACTTTATATTTGAATGTGATTGGTTTGACTTTTGTCTAATTTTTAAGGGTCTTTTATGGATATCGATGTTTTTGTTGAAACAGTAAAATTGGGATCCGTGCGAGTTTTTAATTGCCGTGAGGTTACGAGACAATTAAAAAAAGACAGCAAAACAGAGTTTGTTTTTAAAATACCTGTTCTTAATGATTGTATCATTGTTAAGCAGCCTAATTTTTATGAAAAATCAAAAAACGACCCGGGAAAACCCAGCGATAAGCTGCTTACAAAGCTGTATTATCCCTATGAAGACAATATATTAAATGGCGGCATGACCTTTGAAATAGCTGAAAGTAGCCTAGAGGAAATTGTGGGGGTTTTATGTAATAACAGTAAGCAGTATTGTGAAATTATTAAGCATGATCAGAATATTATGTCGTCGTTTCTTGATGTTCCGACGGTAGACCCATTTATTCTTAGTGAAAACTTTCGAAGAAAAAGAATAAATGTGCCAGAAGACTATTTTAATGTGTCAAAAGATGAGTGGCGTGAAATCTATGAATTTGTTTCAAAGCAGTTTATGCCTATTTTAAAATTTGCCTATCTAGATAAAAAAATAACATCAAACCAATCCGCAAGACTGGTTGATTTATTATGGAATGGGCGACTTTGTGATGAAACGGCCAGCATCATGAAGCCGTTAAATGTCAATATAAATGATGTTGAAGATGTTTTGTTTTCCTGGAAGGGTATCATTTATTATATGTATATTTTCAGATCTAACTCTGAAAAAGCCGCTAAAATGACCAAATGGTTTTCAAATGTTGGAAACAATCATTCTTATGTAAGCAATAATGTTTTTGAAAAAAAATTGTATTTTGCATCTAAAATCAAAAAAACCACTCGAAAAATTAAAGATAAAATTGACCTTTACAATGAAGCTTATAGCAATCTTTTTGTGAAGCGTCAGAGCTCAAAACAATTTATTCAGTTTTTGGCGGACAGCCGAGAGATTTTTTGGGATATGTCTGCCGCCGTCAGTGAGATAACGACACTGTACCAAATCTGGTACAATTTCACCGCTCAGCATAAAAACCAACGGATCACTCCCGCCCGTTTGGCCTATTTCTTTGACCTGCTGGAATACAACCAGCTTTAATAACTAAAAAAATTATAATTTATTGCTGTGTATTGTAAGAATATTTTTAGCGTGTGTTTATGTGGTTGCTTGCTGAACTAAGTGCATTTTTTTTAATGCGGTAAAGGCTTTGAGACAGGCGTTCAACTGGTAGCTTTCCATTTGAAGTAAAGGCATCACAGAAAACTTTTGCTCCTATGCTTGTTTTGTTTTTTATGTCATAAGAAAAATCAGCTGAAATAAGATTAACAAAGTTATTTGCAAGTTCTTTATTGTCAATTCCTGTTTGGCTAAGTTGCTCTAAAATATCAATCATGACTAAAATTTGAAGCTCTTTAAGATTTGTTATCGCTTCTACTACGATCTCACGGCTTTTAGAAGATTCGCATGCTTTTTGAGCTATAACTGGCAAATTATCGATCAGGATTTCAAAAGTTAACTCAGCAATTATTTCGTCGACGCGTGCGGTCTGATGCAACTGATCACGCAAAACCGCTTTCAAATCGGGGGGCATAGAATCCAAGGCAATCCTCTTAAATTGCCCTCAATTCTATAATTAATGGTTGGCCGCTGTCAATAAGTCCTTATCTATAATTGCGCACTCTTTAAAAGTACAATGTTTCCCATTGCAACCAAACCATCTGGCGTGACGGAAGGACGTGGCCGCAGTTGTGATTTACGCCATCTGAACAGAGGCTTCCTTAGGCTGGCTGGTCGCGCCGACAGGGTCTTTCAGCATATAGCCGCGTCCCCACACCGTTTCGATATAATCCTCGCCGCCCGTTACTTCCTGCAGTTTTTTGCGCAGTTTGCAGATAAAGACGTCGATGATTTTCGCCTCAGGCTCATCCATGCCGCCATACAGGTGGTTCAGGAACATTTCTTTGGTCAGGGTGGTGCCCTTGCGAATCGCCAACAGCTCCATAATCCGATATTCTTTGATGGTTAAGTGAACGGTGCGCCCATCTACCTCCACGGTTTGGGCGTCCAAATTGACCACCAGCTTGCCAATCGTAATGCGGGAGGAGGAATGCCCCTTAGAGCGGCGAATCACCGCCTGAATCCTGGACAACAGCTCACGCCGATCAAACGGCTTGGTTAAATAATCGTCCGCGCCGCCATCCAACCCCTTAAGCTTGTCATCAATTTGCCCGCGTCCAGACAGGATCATCACCGGCGTTTTGATGCTGGCGGAGCGCAAGCGCGCCAAGACTTTATGGCCATCAATGTCTGGCAACATCAGATCCAACAGAATCAGGTCGTAATCGTAAATCTTGCTCATATCCAAGCCGTCCTCACCAAAATCGGTGGAGTCCACGACGTAACCACCAGCTTTCAGCACTTGCTCAAGCATTTGGGCGGTGGCGGAATCATCCTCAATTAACAAAACGCGCATCAAACAACCTCATCAACGGCCGTGGTGGAAACAGAAAAACAGTGGTGAAAAGCTACAATACCAAGCTTAATTAACTATCATTTAAGTTTTGCGTTAAATTTGTAAAAATATGGTTAACGTTTGCTAACGACCTTAAGAATTGCTGATAGCCAAGCCCGTGTCAGCCTTAAATTGACCGCCTGCCATCGGGCGGGAGATGGTCAACAGATTATTACAGCCCAGGCTTGGCCAATAGCGCAAAATCAGCTATGATGGCAAAAGCACTCTAACTATATAGGAGAGCACTATGCGCGGCTATAACATTTATGGCGAAAGTATTCAGGTGGTCGAAATCGTTTTGGCCGACGGGGACGAGGTTTATGCCGACCCCGGCAGCATGGTGTATATGAGCCACGGGGTGCAGATTAACACGGGCACTGGCCGCGGCGTTCTGAGCGGTATTAAGCGGATGATCGTTGGCGAATCCTTTTTTGTGTCGCGCTTTCGCTATGACGGGGCGGGCATGGGGCGGGTGGCGTTCAGCGCGCCATTCCCTGGTAAAATCATGCCGTTAGCCCTGGATGACCACGGCGGCGAGTATATTTGTCAGAAGAATGCCTTTCTCTGTGCCACCCTGGACGTTGGTATCGGCGTCGCCTTTACCAAAAAGCTGGGCGCGGGATTTTTTGGCGGTGAGGGCTTTATTCTGCAACGGCTTAAGGGGCACGGCATGGCCTTTGTCCACGCGGGCGGCGCGATTGTGGAGCATCGGTTGGAGGCGGGCGAGCATCTGAATATCGAAACAGGCTGCCTGGTGGGGTTCAGCGCCAGCGTCAGCTATGACATCAAATTTGTCGGCGGTTTTACCAATGTGTTGTTCGGGGGGGAGGGGTTGTTTTTTGCCCATCTGGTTGGCCCCGGATCAGTGCTGGTGCAAAGCCTACCCTTTAGCCGTCTGGTGGATCGGATTATGGAAGTGGCGGCAACCTCTCGTAAAGCTTCGGGAAGCTAAGGCGATGCGAAGTCCCCGAATGCTGCCTCGTTTGTTGTTGGCCTTTATCAGCCTGCTGATGGCGGGTTGGGGTCATCAGGCACAGGCTGCACCGCCCCCGACCAGCTATGCCCCGCAGGCGCAGGCAATTCTGGATCCCCTTAGCCAGGCGTTAAAGGATCTCAGCCTGCAAAATTACAAATCCGCCCTGCCGGTGTTGCAACAATACGCCAACAACAGCCAGGTTAAGGCCATCTTTGCGCTGGCCAATCTGTACATGATGGGGCAGGGCGTGGATCAGGATCAGGCCAAGGCCGCCGATCTGTATCAAAAGGCCGCGGGTCTCGGCTTTGCCCCCGCCCAATACGCCTATGGCGGGCTGTTGGAACATGGTTGGGGTATTAAGGTTGATGAGAATTTGGCCATGCAGTGGTATGGGCGGGCGGCGGCACAGGATTTGCCCGCCGCCTGTTTTCGCCTAGGCAAAATGCTGCTGCAACGCGCGGCTAGTGATGCCAAAAAACAGGGAATTGCCTTTGCCTGGATCACCCATGCGTCGGAATTGGGCTATCCACAGGCGCACTATGATCGCGGCGTGATGCTGTGGCAGGGGAATGGCACGCCGCGTGACCGGGTGGAGGCCTATCGGTGGATTGTCAGCGCGGCGCAATCGGGGGTGGCGGAGGCGCGCAAGCTGGCCGACCAATTGGCCGCCGTCTTGACTGGCGCAGAGCGCAGTGAGGCTTTGGCACGGGTGCGCACCACCCCCATGCCTGCCCCCATGCAGGCGCGGTAGGGGGTAGGGGCGGCTTTTGGCTGGCGCAAAATTTTATGATAAGCCATCTCTAAATTTTAGAAAAAATTACTTTGACAGGCAACTTTTTGTGTTTATTGTTGACAAGGTTAAACGAATAAACAGGAAAGAGAGATGGATTTGGCCTTTCAAGTAAATCTTGTTGTCGACGGAGTGGGGTGCCCCTTAAGATTTGAAAAATTTGTGGATAATGATCGCATCAGATACGCGGCCAAAGTCGAAGAGCCGAAGGTGGCCGATGCAATCAAGGTGGCCTATGCAATCATAGAACATCTTAAAAAACCTATGGGAATAACCGCTTTGTTTTGTGTTCAAGGCGATAGTAAAAATGGTTTTTGTAGCATTGAGATAACAAATGACGCTATGGAACATCTAAATTTTTTAGAACTTCTTAAAAATGAAGCGCTTCAACAACTGGCTCGTGCAGCTTAGGGGTTTTGTTGGCACTCTTAACGATATCTGCGCCACCAGCCTTAGTCGATAAACAACTGTCATCGCCTTTGCGTAGAGTCTCCGATTGCTAAGCCATAGGCCGTCTTGAGACAACCACACACCCCAGCGTGCAAACGGCTTGACCACAGCGGATACAGGTCATTAACTAAGTCTTCTTTAACCAACCGTTAACCATCGGGGTTTAGGGTCAAAGGGCGGCGGCCAGCGGTTGCTTCAGCGGCGGCTGTTGCTACGGCTGCTGTTGCCATGCCCCGAATCTGGCCACCTGTTCCACCTGAAAGACGACGACGCCCCCGTTTTCTGCTGCCCCAACCCAATACTCAAGCAAACATTTCAAGCCCATATCCATGAAAATTGCCCCCTCCCTGCTATCCGCCGACTTTGCCAATCTGGGGGCATCGGCGCGGGTGGTGACGCAGGCGGGGGCAGACTGGTTGCATTGGGATGTGATGGATGGCCATTTCGTGCCCAATTTGACCATTGGCGCCGATGTGATGGCGGCGGTGCGCCCCTATTCCGACCTGCCCTTTGATGTGCATCTGATGATTGCCCCCGTCGATGCCTTTATCCCCCTGTTCGCTAAGGCTGGCGCCGATCGCCTGACCATTCATCCAGAAGCTGGCCCCCATCTGCATCGCAGCCTGCAACTGATTCGCGCGGCGGGGTGCAAGGTGGGCGTCGCCCTTAACCCCGCTACCCCGTTGGAGGTGTTGCAGCCGGTGTTGGACGATATTGACCAGGTGTTGATGATGACCGTTAACCCTGGCTTTGGTGGTCAGCAGTTCATTCCGCAGGGGTTGGCGCGGGTGGCGGCGGTTAAGGCAATGATTCTTGAGGCGGGTCGGCAGGTTGGCGGCGATGCGGGGCAAATTGAGCTGGTCGTCGATGGTGGGGTCAACCCCGTGACCGCGGGGCAGCTGTGGGCGGCGGGTGCCAGCGTTTTGGTGGCGGGCACAGCAGTTTTTGGTGGCACTGATGGTGATTATGCCGCTAAAATCCAACGACTGAAAAATGCACCCCTTCATGAACAGGACTAAACAATCTTGAGGATGATCTTGCCCCATGCGATGCGCGATATGATGGATGGATGGCAAAAACTGTCAGACGTACCAGCACGCCATCG
>JBILMH010000028.1:0-23331 GCA_044375625.1 Alphaproteobacteria bacterium
TTTGGTGATGCGGGTGGATCAGGAAATACCGACCAGCACGCGCCCCTATGCCAAGGTGCGGGATGAAATTGTCCAGCTGTTGACCAAACAAAAGCTGCAAACAGCGGCTGAGGCGAAATTGCAAACCTTGCTGACGCAGGCGCGATCGGGCAACACCCTGGCATCCTTGGCGGCCAGCGAGGGGGGCAAGACGGACAGCTCAAACTTCTTCACGCAACAGGATAATCCGTTGGAATTGCCGCCCGAATTGGTGATGGGGCTGTTTACCGCCGCCAACCAAGATTTGATAACGGGGCAGGATCAAAAATCGCTGTGGCTGGTGCGCCTGACCAGTATTCGGGAATTCACCCCCGATGATCAACCATCGCCCACTTACAAACAATTGACCGAACAGCTGACCACCAGCCTACAAAAGGATGTTACCGACGCCCTGCAACAGGATATCCGCAAAACCCTGGGCGTTACCATCAACGACGCCGCCCTAATCAATTTGTAGGGTTATCGGGGCAGCAACGGGCGGCGCGGGCATGGGATATAGGCGCGGCTAGGCGGCGGCCTTGACGGGGGCAAAGCTGCGGCGGTGGTGGGGGGTGACGCCATGGGTGGTCAGCGCGGCCAAATGCTGTTGGCTGCCATAGCCCTTGTTGCGATCCCAACCATAGGCGGGATAATCGGCGGCCAGCGCGGTTAGGTGGTGATCGCGGGCAACCTTAGCCATGATAGAGGCCGCCGCTACCTCTGACAGCTGGCTGTCACCGTTGATCAGGGTGTACAGCTGGATATCGGCGCTATTGGCAGGAATCAGCGCGGGTGGCAGTTGCGGGGCATGGGTGCCATCCACCACCACGGCGATGTTGGTCAGGGGCGGGGCATCCTCTCGCGCTGATAACGCGATCATCAGGGCTTCCAGGGCGCGACTCATGGCCAGCAGGCTGGCGCGCAAGATGTTGATCCGGTCAATCTCCGCCACGCTGGCATGACCCAGGGCGTGGTGGGCATGGTCAACAATGGTGGCGGCCAATTTTTGCCGTTGCGGCGCGCTGATCGTTTTGGAATCGCGCACCTGTTGGGCAATGGCGGGCGCGTGATGAACGGTTTGGGCTACGGGAAGCCAGCACAGGGCGGCGGCGGTAACGGGCCCCGCCAGGCAACCACGGCCAACCTCATCCACGCCAATCACCAGCTGGTGACGGTGGCACAGGGTCGGCAACTGTTGCGGACTAAGCTTTTGAGCAGGAAGGATGCGGTTCATCCAGCCGAAAGCCTATTTGCTAAGCTTGGCTTCCTTAAAAACCACATGCTTACGAACCCGTGGGTCGTATTTGCGGAATTCCAATTTGTTGACCAGCTTGCGGGGGTTACGTTTTGCAACGTAATAATAGCCCGTGCCAGCGGTGCTAAGCAATTTGACCAGGATGACTGCGGATTTTGCCATGATAAGGCTCCAAGCGATTCAATATACGGTCGTCTCTTATAGCATCTTTTTTGGCTTTTGCTAGCCCTAAAATCAAAATGGTTGAGATGACTCGATTAAGATATAGTCGTTCCAATTTATAAATATACAGCCTGCGAAAATGTTATGAAATCGAGAAACGGAGCGGCTAGGCGCGCCATAGCGCAGCGACGGCGGGAGTGTACATAGACGTACATGAGCACCGTATCGCAGAGGTCAAAGCATTTGCAGCACTGGTGATTTTTAAAGTGGAATGACTATAGCTCGGCAGGGTTTTGATCCCACAGATTCAGCCGCCAAACGCCCTCCCCTTGCACAAACTCGCTGACCTGGCCGGTTTTCATCCGCACCGCCGCCTGGCCGTTGCGCTGGTCAAACAATCCAGGCACCAGCCGCAGGAAATAGCGTAACGCCCCGTTGGAGCTGACCACCAGCGCGCAATCATTGGGGTGGGGCAGGTGTTGTGGCAACTCACGGCAAAAATCCTCTACCCGCGCGATCACCTGCGCCTCACCTTCGCCCCAACGGTCGCCGCCAGGAAATTGGCTGCGCTGGTGCCAGGCGGCAAACTCCTCCGCGCCAAAACGCTGTTGAATCTGGGCATCGCTTAAGCCCGTCCAGTCGCCAAAATCAATCTCATTCAGCCGCGCATCCTGCCGCACGGGCAAATCCAGTTGCAGGGTTTGCAGCACGATTTCGGCAAAGCGGTATTGGCGTTGCAGGGCGCCCGCAAACACCACGGTCGGGCGGCGGTTGGTGCGTGCCAGCGCTTGCCCCAGGGCGACCGCCTGCTCCACCCCCTTGTCCACCAGCGGCAAATCGTTACGGCTGCCCACCGTGACCACCGTGTCGCCAGGGGCAAAAGTGTTGCCGTGACGCGCGATTAACAGGCGTGTCATGGCGGGTTGTGTCATGGCGGGTTGTGTCATGGATGCGGCTTTAGGCGGGGATGGTGGCATCGGCAAAGATGCTGGCAAAATCCACCAACTCCCCCTCCTGGGCAATCAACTGTTCCGCCACCGCCACATCGCCTGGCGCATCAACGCTCCAATGGGTGCGGCCGCGAAAATCCACCAGCACGCAACGAATCGGAATGCCATTTTCCAGGGCGCGCAGCTGTTCCAACCCCTCCGCCACCTCCAACGGGGTTTGCGGCAGGGTGGACAGCTGATTCAACACCTCCAACCGATAGCCATACAGCCCGATGTGGCGATAGACGGGGATGGAATCACCCTCAGGCAGCTTGCGGAAATAGGGGATGATATTTTTAGAGAAATACAGGGCGTTGCGGTCTTTATCGAACACCGCCAACGTACCACTGCTGGGGTTCGATTCCTTGTTCTTTTTCAGCTGCGCCAGCTGTGCCAAGGTCATTTGCCAGACGGGCGTGACCATGCCGATGCTGGGCGACTGTTGCAACTCATCCACCATCGCCTGCAACACCCAGGGCGGGGTTAACAGCGCGTCACCCTGAAAATTCACCACCGCGTCGGGTCGTTCGGCGGCGGGCAGCTGAGCGAAAACCGCCTGCACCCGATCGGTGCCGGTCGCGCAGTCTTCGGGGGTCATCACCACGGTTGCGCCAAAGCCGACGGCATGGTCGGCAATCCGTTGGTCATCGGTGGCGATGTAAACGCCGCTGACATTCTTAACCTGCTGGGCGATGCCCCAAATCCGTTGCAGCATGGTATAGCCCGCAACCGCGGCCAACGGCTTGCCAGGAAACCGCACCGAGCCATAGCGGGATGGGATGACGAGAGCGGTTTTGGTCATGGCTGGGGGCTTTCTTTTTGGATTTTTGCGGCACCGATTAAGCAGAAAATCTATAGTTGTTTCAATTTAAAAATATACAGCCAGCGAAAATGTTATGAAATCGAGAAACGGAGCGGAGTGTACATGGACGTACATGAGCACCGTATCGCAGAGGTCAAAGCATTTGCAGCACTGGAGATTTTTAAAGTGGAATGACTATAAAGTTTCGGCCTCGTTAGGCAACGACCTCGGCCACCTTCGCAGCCGCCTGCAACTGCGCCAAGCGCGCCTGCCGCATCCGTTCAAAATCATCCCCCGCGTGATAGGAGGAGCGGGTGAGCGGGCTGGAGGACACCATCAAAAAGCCCTTGGCATACGCCCAGGTCTCATAGCTTTTGAACTCCTCAGGCGTGACATAGCGTTCCAGGGCGTGGTGTTTGGGGGTTGGTTGCAAATACTGGCCAATCGTCATGAAATCGACATTGGCGGCGCGCAGATCGTCCATCACCTGCAACACTTCCTCCCGCCCTTCGCCCAGGCCGACCATGATACCTGATTTGGTAAACATGCTGGGATCCAGCTCCTTCACCCGTTTCAGCAACCATAGGGAGTGGAAATAGCGGGCGCCAGGCCGCACCTCAGCGTACAAACGCGGCACGGTTTCCAAATTGTGGTTGTAAACATCGGGCTTGGCGGCCACCACCACCTCCAACGCGCCAGGCTTACGCAAAAAATCGGGGGTCAGGATTTCGATGGTGGTGCCAGGCGAATGGCGGCGAATGGCGGCAATGGTTTGCGCAAAATGTTCCGCGCCGCCGTCGGGCAGGTCGTCGCGATCAACCGAGGTCACCACCACATGGCTTAACCCCATCTGCCCCACCGCGATCGCCACATTCTCTGGCTCATGCGGATCCAACAGGTCGGGGCGGCCGGTTTTGATGTTGCAAAAGCTGCAGGCGCGGGTGCAGACGCTGCCCAAAATCATCACGGTGGCATGCTTTTTCGCCCAGCATTCCCCAATGTTGGGGCAGGCCGCCTCCTCACACACCGTGTTCAGCTTTAGATCGCGCATCAGGGTGCGGGTTTCGTGATAGGCCGCCGACACGGGTGCCTTAACCCGAATCCACGCCGGTTTGCGCGCAATGCCTGTTGACGCAGCGGGGGCAGGGCTATCGGTTAGGTTGGCGCTGGTGCCGCTGGTAGCGGTGATGCCTGCCGCCGTTTCTGTCGCGATTGATTGATCAAGGCTCATAAACAATATCCATCAGGTGCTATGGGGGGAACTTGCCCAAATGTTGGTCAAAACTTACCCGTCAACCTATCATTTTTTGCCAAAGGGTCAACCGCGCTTTGGTGCGGGTGCTAAGGCATGGCTGCCCAGTCGGGGAAGCTAAGTCGGAAAGTCTAAAAGGCGGCCAGCTTAGGCATCAGCAGCATCGGATCCACTGGCTGTTTGCCCTGGCGCAGTTCAAAATGCAATTGCGGCTCCTTAACCTTACCCGTCGCCCCAACCCGCCCGATCATTGCCCCCTGTTTGACCGTATCCCCACTTTTGGCGTACAGCGCCTCAAGATGGGCATAGGCGGTGATCCAGCCATTGGCATGTTCCACCAACATCAGATTGCCATAGGTTTCATCACGGCCAGCATAAGTAACGGTGCCATCGGCGGCGGCCTTAACCACGCTGCCCGCGGCCGCGGCCAGGTTGACACCGTCGTTAAACGCCCCCCCGTCTTGGCGACCATAGCTGGACAGCAATCGCCCCTGCACAGGCCATATCATCGCTGGCGCTGTGCCAACCCCCGCCGTATTGGCCAGGGCGGGCAGGCGATCGCCAATGGCGGATGGTGCCGCACCAGGCTCAGCGGCCGCCATGGTTGTAGCGATGGCGGGGGTGGGAGGAGAGTTTGTGGCAGAGGTTGACGCTTCCTGCACGGGGGCAAGGGCGGTTGCGGTTGCGGGCTCTGGCGTTAACGATTGGGGCTTAGCGATGGTTGCAGAAGTTTTGGCCGCTTTAGCACCAGGCGGGGGCGGCAGCGTGGTGGTTTCAACCGCGGCAGCCCTAGCCACCGGCGTACCCAGGCTGCTAACCCCTGTTGCGGCAGGATTTGGGGCGGCGGCATTTTTGTTGGAACGGCTGCCCCCACTGGCGGCGGCGCGATTGGCCGTGCCACGATTGGCCGTGCCACGATTGGCCGCCAAGCCATCCACAACGGGGGCGGGCACGCTGTTGTTAACACAGGCATGCAGGGGCAGGGTAAGGGCTATCACCAAACCGATTGGCCTTGCCCAAAAGATCGCCCGGGCAAGCGCTTTAGGAACCTGTTGGGGGGGCGATTTCATAGCGAACCTCACCTTATCTTATGCGGCACTATTTTATGCCGCACTCGATACCATATCCGATTTCGCGACCGATTGCATCAGCTGATAAAACTCGGCAAACAGCGCGCCACCCTCCAGGGGGCCTGGGGAGGCTTCGGGGTGATATTGCACCGAAATGATGGGATAATCAGGGTGGGTAAAGCCCTCCACCGTGCCGTCAAACAGCGACCGTTGGGTAATTTGCAAGCCATTTTCCTGGTCATTTTCCTGGTCATTTCCCCCGTCATGGGCAACCGCAAAGCCATGATTCTGGCTGGTAATCGCCACGCGATGATTGGCCAACAGCACGGGATGGTTGGCGCCGCGATGCCCCAGGGGCAATTTATAGGTGCTACCCCCCAACGCCAGCGCCAGCAACTGATGCCCCAGGCAGATAGCCATAATCGGCAGCTTGTGAGTCAACAGCTCCGCAATCATCGGCACCACCCGCACCCCCGTGGCGGCGGGATCCCCCGGCCCATTGGACAGCAACACGCCAGCGGGCGATTCCGCCAGCACTTGCGCGGCGGTGGCACTGGCGGGCAAGACCCGAACGCGACAGCCCAGCGCGACCAAATGGCGCAAGATATTGGACTTCACCCCAAAATCGATAACCACGACGGTCGGTTTCTTTAGGGCAACAGTCGATGACGCCCCCTCAACCTCTTGCGCCTTCGCTTGCGGCGCCCACAACCCCTCCGTCCAGTCATAGGCAGCCTGTGTGCTGACCTGGCTGGCCAAATCCATCCCCTCCAGCCCGCCCCAGGCCTTAGCCTTAGCCACCAAGGCCGCATCATCGGGCGCGTCAATAGCCGCCCCATGCCACAGCGCGGCTTTAGGCGCGCCGCCGTCACGGATTAACAGGGTTAGGGCGCGGGTATCCACCTCCGCCAGGCCAATCAAGCCATGGCGACACAGCCAGTCGTTCAGGCTTTCGCGGGCACGATTGTTGGATGGCATGGTCGGCAAGGTGCGGGCAATCAGCCCCAACGCCCGTGGCACTGCCCCCTCCATATCTTCAGGGTTGCAACCAACATTGCCAATATGGGGGCTGGTAAAGGTAATAATCTGCCCCGCAAAGGAAGGGTCGCTTAAGGTTTCCTGATACCCCGTCATGCCAGTGTTAAAGCACAGCTCCCCCACCTGCAGGCCGCATGCGCCAAAGCCCCGCCCCGTTAACACCACCCCGCAATCTAAGGCCAATTTGGCGATTGTTGGGGCAAAAGGTGGTTGGGGTGCGGTCATGAATCGATTCATCCTGATGTTTGTTGCGTAATGGCCATTATCCTAATGCAAAGTTTTGGGACTTGCTAGCGCCTTACCAGTCAAATTTGGCCATAAACTTAGGCAGGATCCGCCGCACAGCCCCGTTCGCGCCCGCCGCACCCAATTTTTTGCAAGCGTTCGTGGGGCGATTAAGGGCAATTGCCATGTTCCTGCCATCAATGGTAAGCAATGTTCAGCTTGGGTCTTTTTTTGCCCGTTCCTTTCACACAGAACGCTTGGTGGTTGCAATGCGGATTTTGTTGTCCTGTTTGGTGCTGTTGATAGGGCTGACCAGCCCTGCCCTGGCTGAATTAAAGGTGGATATTACCCGCGGCCATTCCGAACCGCTGCCCGTTGCGATTCTGGACTTTGCTGGCAAAACGCCAGGCGATGCCAAATTCGGCAAGGATATCAGCGGGGTTGTTCGCGCCAATTTGGAACGCAGCGGCCTGTTTCGCATGGTGGATCCCAACGCCTTTATCCAACGCGATGTCACAATCGCCAGCCAACCACGCTTTGCCGATTGGCGGGTGATTGGTGCCAAGGCGCTGGTGGTGGGCACGGTGGAGCAGCAGCCTGATGGCCGTTTAAGGGTTGAGTTTCGCCTGTGGGACGTGGTGGCCGAAGATCAGCTGGCCGGCTTGGCCTATTTTGGCCTGCCGCAAAACTGGCGGCGTATCGCCCATATCACCTCAGATGAGATTTACAAAAGGCTGACGGGTGAGGATGGTTATTTCGATTCGCGGGTGGTCTATGTGGCCGAAAGCGGCCCCGCCACCAACCGCATCAAACGGCTGGCGGTTATGGATCAGGATGGCGCCAACCATCGCTATCTAACCGATGGACGCAGCATGGCGCTGACCCCGCGTTTTTCAACCTCCGCGCAAGAGGTTGTGTACATGTCCTATGCCAAAAATAAGCCGCGGGTTCACCTGTTGAACATCGACACGGGTCAAGAAGAGGTGTTGGGCAATTTCCCGGGCATGACCTTTGCCCCGCGCTTTTCCCCCGATGGCAGCAGCGTGGTGATGAGCATGGCTAGCGATGGAAACTCAGAAATCTATACCCTGGATTTACGCAGTCGGGCGACGCGGCGGTTAACCTATAACCCCTCCATCGACACCTCGCCCAGCTTTTCCCCTGATGGCAAACAGATTGTCTTTAACTCCGACCGTGGCGGCAGCCAGCAGCTGTACACCATGAATACCGATGGCAGCAATGTTCAGCGCATCAGCTATGGCAATGGTGGCCGCTACGGCACGCCGGTTTGGTCGCCGCGCGGCGATTTGATTGCCTTTACCAAGATTGAGGGCGGCACCTTTTACATCGGGGTGATGCGCCCCGATGGACGGGGGGAACGGTTGCTAAGCCAAAGCTGGCTGGATGAGGGGCCAACCTGGTCACCCAATGGTCGCGTGCTGATGTTTTTCCGCCAAACGCCTGGCAACAGCCGCGGCACAGGGGGAACCAGCAAGTTGGTTAGTGTTGATTTGACGGGGGAGAATGAGCGGGTGGTGCCAACCCCGCTGGATGCATCCGACCCAGCCTGGTCGCCCCGCATCCCTTAGAAGGATTACTCCTTAGGGGGTTACTTATTTCGTTCCTTATTGTGGGTCGGCCTGATGCAGACCCATACAATCGTAGCAGGCGGGTCACACTGTAACATAATTGCAACAGTTTGCGGGGAAAAACTTGTTTTTATGCCAAGTTTGTTAGGGCTTACTTGACAGATGCAAGGCATGACGACAATCTCTTGATTCAAACGGTGCTTTCACAAAGCGGCGTCGTTCGTCACACGAAATAGGCAATCTAAATCGTTGGCGTAAGTCTTTAAACCTGTGAGTTCTGAGAGGAATGTAATGTATCGGAAACTTTTAACAGCATTCGCAGCCGTCGCTTTGTTGGCTGCTTGCGAATCATCCACTGAATCAAGCGACGCCCTGAAAGGCGCTGGCAACGCCCGTTCATCGGGCACCACGGCCGCCCCTGGCAGTGCCGCTGACTTTGTTGTCAATGTTGGCGACCGCGTCTTTTTTGACTTTGACAAATCTGATGTTAAATCAGATTCCCAGCAAGTTTTGGATCGTCAAGCTGCTTGGTTAAAGCAATATGCCTCAACCAAAGTGGTGATCGAAGGTCACTGCGATGAGCGTGGTACCCGTGAATACAACCTGGCGCTGGGTGAGCGTCGTGCGACCGCTGCCAAGAACTACTTGGTCAGCAAAGGCATTGATGCCAAGCGTCTGCAAACCATCAGCTACGGCAAAGAGCGTCCCGCTGTATTGGGTGCGAACGAAGCCTCCTGGAGCCAGAACCGTCGTGCGGTTACCGTTGTCCAGGAAGCTGGTGCAAACGTAATGTAATGATGACCATCTGCGAACACTTTTTAGGATAAGCGGATGAGCATGATGCAAATCAACTTTAGGGCGGTCGTCATGGCCGCCCTATTGTTTGCGGGGGTAACAATTGCCCCCCACCCCATGATGGCGCAACCCGCCGTTGCCAGTCCCGAACTTCAAAGCGTGGTTGAACGGTTGAACCGTTTAGACCGCGATATGACCACCCTTAGGCGCCAAACCTTTCGCGGGGAAAGCGGCGGTGCGGGTGGGGCTGGATCCGCTGGATCCATTGACAACGCATCACAAATCAACGACAGCCTCAGCGGCCGGGTTAGCGATCTTGAATCCGCCCTGCAAAACCTTACTGGCCAGCTGGAGCAACAAGTTTTTCAAGTCCGTCAGGAAAATACCCAGCTTAAAGAGCGGGTTGGCGATCTGGAAGCGCGCCTAAGAAAAATCGAAGACGCCCAAGCTAGCCACAATCAAGCCAATCAAACCAATGCTGCCCAAACTGGCCAAGCTGTCCAAACGAACCCAACCGCCGCCCGTGCCGGCGATGGTCGTGCAGCAGACACCGCCCCAACAACCCCTGCCCCTGCCCAGGCTGCTGCTGCAGAAAAATCAGCCGAACCGGCCACGGTGGCGGGTCAATTGGGCAACCTGAAAACCGACGCTAAGGGGCGTACCAAGGCCAGTTTTGAACCTAAGGTTATTTCGGGCGCTACCCCTCCTGCGGGTGCGTCCATTCCCGATGCCGACCAGGCATTGGCCAATACCAACCGCCCTGCCGCCAACAATGCGGCGGCTGGCGCGGCGAAAGCTGGGGATGCGAAGGGGGCTGCAGCCGCAACCGCAACACCTGCTGCTGGTGCTACCCCGCGGGAGCAATACAATCGCGCCTTCTCCTATTTGCAGCAACGCAATTACCCTGAGGCTGAAAAGACCTTTAAAAGTTTTGTGACCGCCAATCCCAATGACAACCTGACCGGCAATGCCCTGTTCTGGTTGGGCGAAACCTATAGCGCTCAGAAAAACTATCCCGATGCCGCTGGCCAATATCTGGAAAGCTATCGCAAATTCCCTAAGGGCAGCAAGGCGGTGGAAAGCTTGTTGAAATTGGGGGTCAGCCTGGAATCCATGGGGGAAAAGCAACAGGCCTGCCAAACCTTTGCGCGCGTGCTGAAGGAGCATCCGGATGCCCCCTCATCCCTGAAACAGCGGGCAGAATCGGAAAAGAAACAGGCGGGATGCCCCTAACCCTTTAGACAGCGCCCCCAAGCGTTTAGACAGCATAGCCCTTTTCGGTCATCCCCCACCCCCCAGCTGATTCATGCCCCTACGCACCCTAACCCCAACCAGGCTGATGATCGCCCTGCTTATCGGCGGTGGCCTGTTACGGCTATGGCTGGCCTCCGCGATCGGGTTGGGTGTTGATGAATCCTATATGGTCGCCATCGCCCGCCATTGGTCGTTAAGCTATTTTGACCATCCGCCGCTGGCCTTTTGGCTGGTTGGGGCGACGCGCCGGCTGGTCGGCAGTGAATCGGCCGCCCTGCTACGACTGCCCTTTATCCTGCTGTTTGCTGGATCAAGCTGGCTGCTGTTTCGCCTGGCCGCACGGCAGTTTGGGGAATGGGCGGGGTGGTACAGCGCCCTGTTGTTCAATCTTGCCCCCGTTTTTACCCTCAGCACCGCCAGTTGGATTTTGCCCGATGGCCTGCTGATATTTTGGTGGCTGGTCAGCCTGTCGTGCCTGCTGCGCGTAGTACCCTCTAACCCCTCCCACAATCATCAGCCTGCAATATGGGGTTGGTGGCTGGCCAGCGGGATTGCCCTTGGCCTGGCCATGCTCAGCAAATACACCGCCGTCTTTTTGCCGCTGGCGGTGCTGGTCTTTTTGCTCAGTCATCCCCATCATCGGCGCTGGTTGCGGCACCCTGCCCCCTGGATCGCCGCCGCCCTGGCCATCGCGCTGTTTAGCCCCGTCATCATCTGGAACAGCCAGCATCAATGGATATCGCTGGCTTTTCAGGGCAATCGCGGCATGCCCTCCCCCACGGAATCCTCCTTCTTTGCCCTGTATCCAGAAAAAATGGCCGCCGCCTTGGCGGGGCAAGCCGCCTATCTGATGCCCTGGCTATGGTTGCCGTTGATGATGGTCTTGCTGCGTGCCTTTGGGTGTGGCCTTAGGGATCCTTCGGCGCGCATGAGCCCAGCCTGGCTGTTCAGTGTTTCGGCGGTCATCATGATTGGCTTTTTTGCCCTGACAGCCCTGTGGGCGGGCGGGCGCATCCTGCCGCATTGGCCATCGCCAGGCTATCTGATGGCTCTGCCATTGTTGGGTGCGGCGATTGATGCGGCGCGCTTAAATCCGCTAGCAAATCGGCTGGCCACTACCCGTCTTTTCACCCCAGGCCGCCGTATCATCCGCGGCTGGCTGTGGGGCAGTGGCGCTATCCTGCTGCTGCTGCTTCTGCTGCTGCGCTGGCATATCGACAGCGGCTGGGCACAGCGTCACTGGCCAACCACGCTGCGCCAGGATCCAACCGTTGAGCTGTTGGACTGGTGGGGGCTGCCCCAAGCGCTAACCGCTAAGGGGCTGCTGGATCATACCCGCCTGCTGGTGGCCTCCCCCCATTGGGCGCAGGCTGGCAAGATTGATCGCGCCCTAGGCGGTCAGCTGCCGGTGCAATGCCTAGGCGATGATCCGCGCCATTACGACATGCTGGCGGATCGGGATCGTTATAGGGGGTGGGACATGCTGTTGGTGCTGGCCAAAAAAAGCCATGAGGCGCCCCCCACCCTGGCCGAGGTGCAACAGCAATTTGGCCGCTACGCCGAAGATCTAACCCCCCTATCCACCGTGCCCATTGGCCAGGCGGATTTTCCATCCCTGCAACTGTATTTGTATTGGGGCAAGAATTTTAACGGGCTGCCTTAGCATCAAGGCAATGGGCATCAACACAATGGGCATCACCGCCGCCAGGGCAACTCAAGCGCCCCCCCATGAAAAGCCATGAAAAGCGCCGCCGCAATCCCCCTTGTTAAATTCGTAAAGAAACACGATTATAGTCATTAGACGTAACCTAAGCTACCCTAAGAAAGTTTTGTTGTGATGGTTCCTAATGCGGGTCGTAATCTGGCTATTTGGATTATAGTTGGGCTGTTGTTAATGGCTCTTTTCAACCTGTTGCAGGTGCCTATGGGTGCCAACGGGCGGGTCAACCTGGCCTTTTCGGACTTCCTGCAAATGGTGGACAGCCAACAGGTCAACAGCGTGATGATCCAGGGGCCCAACATCAGTGGGCAATTAAGCGACAATCGCAACTTTGTCACCTATGCCCCCAATGACCCCAGCCTGGTTGAACGCCTAACCCGTAACAAGGTCAAAATCACCGCCGCGCCCCAGGATGACAGTGGCGGATGGATTGGTATTTTGCTGTCCTGGTTCCCCATGCTGCTGTTTATCGGGGTGTGGGTATTCTTTATGCGCCAAATGCAGGGCGGCGGGGGCAAGGCGATGGGCTTTGGCCGCAGCCGTGCCCGCATGCTGACCGAAAAACATGGGCAGGTGACCTTTAACGACGTTGCCGGCATTGATGAGGCCAAGCAAGAGTTGGAGGAGGTGGTGGAATTCCTTAAGGCGCCGCAGAAGTTCCAAAAACTGGGCGCCAAAATTCCTAAGGGGGTGTTGTTGATTGGCCCCCCCGGAACGGGGAAAACCCTGCTGGCGCGTGCCATTGCGGGTGAGGCTGGCGTGCCATTCTTCACCATTTCGGGTTCCGATTTCGTTGAAATGTTCGTCGGGGTAGGAGCCAGCCGTGTGCGCGATATGTTTGAGCAGGCCAAGAAAAATGCCCCCTGCATCATCTTTATTGATGAAATTGATGCGGTCGGTCGCCATCGCGGCGTCGGCATGGGCGGCGGCAATGATGAGCGGGAGCAGACCTTGAACCAGCTGTTGGTGGAAATGGATGGGTTTGAGGCCAATGAGGGGGTGATTCTGGTCGCGGCCACCAACCGCCCCGATGTGTTGGATCCCGCCCTGTTGCGCCCTGGTCGCTTTGACCGCCAGGTGGTGGTGCCCAACCCCGATGTGCGCGGGCGTGAACAGATTTTGCGCGTCCATATGAAAAAAGTCCCCCTGGCCACCGATGTGGAGCCCAGTATTATTGCGCGGGGTACACCTGGCTTTTCGGGGGCGGATCTGGCCAATATTGTCAACGAAGCCGCGCTGGTAGCGGCACGCAAAAACCGCCGCTCAGTCACCATGAGCGATTTTGAACAGGCCAAGGATAAAGTCTTCATGGGGGCGGAACGCCGTTCGATGGCGATGAGTGAAGATGAAAAACGCCTGACCGCTTATCATGAGGGGGGGCACGCCCTGGTCGGCCTAAGCCTGCCCGACTCTGACCCGGTGCATAAGGCCACCATCGTACCGCGTGGGCGGGCGTTGGGCATGGTCATGCGCCTGCCCGAAGGGGATCGGTATTCCAGCAGCCGTGCAAAGCTTAAGGCCGATTTGGCGGTGGCCATGGGCGGGCGGGTCGCTGAGGAAATCATTTTTGGCCATGATAAGGTAACGACGGGCGCCTCCTCAGACATCAAAATGGCCACCGATATGGCGCGCAAAATGGTAACCGAATGGGGCTTAAGCGATGCCCTGGGGCCCTTGGCCTATGGGGAGCCTGAGGGCGACGGCTTTTTGGGCTATGCCAGCGGCCAACGCAAGGCGATGTCCAACGCCACCGCCGAACAGGTGGATCTGGAAATTCGCAAGGTGGTGCAGGAGGGGTATGAAACCGCCAACCGCATCCTAACCGAACGGCTGGACGATTTGCACAAATTGGCGCATGCCCTGTTGGAACATGAAACCCTAAGCGGCGATGACATCAACACCCTGCTGGGCGGTGGCACCATTGACCGCACCAACACCACCCATGTTGGCGATGCCAAATCCCCCCCCCGCCGTGGCTCTGTTCCGCGTAGCAAGCCCACCATTCAACCTGTTTAGGCCAACCCGCTAGACCAAACCAAACTTGAATCTTTATTGCCAAAGCACAGCAAGCAGTAATGATCCAGATTGTTGAAAAAACAGCATCACAATCATAAAAGCATCTGGTAATTTTGCCTTAACCCCGAATCTTAAGGATTTCTTAACGCAAGTATTTTATGAAAATAAAGATAGTATTGCTTTTATTGCGGGGTGAATGTTTTGATTAATGGCCACCAATGTCGTGCTGGACGTGCCCTGCTTCGTTGGCGGCGCGAGGATTTGGCAGAAAAAACCAATATTTCCGTGGTGTCGATTAAGCATTTTGAGGATGAACATCACCAAACCCGCACCACCACCATCGCCAAAATTACCAAAGTGATGGAGGATGCCGGCATAGAATTTCTGCCCAATTCTGGCCTGCGCCTGCGCGATGATACCCTGACGATTATTGAGGGCGACGATGCGTTGTTGCGACTGATGGACGATATTTACTATACCCTAAAGGATGCCGCGCAAATTGGGGTGAACGGCGAAGTGCTGTGGGGATTCATTAACGAAAGTGCCTCACCGCCTGAAATTTTGGCCGCCGACAAAAAAATCCGTGAGGCCAACATCAACATGCGGTTTTTGGTGGCGGCGGGTGCGCAATTTTATCCCTATGATCTTGAGGAATATCGCTGTATCCCCGACAAAATGTTCCACGAACACACCATCGCCATTTATGGGGATAAGGTGGCCACCGAAATTTTATCCAGCAACACGGGCGCCAAGTCGGTGATTATCATTAACAATCCCAGCTATGCGGCCACCCATCGCGCCATGTTTGAGCTGATTTGGTCAACCCACCCCAAACCGGCCAAGCCCTGATCTTCCGTCCGATAGTCTGTTCCATCAGCGTCATGTGCACGGATTATTGATTCGCGGTGGCCGCCCGCTATGCTAAGCCATCAACAACCCAACCCTATGCCCGTAAGGCTGGCGCGCGAATCGCATGATGCCCCCCCAATTCCTCATAACGCGGCCAACAGGGCTGGCGCAGCGTACCGCGCGGCGGTTGCAGGCCTATGGTTGGGGCAGCCTGATCGCGCCGATGGTGTCGATTGTGCCAACCGAGGCGTCTTCGCCAGCAATGCCGCCGCCTGTTCACGCGTCTGCCCCCCCCTATCAGGCGGTGCTGATTACCAGCCAACACGGCCTGCAGCAATGGGCGATGCGGGATCCCGATCGCGGCACGCCGATGCTGTGCGTCGGGGGTGCCAGCGCCGCCCTGGCCAGGTCTTTAAGCTATCAGCGGGTTGAGGCGGCGGCGGGCGATGCCAACTCCCTGGCCAGCTTGGTTATCGCCAGGATGACGCCGCAGGGGGGGAGGTTGCTGCACCCCACCGGCCGAGGCTTTCGGGCGCAGGATTGGTCACGGCTTCGCGCCCACGGCTTTGTGGTCGATCAGCCAAGGCTGTACCGCCAGCAGCCCATCACCGAACTGCCCGCTGAGGCAATCGCGGCGTTGCGGGGCGGGACGCTGACGGCGGTGTTGTTCTATGCCCCACGCAGCGCGACCATCTATGCCCAATTGGTGATGCAGGCAGGCTTAACGGGGGCGCATCATGGGTTGATCGCGCTGTGCCTGAGCGACGCCGTGGCCAGGGCGGTGGGCAGGGAGATGGAGGCGATCCCCCCACCGCAAGCAAGACAGCCGCGCAAAAATAGCCCTGACCGGCTTTCCTGGCGGCGGATTATGGTGGCAAAACAGCCGACGGAGGCCAGCCTTCTCGACCAGCTTGTCGAAGTCTGGGGCAGGCCGTAAACTGTTGTTGTCATCTCCTTTGACTTTTTCTTTTAAGGCACCGCTTCATGTCCAAACCCATGACCCAATCCACCCCCACCCCATCGGAAAAAGCCGTCGAACCCGCATCGGTTGCGGAGCCATCTGGCGCAGCCGCCAACCAGGAGCAAAAGCCATCCAGCGGTCGCGGCTGGTCAGGGTTGATCGTGCTGGTGGTGGTCATCGTGGCCTGTTTTGGTGCCTGGCAATGGTGGCAGCAGCATGGCAGGCAGGCTCTGCAGGCGCAGTGGGCAGGCGGGCAGGGCAGCACCATGGCCAGTCCCGCTGAGGATGAGGCGGCAGGATTGGATGACGCGGGCAATGGTGGTCAGGATGGCGCCAATGCGGCTGAGGATGCGCGGCCAGCCCCCAATGCCGAGGCGGGCAGTGCTGATGAAAGCCAAGCCGCCGATACGGATAGCGGCGCGGCGGGCAGCCTGACCAGCAGCCCGATTGACGACAATGACCGCACCAACCGCTTTTTGAAACAACGGATTGCCGATTTGGAACTGCGCCTGGCCGAGGTTCGGCAGCAGGGTTCGGCGGCTAAGGCGGGCGGCACGCCCCCCCTCGAAGCCTTAGCGGGTGGCGCCTTAGGGGCAATCTCAGGGGGGGCGCCATCGCCCTTTACCCAGCCCGCTGCCCGTGCGGGGGCGGCCGTGCCCCTGGTGCCCAACCAGGATGCGGTGCAGATTAAGCAACGGCTGGAGAAATTGGAGCAAACCCTTGCCCATAACCTGGTCTGGCAACGGCGGCAAACCGCCTATCTGCTGTTAAGTCAGATTCGGCAGCAAGTGGCGGCGGGGCAAGCGTTTCGCGCCCAGTCGGCCAACCTAACCCAATTGGCCAGCGATCTGGCGGGGGCGGGCGAAAGCCTGCAAACTCTGCAATCCCTAAGCCTGCAGGGGGTGCCCAGCGTGGGGCAGTTGCGGCAACAATATGCTGAGGCGTCTCGCCAAGCCTGGTCGGAGCAAGCCGATGAGCTGGCCGAAGACAGCACGACGGATCAAAGCGGCTGGTGGGGATGGATTAAGCAACAGATTCGCCAGCTGGTAACGGTTCGCCCCGTTGCGGGACGGGCAGAGCCTGGCAGCGTGGCCGCCTATCTGACCGAGGTGGAAACGTCGTTGGCGGCGGGGGAGTTGGAGCGGGTGCATGCCGCCATGCAACATTTGCCCGATCGCAGCCTTAAGGCCTTAAGCCAGCTGTCGGCGGGGTTAAGCGCCCGCCTGAAAGCCGATCAAGCCTTGCAGGATTTGGAACAACGGGTGGTGGCGGCTTTGGCTCAAGCCAGCACCAATTAAGGGGAGTCTATCGATGCGTTTGTTGCGATGGTTACGATGGATTTGGCGTTTGGCGCTGCTGACCCTGCTGGTGGCGATCATTGCCTGGCTGGCACAGGATTCGGGCAGTTTAGAGATTCAATGGCGCGGATGGCAGCTGCAAACAACCGCCCTAATGGCGATAGGGTTTGTGGTCGCCGTGGCGATGCTGACCGTGCTGATGGATCGTCTGCGCCGTTGGTTGGTCGGGTGGCCAGCCCGCCGACGTGATCGTCGCCATACCCGCCGCCTGGAAAAAGGGCTGAATGCGTTAAGTGAGGGGATGTTGGCGATGGCCTCTGGCGATACCCGCCAGGCACAAAAATTGGCGGGCAAGGCCAGTCGTTTCGTGAAAAAAGAACCGCTGGCGATGCTGTTGTCGGCGCAATCGGCGGAAATGGGCGGCGACAGCGCGACCGCGCAAACCCTGTACCACCGCATGTTGGATTTGCCCGAAACGCGGGTGCCCGCCCTGCGCGCCCTGTTGCAACAGGTGGCCAAAAACCCCGACCCGACGGTGGGGTTATCGGTTGCGCGCCAGGCCTTTGCCCTGGAACCCACCATCAATTGGGTGCAGGAGGGGTTGTTGGTCTGGTTAGGGCTGAACCATCAATGGGATGAGGCCGACCAGATTCTGCAAAAAATGATCACCGATCGCCACCTGACCCGGGCTGAGGGGCAACGGTGGCGGGCGGTGGTGTTGTTGCAACAGGCGCAGCAGTTGCCATCAACGCAGCAGGATAAGCGGGAACGGCTGATCACGCAGGCCTATCGCCTGGCGCCATCCTATCGACCGGTGGCGATTGCCTATTTGGGGCAATTGACCGCGCAGGGGGAAAGCCGTCAAACCAAAACCCTGTTGCACAAATGGTGGGCGATACAACCCTGTAAGGAGCTGTTGGATCTGCATGAGCGGCTGGCGCCATCGGAACCCTTTGCCCATTTGCGCGCCGCCGAGGCCTTGGCCGTCAAAAAGCCGCATCACCCGCTTAGCTATCTGGCGGTGGCGCAGGCGGCCTTAGCCTGCAAATTGTGGGGCAAGGCACGCCAACAGTTGCAAACCTTGCTTGATCTCGAACCCCTGCCCGATGGCTTTCGCCTAATGGCCTCGCTGGAAAAATCCGAACATGGCAGTAAGGAAGCCGCCTATAAATGGATGGATAAGGCGTCCAAAACCGCCGAACCAGCGGCCTGGGTCTGTGCATCCTGTCATCATCAGGCGGCCGAATGGACGGCGATTTGTTCATCCTGTCACGCGGTAGCCAGCCTGGATCTGGCGGGCGGCGAAGGCGATGGCGAAAAAGATCTTGAGGATGAGGCATTAGCCAGCTTGCCTGCTGTGCTGTAACAGGCTAATTTGCGCTTTGGCGTTGGTGCGCCCGCATAGCTCAGTTGGTAGAGCAAACGATTCGTAATCGTTAGGTCGTCAGTTCGATTCTGGCTGCGGGCACCAGCCCCCCCTACCCCACCCGTTCGATGGTGGCGTGGCAGGCTTGCAATTTTTCGACCAGCCCTTCATAGCCGCGATCCAGGTGATAGGGCTTTTGCACCCAGGTTTCCCCCGCCGCCACCAATCCGGCCAGCACCAGGGAGACGGAGGCACGAATATCGGTGGCCGACACCACCGCCCCGTGCAGCTGATCCACCCCACGCACCAGGGCGGATTGGCCATGAACGGTGATGTTTGCCCCCAGTTTTTGCAGCTCTGGCACATGGCGCAGGCGGTTTTCATAGATGGTTTCGGTGATCAAGGATGCGCCATTCGCCCGCGTCATCATCGCCATAAATTGCGCCTGCATATCGGTGGCAAAGCCCGGATAGGGGTCGGTGATGATATCCACCCCCTGCAACGCTTGGTCGGGCGCCGTCACCCGCACCCCGTCTGCACCAATCGAAACATTTGCCCCCGCCGCACGCAAACTGGCCAACTCGCTGTGCAAATGATCGGGGTTGGCACCGGTCAGCAGCAGGTCGCCGCCCGTCATCGCCGCCGCAAAGGCATAGGTGCCGGTTTCAACCCGATCGGGGATAACCCGATGCGTCGCCCCGTTCAGCCGATCAACCCCATGGATGACCAACGTCTCGCTGCCCGCCCCCTCAATCCGCGCGCCCATGGTGTTCAGGCAGGCGATCAGATCCCCCACCTCAGGCTCCCGCGCGACGTTGTGCAGCACGCTGGTGCCCTTAGCCAAACAGGCGGCCATCAGCACATTTTCGGTGCCCGTTACCGTCACATTGGGGAAATGCATGGTGGCGCCGTGCAGGCCGTTGGGCGCCTCAGCCAGGATAAAGCCATCGTCAAACTGCACCTGCGCCCCCAACAGCTGCAACCCCTGCAAATGATAGTCAATCTTGCGATTGCCAATCGCATCCCCGCCTGGAAAGGGCAGGCGCACATAGCCGCAACGCGCCAGCAGAGGGCCCAGCAGCACGATGGAGGCGCGGATGGTGCGCACCAAATCGAAACAGGTGTCGGTGGGGGCAACATTGGTCGCCTGCATCGTCCATTGATTGCCCTGTTGATTCAATGTCACCCCATGATGGCTTAACAATTCCGCCATGGTGACGGTATCCAACAGTTGCGGCACGTTATCCAAAATCAGGGGTTGATCGGTCAACAGGCTGGCCGCCATCAGCTTAAGGGCGGCATTCTTGGCACCGCTGATGGCGATACGACCGTTCAGCCGTTGGCCGCCGATAACGCGAATAGCGGGTTCATGAAGGGGCAGGGTCATGGACAGTACATACGCTTAGAGGGTTGGATGGTTGGATAGTTAGATGCGGGGGGACTAGGCGATTTTGGGCAGGGTTACGCCCGTTTGCCCCATGTATTTGCCCGCACGGTCAGCATAAGAGATTTCGCAAGGATTCTCAGCTTTCAAAAACAGGAATTGGCAAATACCCTCATTGGCATAAATGCGGGCGGGCAGCGGGGTGGTGTTGGAAATTTCCAGGGTTACATGCCCCTCCCACTCCGGCTCTAACGGCGTAACATTGACGATAATGCCACAGCGGGCATAGGTCGATTTGCCCAAACAGATTACCAACACATCGCGCGGAATGCGGAAATATTCCACCGTGCGCGCCAGTGCAAAACTGTTGGGCGGAATCACGCACACATCGGTTTGGCGATCGACAAAGCTGTCCTGGTTAAAATTTTTGGGGTCAACCACCGCCGATTCCAAATTGGTGAACAGCTTAAAATCGGGCGCCACCCGCGCGTCATAGCCATAAGACGACAGGCCAAAGGATATGCGGCCGCCGGCCGATTGCCGCTCAACAAACGGTTCAATCATTTGATGCTCTAACGCCTGCTGGCGAATCCAGCTGTCAGGACGGATCGACATCGGCACCCTCCTGCGGTTGGGTGGTGGGATCCTGTTGCTGGCGGGCGTTGTGTTGCTGTTTACGGCGCAACAGATTGGCACGCAGCGCGGCCTTTAACCGCGCATCACGGCTATCGGCGGTGGGGGCAATACAGGCCTTATCAAGGGGCGGGGTGGCGGTGTTCATGCGCTATCCTTTTTTGGTTCGGATTGCATCAAAGCATTGGTCAGGGCGTTCGTAAATAGCAGACTTTGTCAGCCCTCACCGCCCGCAGGCCATGGCCGAGACCTGGCAGGCTTTAGGGCATCAGATGATCGGCTATCGACCCAATCATCATGGAGGGCAGATAGGTCAAACTGCCCAACAGCAGGATCGTCATGGCCAGCAGCAGGGCAAATAGCGGGCGATCGGTTGGCAAGGTGCCGGGGCTGGCCGCAATGGTTTTCTTGGCCGCCAGCCGACCGGCCAGCGCGGCAATCGGCCAGAACATCGCCAATCGACCCACCAACATCGCCACCGTTATCAGCCCGTCGGCATAGTGGGTACCGTCATAGATCCACCCCAAACTGCTGCCATTATTGCCCGCGGCGGAGCCAAAGGCGTAGAGCAGTTGGCTGAAACGAAAGGATAGGTTGGCGGGATCGCCGTTTTGCAGCCCGCTCAGCACCACGGGGCTTAGCAGGGCGGCGACCTGCCCCAACAAAATGGCGGCTGGGGTAATCAGCGTGGCCAAGACCACCAACCGCATCTCCCCCACCTCAATTTTCTTGCCAAAAATTTCGGGCGTACGCCCCACCATCAGGCCGGTGATAAAAACGGTCAGCAGGGCGTACAGCAGCAGGCCGTACAGGCCACAGCCGACCCCGCCAGGGGTTACGCCGCCCACCATGATCAACAGCGCCATCACCATTTGACTAAGCGGGGTTAGCCAGCCAACGGCCATGTTGGTGGAACCATTACCGCTGGCCGCGGTCACCGCCGACCACCAGCTGGTCACGCCACCAGCCTGTAGCCGCAAATCGCGGCCGGCCGTGCCCCCCCGCTCCATCCACCAGATCAGCAGGCTGGCCAGTATCAGCATCATCAGGGCGACGATTAACAGCATCCAACCCTGTTTCTTTTGGCCAATAAGCCGCCCGAACAGCAACAACATCGCCAACGGCAACAGCAGCATGGAACCCAATTGCAACCAGTTGCTGATTAGGCTGGGATTCAGATAGGGGTGCGCCTGATTAACGCCAAGGAATCCCCCACCGTTGCTGCCCAACAGCATGATGGCCACCTGGCTGGCCATTGGCCCCTGCGGCAGGATTTGACTGCCGCCATTAAAAACTTGCGGCAGAATCTGGCTGCCGCCCTCCAACCCCTGCGCCACCAGGTTTGCATCGAAATTCTGCGGCACGCCCTGCGCCACCAGGATCAGGGCAAACAGCAGCGATAGGGGAAGCAGCACATACAGGATTGCCCGAATCATATCGCGCCAACAATTGCCCAGGGTGGTCATATTGCTGCGCGCAAAGCTGCGGGTCAGGGCTAGGGCGATGGCCAGCGCGCTGGCAGGTGCCAGAAAGTTTTGCACCGCCAGACCGACCATCTGGCTGAAATGCGACAACGCCACCTCCCCCGCATAGGCCTGCCAATTGGTGTTGGTGATGAAGGAGGCGGCAATGTTGATGGCCAGCGGCCAGGGGACAGCGGGCAGATTGTTGGGATTCAACGGCCAAAAATTTTGGTAATGCAGCAGGATGGCCAGCCAGATCAGGCCAACCAGATTGAATAGGACGACACTGACCAAATAAGTCAGCCAGGTATGCTCCCGCCCTGGATCAATGCCGGTGATACGATACAGCCCTGTTTCGATAAGGCGGGGCAGATAGCATGCCTTGGCCAATAAGCTGGGGAATGCACTGGGGATGACAGCTTCGGTGACGGCTGCGGGGGATGTGGCCAAGGCGGCGGGCGCAATCGCAAAAACACGCTGCATATATAGGCTTAACAGCCAGGCCAAGCCCACCGTGATGGCCAGCGCCGCAACAAATGGCAGGAATTCAGACAGCATGATCAGAATTTCTCAGGGTGCATCAGCGCGTAAATCAAATAGGCCGCCAACGCCACAATGACAATCAACAGGATGATGGGAAAAATATAGGCCATACTCCTGTTTATCCCGCAAATGGCGGTTTGAAAAGCCAAGCCGTGCATTGGGAGATTTGGCGCAAAAAGGGGGAAGCCTGTTACAGCCCGTTACACAGTGGGGGCGTTCAACATCCCGCGCACCTCAAACCCTAACTCCTCAAAGGCTTGGGCAACCGTGCTGACCACCGTTGGCATAATCCGCAACAGATATTGTTCGCGGTACAGATGCTCAATTAAGGCCAGCACCGGATCCCAAAACCCGCCCGGGTTGATCATGATAATCGGCTTGTCATGCAGGCCTAAATATTTCCAGGTGATAATCTCAAACAGCTCATCCAGGGTGCCATAGCCGCCCGGCAGAATGAAAAACGCATCAGACAGATGAAAAAACATGGTTTTGCGTTCATGCATGGAATTGCAGACCTTAAGCTCCGTAATGCCGCGGTGCCCGACCTCAATATCATACAAAAATTGCGGGATGATGCCGATAACTTCGGCGCCCGCCGCCATCGCCGCATCGGCGCTCATGCCCATCAGACCCGTGTTGCCGCCGCCAT
>JBILMH010000029.1:0-23202 GCA_044375625.1 Alphaproteobacteria bacterium
CGGGTCATCCAAGTTTGCACAATATCGGGCTTATATTGCTGTATCAGCTGCGCCAATTTCTTGCGGGTTTGACGATCCCGCCACGGGGTGCCAAAGGGCAAGGTTTCGATGTTGGTGATGCCCGCATCCTGTAACAGCTTAATACGCTTGGCATTCGGGCGGGTTACCACCACCTGATCCAACCCCATCTCCTGCAACGCGACCACCAAATCATTGAAAAAGGTTTCCGCGCCACCAAAGGATGCCCCGGCAATCACCTGCATCACGCGCATCTTCGAATCGGTTGTCATCGGCTAGATGGTATCCTAAAGCTAGATTTGGGTTGTGACGCTGGCCTGGCACGGGTTTGGCGGGGTTGGGCATCCAAACCATGCTGATTGCCGTGCTGTTGTCGCAAGTTTTGGCGCCCTCGTAAACCCGTCTCACATCTATCTGAACTTGGGCACACAACCACCGCTTGCATAACCAGGTGGTTAAGGGTAGTAAAGAGGGATGAACGCTCCGCTCAAAAAGATTGGTCAATCACCGATGGATATTACGCCGTTTATTGCCAAAATCCCTGATTTTCCTAAGCCAGGTGTGCTGTTTTATGATGTGTCGCCGCTGTTGGCCGATGTGCAGGCCTGGCGGGAGACCATTAGACAGCTGGCCGATGCCGTCCGCCCCTTTAAGCCAGATTTTCTGGTTTGCGTGGAATCACGCGGATTTTTGTTGGTATCCCCCCTGGCCTTAGAATTGGGCATCGGCTTTGCCATGGTGCGCAAATCGGGCAAGCTGCCTGGGCAAACCATCAATCTGAAATACAATCTGGAATACGGCACAGATTTTTTGGAAATCCAAATGAACAGTATTCAGCCCAACCAACGGGTGGTCATTATTGATGATCTGTTGGCCACGGGCGGCACTGTAGCGGCAACGGCTGAGCTCGTAAAAAAAGTTAAGGGGCAGGTTTGCGGCGTAGGATGTTTGATAGAACTGGCGCATCTAAAGGGGCGCGACCGCCTGAAATTTCCCGTGGCCAGCCTGCTAACCTTCTAAAGCCAGCTTGCCCGCTTAGTGTTTTAGATTAACCAGGGCTTAGGGGTTAGCTGCTAAGGTAAGACTCTAAACCCTTTAAGCGTAACGCACACCAGGAAGGCAAGCATGACGCAGCAAAGCTATATCCAAGGCAAGGTACAGGCCTACTCGAACCAACAAATCCTCTCTGCATCGCCGGCAAGAATCGTTTTCTTGCTGTATGATCGGGCAATTTTCTGGCTAAAAGATGCCATTCTGGCTATTGAGGCGAACGAAATCGAACGGCGGTGGAAGGCATGCTGCAAAGCGCGCGATATCATCGAACATTTTTTAGCAACCCTTAATTTAGAAGAAGGCGGCCAGATTGCCGCCAATCTAGAAAAAATCTTTACCTGTTGCCTACATCGTTTGCCCGATGTGGATATTAAGAATGATCCAAAGGCGGCTCAGGATGTCATCAACATGCTGGAACCACTGCGTAACAGTTGGCGTGAGGTGGCGACCCAAATGGATCAGGCCGACAGTGACCGGCTGTCGAAAGCCAACGGCCTACCCACGAAAAATGCCGCTATCGCACCCAATCCGGCCGCCCAGGGCAATTTGGTTATATCCGCTTAAGGCTGCTTAGCCCGCAACGGCAGGGGGTTAGATCTAGCTGTTTGGCTTAGCGCCCCAGCAACACATCCTTGGCCTGGTTGATTCTGGCCGCCAGCAGGGAATCCCCCCCGTGATCTGGGTGATAGCGGATCATCAACCGACGGTGGGCGATACGAATTTGCTCCTGGCTTGCGCCAACGGGCAATCCCAGCAACTTAAGCGCTTCAGCCTGACTCATCCCACCTTTAGGGGGCGGCGGGGGCGGCGGTGGTGACGGTTTGGGTGGGGGCGCTGTTTTAGCGGCTGGCTTTGCGGCTGGCTTTGCGGTGTTTGATGCGGCTGGCTTAGCCTGATGCCCCCCGCTACGTTGGGCGTTTTTGGCGGCTACCGCTTTCTGCTCCCGCTCAATCGCCCTGGCCAATCCCGTTAGCAGGGATCCCAACAACAACAGCAATTGACCCAGCATCTTTAACCAAAAACGCCCAGAGACGAGACGCGAAAAAATCTGGCTCAGCTTGATTTTAGCCCGACGACCATTGCGCGGCGGTGGTGTCGCCCGAACCCTGGAGCGCAAAGGACGAATGCCCCAACTGCGCGCCCAATCAATCCATCGAAAGCCAGGGGGCTGATACCGCCAAGCTTTGGCAACGGCGGCCGGCTGAAAACTGCCCCACCAACGACTGACCAGCAACACCCATACCAAGGCCAGGGTAGTAGCGGTTGGCCATTCCCCCATTTTAAAGAGATAATAGCTAGCAATGACAATGCAGGATAATAGGCTTAAGCGCAGGATAAGCGTTACCAACAATGGCCTGGCCATCACAACAAACCGAATAACCCCCAAGATTCCCAGGATAGCCGAAAGCAAAAGGCACAACCAAAAAATCTCAACAACCTGCTGCCCCATGGTTATAGGCACATCGGTAAACATCCATTTGAAAAAAGAGGACAGATAAGATGGCGGGTTGGTTGCCGTCACATTCGCCCCCTTGGGCAGGTTTGGATTCACCGACTGGGCATAACCAATCAACAGCACACCAAGCTTAAGGGGCATTGTCATGATGAAACCCCAACCACAATCCCATATCCCTAATCACTAGGATGCATTGAACGCCATTGCCGGGGCGGTCGCCGCAGGCATTTGAGCGCCCATTATGGCACCAGCCGCCTCCCTAGGTTTCAGCCGTACGGCCTCCATCACACTACGCAATTCCTGGCGCGCGGTCACATGCGACAGGGTCAACGATTCACCAATGCTTACCAAATCCAACAGCGTTAGACCCTTAAGGAACATTTCCCGAAAAATCACCCGCTCACACAGGCCTGGTATAACCCGAAAGCCAATGCGCTTGGCCAAATTGTCAATGGCGGCTGCCATATCCCGTTTGTTGCGAGCGTCCAATTGGCTAAGGCGGTTGCGCATCACAATCCAATCAATGGCACCGCTATCACGGGCAGCCCGCTGCTTTTTCGCTTCCCATACCATGGCGCTGTAAACGCTAGGGCGCGGGTTTTTCAAACTATCTTCCGTGACTTCAGCCAGCATGGCGAAATCCAAAAAGCTGTCATTTAAAGGGGTGACCAGGGTATCGGCATAGGAATGTGCCAATCGCGACAGAAATGTATCACTGCCTGGGCAATCAATGACCAGGGTATCGCATCCTGCAGCCAAAACCTCAGCCAATTTGCTTTCGAAATTTGTTCTATCCGCCTCCTGCCCCTCCGCCACGGTGGCCAGGGCACTGGGCGTCATGACAAAATGCATGGGCATGGGCAACGACAGCTGATGTTTTTCGGCATACTTCTGGCGGTTGGTCAGATACAGGCTAAGGGTTCCTTGACGCGCATCCAGATCAAAGCTGGCCACACGGCGCCCCTCATGCGTCAGGGCGACCATCAGGTGGATAGCCGTGGTTGATTTGCCCGCCCCACCCTTTTCATTGCCGACCACAATAACGTTCAGCTGAGCAAGGTTGCTTTGCTGATTATTGTTGGCACCGCTTGACCTATTGGGGGTATCGATCATGTCTTTATCCTATGCCTGATCCTATGCCTGCAGCACGTCATCTTGGGAGCAAGCCGATATAGGCTTTGAAGAAAATTTGGGGCGAGTGATGGGATTCGAACCCACGACATCCAGAACCACAATCTGGCGCTCTAACCAACTGAGCTACACCCGCCACGCGCCATCATTTAAGATGTTTTTGCAACAAATAGCAATGCGGGTTGCACGATTTTCTGCATAGATTAAGGAAAATCTTAAGCGCGTTGCGTCAGGGGGTGACTATCGCTGGCCGTCTGCTGCGGGCGCTGAACCAGCAGGGGAAGTTGCTGGTGTGGATGGGGGCGCAGGGGGCTGTGGTGCCTCAACCTTTTTATCCTCGGCTTTTCCTCCCTCAGCTTTGGCCTTGCCATCCGCTTCCTTCCCCAGCTCACGCACGATTTGTTGCAGGCTGGTGGATTCGGCCAACCGTGCCGCCATGGTTCGTTGATCCGTGCCATTAGCCTCACCCGTTAAGGCCTTAAACGCCTTACCATTGGCGGTTCTGCTCATGGATGCCGACCAATCGTTACGCAGATTTTTCAGCACGTCCGATCGTTCCGCCAACGTCGCCGCAATCGCCAAATTCAGCAGCAGGCCACTATCCTCATCACTCGGTTGGGCAACGCTGTCTTTGGGACGGGCAGGTATCAACACCAACAGCGCGTTGGTGGCGGTCTGCCAATCCTGCGCTTGCCAGGCAATGCTAGCGCGCAACCGTGACGCCCTTGTGCTGGAATCTCCTGCCAATTCTGCTAGGGCGGATCGCGCCTCACCCAGGGCTGCCGTTGCCTGCGCCCGCCGCTGTGTTCGCCGTTCCAAAAGTTCTGGCGGTAATCCGGGCAGGTTGGTGCTGTTCAGGGCGGTTAAGGCCTGTTGCGGTTGCCGATTCATCAAATACAATTCCGCTAAGCGATCCCCCGCTTCGGATTTTTCCACCCCACTAAGGCGGGTTTTGATTAAGGCGTCCTGCGCCACAATAGCCTGATTTAACAAATCAATTTTGACCAGGCGATCAATCCACTCTTGATAGATTTCAACCGGCACCTTATCGCTGCCCAAATAGTTGATATAATCCCCCATGAGGGCGGCGGCAGCTATCGGCTTCATCGTATCCGCCAGCTTTTCGCCATAAAGCAGACCAAACATATTCGCCATTTTTTGGCGAACTTTATCGACCAACGGCCTATCGGGGAAATTGTTAATCGCCGACAGCCAGGTTTCAAAGGCTTCGCGGTATTGACGGTTGGCCTGATACAATTCCCCTAACTTTAGCTGAATTATCAGCTCATTATCATCGCCGCGCCAACTAAAACGCAAACGATCCAGGCGGCCAATCCCTTCCTTCAACGGCAATTTACCAGTTTCAATCTCGGTTAGGGTAGCATTCAGGTCAGCCATTACAGATGTAAGGCGGTCAGGGCTGTCACGCAATTTTTGCCAAACTGGCAAAGCCTTTTCACCGCCCTCAGTAATTTTCAACAGTTCGGCCTGCAATAATTCGATTTGATCCGCCTGATTTTGGTTCAGCCCTTGCAACCCTGCCATTTGCGTAATCATTTGGCGGGCGCGGTCATATTTCTCACCCGCTAAGGCGGATTGAATCATCGCTTTGCCGATGGCCAAACGATAGGGGATTGGATAGCTGTCAGGCAGTTCGGGCGCCTGAGCAAAAGCCTCAGCCGCATCGGCTAAGCGTCCCTGCACCGCTCGCAAAAGCCCCAGCCACAACTTTGCCTCGCCCTCATTAATCAACTGGGGAAAACCTGACAAACGCTCTGCCTCGGCCAGGCGACGCTCCATAATCAAGGTCACCAGGGCGGCGGCCGCCACATCACGGCGGCCAAAAAAGGTTGGATCGTCCTGCTCAATCAGTTGCAACAACGCCATCGCCTCAGCCGACATTGCATTGGACAGATAAAATTGTGCCAGGGTTAGGCGAGCAACATTTTTATCGACATTGCCAGAAACCACCTGCCCCTCAAGCTCATGGCGCGCCTCAGAGAACGTCTTATGCTCCCCCAACTGTTTCCAACTGGCAAAGTCCAAAAGTTTGTTGGGCGCAATGGTTTTGTCAGCTTGGCTGCCGCTGGTTAAGGGCTTAATCCCATTTCGAACGTTCGACACCATATTTCTGCTTAGGTACAAACCGGCATCGCTGGTTATGGTCACGGTGTCGTTGCTCTGGCCAACACTTAGTCGATCAGCCAACGGCTCCACAACGACGCCCTGGGCAGTGGCTAGCAGGGAAAATTCGGGATACCGCTGGGTCTTGGAGAGGCCAACACCGGGTTTAATCGTGGGCAAAACCTTCAACACATCGCCCGCAATCGGATCGGGAACATCAAGCAACCTATCTGCCCCTTCAAGCGTGACGGAGGCTTTCGGCTCACCCGCGCCATCGGCGATAACATTCACAATCGCCTCTTGCTCCGTCATCGTTGGCTGAATTTTCATGGTCACAATCCATTGATAACCATCCAACAGAAAGCTAGGGGCGACGCCATCCACCAATTCCATTTGCAGCAGGCTGCCGCCTGGCACCAGACGATTGCTAACGTTGGTGATATAGGGGCGTTCGGACTCACCAAAATTGGGGGAGGCTATCGCAATCGGCTGACTAAACACCAAATTGTAACGACCCGCGCGGGAATAAGCGGCCATCGATACTTTTTCGGTGAAAGGAAAGGTCAGGATCAGCCCTTTGGCCACCACCTGCCGTTGCATCAAAATTTCACCCTTTGGCTTCACATTGGTATCAACCTTGGCCAGCGTTTTTTGGTCTATTGCCACCTTGCTCGGCTCGGCTTTGCCATCAAGCGGTTGATTTTTCGCCAACAACGCCCGTTCCTTGGGGGTCAGCGTTTTGGCGGTTGACAACGCTCCCGCCTTAGCCTTGTCCTGCAACGACTTGGCTTGCGTCAGGCTGGCCGCCGCATCGGGGGAAGGCGCTTCACCAGCCATGACATCGGGCACTTGCGCCGACGACGGATCCGCCCCCTCATTAAGTAGTGACGTTCCCTTAGATTTATCGGGGTTGGATTTGGATTTTTGATTGTTGGCCTGGGTGGCCTGGGTGGTTTGAGCTGGCTTTTCCTGTGCAACCTCCTGCTGGCTGGCACTGTCCTTCGCCGCATTGGGTTTGCCCACCTCTTTACTGGCTTGGCCAGCATCTTTACTGGTATCTTTACTGACCTTGGCTGGCTTGCTGGCAGCCTCCTCCCTCGCCGCTTTTTCTTCAGCTTCCTTAATCAGCTTGTCGGCATAGGCCGCTCTGGCCTCTACCAACTTGGCTTCTTTGGCTTTAGCGGCTTCCTCCTCTTGCTTTTTTTGCTCCACCTTTTCTTTTTGAATTTGCTCGACGGTTTTTTTCTCCGCTTTGTCGGCGCCGGCTTTGGGTGCCTCGCTTGGGGCGGGCTTAACATCAGCTGGCTTGGTAAAAGGCCTGCCGTTGGGGTTACGAATATCCACCACCACCTTACTGCCAGCGCGATAGTGGCTGAAATTGACTCCTGGCGGAACCGTCATGACAAAACGGCTACCGTCATCGGCGTTCGTGGCCGTCGGGCGGCCAAAATCGGCTGGCAACACGGCATCGCCAGCTAGATCCACCCTACCCTTTTGATCAAACTCAACGCGCACAGTGCCGCCCACCATCGTGGCGGTGTATCCACCCACCCGTGATGACCAGTCAAAAGTAATTTTGATCAAATCCCCCTGGTTACCAAAGCGGACGGACAGGGTGGGTTGATCCAAAGTCGATGATGCATCATTGGCGGCGGCGGATTGCGGCGCGGCTTTCGATTTGGCGGCAGGCGCGGGCTTGCCAGCCGTTTTTGCCCATGCGGCAGTATCCCCCGCCATAAGCAGCAGGCCAACAGCTAATACTGGAACAAATCTGTATAAACCGCGCAAAGACCAAACTCCCTTATTCTTACCCTAACCCATGCCCCAAGGGGGGGGCAAGGGCGGTTGTGCATTGACAGCTCCTGTCTTAATAATAAGCGCATCCTGTTAATACTTATCTACGGTTTCCCCATGGCCTATTGGCTGCTTAAATCCGAACCCTATGCCTACAGCTGGCATCAATTGTTGCAGGATGGTCAAACCACTTGGGATGGGGTGCGCAATCATCAGGCCGCCAACAACCTAAAGGCGATGCAGATGGGGGATCAGGGATTCTTTTATCACTCCAACCAGGGTAAGGCGATTGTCGGCGTGGTCACGATTGTGCGAACCGCCTATCCCGACCCCAGCGATGATAGCGGTAAGTTTGTGATGGTCGATGTCGCGCCGCTTAGCACCCTGGCTAGGCCTGTATCGCTGGAAATGCTTAAGGGGGAACCAGCGCTTAGCACCCTAGCCATGTTGCGCCAACCGCGATTGTCGGTCAGCCCCGTTACCCCAGCGGAATGGGCGGTTATTGAGGAGCTAGCAAAAGATTAGTCCCAAAGAGTCAAGGCCGCCGCCCCGCCCTAAATCGCTTTGACCGCCCAACTAATCAGCAGCGCCAGGCCAAAGCCAGACAAAATTACCCCAGAAATCAGGTTAATCCAGCGAAAGTGGGTCACTCTAAGGCGGCTACGCAACAGGGCGGCTAGCCCGCCAATGCCCAACCACCAGGCGGCGGATCCAATAAAAACGCCCGTCACCAACATGTAATGCGGCATCCGCCCACTGCCCTCTGGCACCACGCCAAAGCTGGCAAAAACCGAAATAAAGGCGATTAGGGAAATGGGGTGGTACAGCAACAACAACAGGGTACTGACATAGTATCCCACCAGTCGGTGCAGGCCGATGCCATTATTGACGCCATCCTCCAGCTTGCCTTCATAGGATGGTGGGTGCCGCAACGCCTTAATCCCCAGATACACCAGCAAAAAGCCCGCCCCAATCATCAGAAAGTCGTGCCAATCCCGCAAGAAATCGGTGACAATGGTCAGGCTGAAGGTTGCAATCAGGCCAAAAATCGCATCAGCGGTGGCCGCGCCCAACCCTGAGGACAGGCCAGCCAACCATCCGTGGTTCAGGGTGCGCCGCAAACAAAGCACCCCAACTGGACCTACAGGAACAGCCAGGGTCATGCCAACAAAAGCACCGCGAATCAAATAGTCGATATAGGGGTATAAATGCTCAATCATCGCCTTCTTGCAATTCAGATGGCATGGGTATAGCGTATTTAGGTTGGCTCGGCCATAGGGCTATCAGCATTCTTTTTTTAAAGTGTTTGCCAACGCTGTCGCCCGCTATACCTATCCCTTCCTCTTAACACTAGCCAGCCGCATAAGATGATAATAGGAAATAAAATTGCCAAAGCGTGCATCCTGACTGCAATCGCGCTGGTTATGCTTGGCCGGCCTAGCCATGCCGCGCCCCAGGCTAAGCCACAAATTTCGAATCAATCCGTGCCAACTGGCCAATCCTCAACGCTATCCCCGCAACCCTCAACCCCAGAATCTGGTGAAGCCGTGCCCCCTGCCCCCGAATCCAAAATCGCCGAAACCGCCTATGTCTTTTCTTTTGCTGGCCTGCTAGGCGGTGAGGTGAAACTGGATAACTATGCTGGCCGCCCGATATTAATCGTCAACACAGCATCAAAATGCGGCTTTACCCCGCAATATGAGGGGCTGGAAAAGCTTTGGAACGCTTATAAAGACAGGGGGCTGGTGGTGATTGGCATTCCATCCAATGATTTTGGGGGGCAGGAACCAGGGGACGCCGCCGACATCAAAAAATTCTGCGACCTTACCTATGGGGTTAACTTTCCAATGACCGCGAAACAGGTGGTTAAGAGCAAAGATGCACACCCCTTTTACCAGTGGGCTAAGGCGAGCTATGGGGGATCGGCGGTACCAAAATGGAATTTTCACAAAATTCTGATTGGGGTGGATGGCACGGTGGTCGATACCTGGTCATCCATGACGGGGCCAAGCTCTAACGACATCAAAAAAGCGGTGGAGCGTGAATTGGCCAAATCCACCCCCGCTGGCACGGTTGAGGAGGAGTAGGGCAGATGTTGGTTGCGGATCATTTGGTTAAAAAATTTGGGAATGTGGCCGCGGTTAACGGCATTTCCCTTAGTTTAAAACCTCAGGAGGTGTTGGGATTCCTGGGCCCCAACGGCTCTGGCAAAACCACCACCATGCGCATGCTGACTGGCTTTATGAATCCAACCAGCGGATCGGTCACGATGGATGGGGTCGCGTTGGCCGACGATCCGATCGCGGTTAAGTCTCAGTTGGGCTATTTGCCTGAGGGGGCGCCCCTGTATTTGGATATGACCGTGCTGGACTTTCTGAAATTCTGCGGGGAAATTCGTGGGATACGCGGCGCCTATCTGCGGGAACGTTTGGACATATCGATTGGCCTGTTGCAGATTGAGGAAGTGTTGGGCAAGCGGATTGAGGCGCTGTCTAAGGGCTTTAAGCGGCGGGTTGGCTTTGCCCAGGCTATTTTGCATGATCCCGCCATTCTGATTTTGGACGAACCGACCGACGGGCTGGATCCCAACCAAAAGTTTCATGTGCGCCAGATGATTAAACAGCTGTCCGCCACCAAAGCGATTTTAATCTCCACCCATTTGTTGGAGGAGGTGGGGGCGGTATGCAGCCGCGCAATGATTATCGCCCGCGGCCAATTGGTGGCCAGCGGCACGCCGTTGGAGCTGTGCAAGCTTTCGCCCCATTATCACGCTGTCTTGGCCACGGCAGCCCCATCGGTACTGCAACTGCTGCGCTCTGCCTTTGTTGGTAACCCCCTGGTTACAGGGGTTGAGGAGGTGCGGGTGAACGACAAGCTGACCGCCCTTCGCCTGCTGAATCATCAACCGGCGGAGCTGTTGGCCGCGGTCAATCAGGCGGCGCGCGCGCAAAATTGGGTGTTTGAAAGCCTGCTACTGGAGCAAGATGTGTTGGATGATGTGTTTCGTCGGGTAACAGGGGGGGATGGTCGTCATGCTTAACCGTCAAAAATTTTTCAGTGCGATAGGCGATTTTTTTGCCGATCCCGTGTTTGTGCTGATTCGGCGGGAATTGAACGCCTATTTTGCCAACGCCCTGGCCTATGTATTCCTAATTATCTTTCTGGCGCTGGCTGGCACGATGACCTTTACCATCGGCAGTTTTTTTGAACGCCGCTTGGCGGATTTGCAGCCCTTTTTCCAGTTTCATCCCTGGCTATACCTGCTGCTGATGCCTGCCCTAACCATGCGGTTATGGGCTGAGGAGCGCAAATTGGGCACGCATGAGCTGCTGTTAACCTTGCCCATCAACCTGTCGACGGCGGTGGCGGGAAAATTTTTGGCAGCCTGGTTGTTTGCGGGCATTGCCCTGCTGCTATCCTTGCCGCTGTGGTTCACCGTGAACTATCTGGGGCATCCCGACAATGGGGTAATCCTGGTCAGCTATCTAAGCAGTTGGCTGTTGGCGGGGGTGATGTTGGCCATGGGATCCGCCATGTCTGCCCTGACCAAAAACCAGGTGATTGCCTTTATCCTGGGGGTCTTTTTGTCCTTTTTGTTTATTGCCAGCGGATCCCCCATCGTGCTGGGCTTTTTGCAAAGCTGGGCACCGGCCTGGGCATTGCATGGATTGGCGAACCTAAGCCTGCTGGATCGCTATGACCAAATGAGCCAGGGCGTTATCGGCTTAGACAGTCTGTTGTATTTTGCCCTGCTGATATACCTGTTCCTGCAGGCCACCATCGTAATCATCCACCTTAAGAAAACGGCCTAAGCGATGAAGTTGGCACCATTTACCAAAGCCATTGGCAACCTATCCACCCCGCTGACCCTACGGCAATGGCTAAGCCTGCTCATTATCTGCTTAGCGGTATTTTTTGCCGCCCTACCCTGGCTGCGGCTGGTTAAATTTGATGCCACCGCCGATCGCCTCTTCACCCTTTCCTCTGGCACCAAACAAGTGCTTGGCCGCATTGGGGAGCCGATAACCTTTAAGCTATACTATTCGGAACAGCTGGGGCGGGTGGTTCCCGCCTATGCCAGCTATGCCACCCGCGTGACCGATTTGCTGCGCGAATTGCAGCAGCAGGCGCACGGCAAAATTAAGCTGGAAATCGTCAATCCTATCCCCTTTTCTGAGGAGGAGGATCGGGCGATTGCCTATGGGCTTAAGGCGGTGCCAATCAGTCAGCAGGAAAGTGTGTTTTTTGGCATGGTCGCCACCAATTCTCTTGATGCGATTGAGGGGGTGCCGTTTTTTCAGCCAGACCGCGAAACCTTTTTGGAATATGATCTGGCCAGGCTGATTGAGCGGTTGACCCGCAAACAAAAACCCGTGGTGGGATTGTTCAGCGGCCTGCCCATTATGGGCGACACCGCCGGCCTGATGGCTGGCACCCCTACCCAGCCTTGGATTATCTATAACCAGTTGTCCCGCGACTATGACGTGCGCCTAATCGCCTCCGACGGGGCGGGCATTGATGAAAACCTGGATATGCTGATGATTGTGCAGCCGCGCAATATCACGGAGCAGGCCATCTTCAAAATTGACCAATTCGCCCTGCGCAAGGGGCGGATTATGGCCATGCTAGATCCCCTGCCCGAAACCGAGCTGGGGGGGCTGAACATCGGTCGTCCGCCAAGCTATTTGGATGATGGGCTGCTGGCGCTGTTCCGTCATTGGGGGGTTACCGTATCGAAGGATCAGATCGTGTTGGATCCCGCCACCGCCCGCCAAATCACCCTGAAGCAGGGGGAAGGGGCGGTACGCACCAACTATCTGCCCTGGTTGGGCATTGGATCCGGCCTGATGAAGCGTGACGACCTGATGACCAGCGATCTATCTGCCCTGAATTTTGCCAGTGCGGGCTTTGTTGAGCCGGTGGAGGGTGCCAGCACCCAATTTACCCCGCTGGTAACCAGCAGTGATAAGGCCAGCCTGTTGCCGCGCACAGAACTGCGCAATCTATCCAATCCCGATGATCTGTATAACAAACAGTCGGCAGCAGGCAAAAAATTGCCCCTGATTGCGCGGGTTACAGGATCCATTACCTCGCTTTACAGCGATCAGCCCAACAATCCCTTTGTCAAACAGGCGGGTCAAGGCTTTGTGGCCACTGGCAGCCAGGATTTGCGGATGGTGGTGATCGCCGACAGCGATTTTCTGGCCAATGATCAGTGGTTGGAGGTGCAGGAGTTTTATGGCCAAGTGGTGGGGCAACCCAAGGCCAATAATGGCGATTTGCTGTTTAACGTTCTGGATAATTTGGTGGGCAGTGATGCCCTAACCTCCCTGCGTTCCCGCGGTACCTCCCTGCGCCCCTTTGATCGCGTCAATAAATTGCAGGCTGAGGCAGAGAATCGTTTTCGTGAGCAGGAAAAACGCCTGCAGGAGCAGCTGAAGGAAACAGAGACTCAGTTGGCCAAGCTGCAAACTGGTCAGCAAAATGGTGCGGTTGGCAATGCCGCCAACACGATTTCTGCTGAACAAAACGCCGCCGTTCAGCGTTTTCGCGCTGAAGTGGTCGCCACCCGCAAACAGTTGCGGCAGGTGCAGGCAGCCCTGCAAGCGGATTTGCAGAATCTTAAGGTTCAATTGCTGTTAATCTGCACCCTGTTGGTGCCTGCAATCCTGTTGACCATCATGATCGTCAAACTGCTATTGGTGAAAAATCGGCGGGCAGCCTGGACGGGCAGCAAACCTCTGCCGGCAACACCCGCTTTCACCCCCTCAACTCCCCCCGATAACAAAGAGGTGTCTTAAGATGGCCATAGCCAATCGACTGAAAAAATCTGGTGCCTTTTGGTTGGGGATTCTGGCCATTGTGTTGGTGATAACCACGCTGGCCAGCGGTCTTAAGCATTTTGTGCTTTCCAAGACGGCTACGGATGGCGCGACGGGATTGTTGCTGCCCAAACTCGGCAGCCAGTTGGATAACCTGGCCAGCGTTACGGTTAAGCGCGGGTCGGCGGTGGTGCGGTTACAGAAACAGGGGGACGATTGGGTGGTTGCGGACAAGGGCGGCTTTCCAGCGGAAACGGCCAACCTGCGCTCCCTGCTGCTTAGTCTGGCCAACATGCGAAAGTTGGAAGAAAAAACCAGCGATCCCAACAATTATGTTCAGTTGCAAGTTGAGGATCAGCGTGCGGAGGATGCGAAGGCTGACGGTAAAGCCGTGGCAGGATCCACCCAAATCACCCTAAACAATGACCGGGGGGATGTGGTGGCCGATCTGTTGGTTGGCAAAATTCAAACCCAGGGGGCGGCCGCTGGCCATGCCTACAGCTTTGTGCGGCTGGTCAACACCCCCCAGGTTTGGTTGGTGGATAGCGCCGCCAGCCTGCCCGCGGACAGCAGCTTTTGGCTGCGCGCCAGCGTTATCAACCTGCCCGTTGAATCGGTTAAAACCTTGGAGATTCAACATCCCAACGGCAACAAACCGATTATTGGCCGCGATCAACCTGACCAAGAATTTCGCCTGCTGAATCAGCCCGCCGAAACCGAGCTGTTATCGAAAAAAAGCTTGCCTGGCCTTGCCGCCAATCTGGCCTTTATGGAATTGGATGATGTTGCCGAACTGGCGGCGCGCCCCTTAGTCGGGGTTGATAAGCAAAGTTTGGGGCAAAGCAGCTTTACCAGTTTTGCGGGTCTGGTGATAACGGCGCAATGGTCAACCATCGCCAGTGAGGCGGGCTGGGTTAAATTTTCAGCCAGCACCACCGCCGATGCCGATCCCGCCAGCCGCCAAATCGCTGACACCATTAACAACGAATTGGGTCGCTGGCTGGTCAAATTGCCAGGCTTTAAGTACGATTTGCTGACCAAGCGGCTGGAATCCCTGGTGGTGAAATCGGTGGCGCCGTAGTCTTTTTGTGCCGCCAGTCCCCATCCCAACCAAGGCCATGACCATGATACCACCAACGACGTTAGGCGGAGTTTTTCGCACCGCCTTTTTTGCCCTGCTGCTAACAACCCTTCCCACCAGCGGCTGGGCAACGGATCGTCCTAATACGATGGGCGGTCATGCAGAACATGGCGACCATGGCAACCATAGAGCGCATGGAAATTACGCTAACCCTGCCGCATCGCCGCATGAAACCAGCCCTATCGAAGCGGCCGATAAAATCATCTTAGAATTGGTTGATGCCCCTCAGCTGGAGCCTGGCAAGGCCGTCACCGTCCGCTTTCGCCTGCGCCGTCAGAGTGACGCCAACACCTTGTCTTTTATGGACTTAAAAGAGGTACACACCAAAAAGCTGCATCTGTTTGTCAATGATTCCACCCTGACCGATTTTTTCCATCTTCATCCCCAACCAGCGACCAAGGATGCCACCTTATTCGCCTTCAGCTTTACCCCTAACAAAACAGGCAATTACCAACTGTGGGCGGATGTAACCCCTCTATCCAAAAACACAACACAGCCAGCCCGTCAGCAATTTGTGCAAGCCCGCCTGTCTGCCCTGAACCCTGCCTCCAACCCCATCGATACCACGTTGGTTGATGAGGCAACCCTGGGGTCACTTAAGGCTAAGCTGTCTTTCGATCCACCGCTTCAATCGGATCAGGCATCGATTGGCACGGTCACGGTAACCAATCTGGCTGGGCAACCCATACGCAATTTGGAACCGGTTTTGGGTGCCTTTGCGCATGTGGTGGCCTATGCCAACAATGGCCAAAGCATTTTGCACAGTCATCCGATGGGAAAAGAACCGAAAGGCGCCGCCGATCGCGCCGGCCCTACCCTGCAATTTCATCTGGAACCAAGCCAATCGGGTTTCGTCAAAATTTTCGTGCAAATCCGCCTGGATGGTCGTGACCTTATCTTCCCCTTTGGGGTTATGGTTCCGGATAAGGCGAAGGACTAATTTCCCTTACCGCTCGTAATTGACCACCATGCTGGTACGGGTTAGCCCAGCGGCGGGCAGCTCCATATTTTGCACAAAGCCAGAACGCTGTGGCGGCTTAGCCGGATAATACTCACGTTGCTGATTCCGCTGTGTTGGTTGCACCGCGCCAGGCTGTTGGCGACTGAATCCCTTCGCCGCCGCCATACTGCCGTTGCGCATGTTGGCCAACTCCCGCGCGACGGGCACCACCGCCTGACTGTAAATGGTGCTCATGGGTTGAGCCGCCTGTTGACCAAGCTGCTGGATAATTTGATCCGAGGCATATTGGATGCTGGCGGGATTGTTTTCGAATACGCTGATCATCTTTTGCTCAAAGGACGATTCCCCCAAATCCAACCCCTGCCCCGCATGTTGAACGGCGGTAAAGCCAAGATACAACAATAACAATTGACCTGCATAACGGGTTAAAAACTGTGTCATAAGTATATTATCCTATAAATTTCTTAACATAAGCCTACATGGCTGAAGACAGCTGCCCCGCCAATTGCTGAAGAGTTTGTGGGTCGGCGGTCAAAAGATTGCCCATACCATTCGATTGCATCTGCCCGACCAAATTCATCAATGCTTGCTGCTGATTATCGCCATTCATCCCTGCAGAGGCATAGACTCCCTGGCCATTTTGCAAGCCTGCAATGTTGCGAATGGCGGGTGTTTTCGCCAGGCTTTCCACCCAACCAAACCCATAAAACAATACGATAATCAGAAAAATCTTACCGAATATCAGATTAATAAAAAGCTTCGCGTCCATCGCCGATTCCTCAATACCTTTGTGCTAGAAATTTTAAAACGTTCCTGTTATCTTCTCTGATTAATATACGTCACAATATCTTATAAATTGATTAACCAAAGATTGCTTGCGGCCATAAAATAGCATATGCAGAATTTTTGATTGGTAGCCTGCACTTTTAACCACCCCATATATACCCAATCTTTTTGTTGATATGCCATTGATAGGTATGGAAAATTTGGTTTGTTTGACTGGGGCCAATGAATTATAGCCTCCCAAAGTCATCCTCAAAAGCCAGCCTTCACGACCAGTCTTTCTGAAAACGCTGGTAAGCCCTATAGGGTAAGCAATATTTTGATCGTCCCCAGATTTCTTTCGCCACCACTGGACGAACAGGATGCGGCTGATTATACCAAAAGACAGACATCACATTGTGGATAGAACGGAGCCATCCTATGACCACCCCCCTACTAAACGCCGAAATTGTTGCCCGCATTAAGCAGGATTTGGCCGACAACGCCATTATGCTGTATATGAAGGGGTCGCCCGCCGCCCCCCATTGCGGCTTTTCGAACATGGTGGTGCAAATTTTGGCACAGTTGGGGGTCGATTATGGCAGCGCTGATGTCCTATCCGATCCTGAATTGCGGCAAACTCTTAAGGATTTTTCCGATTGGCCAACCTTTCCTCAATTGTATGTGCAGGGTGAGTTGATTGGCGGATGCGATATTGTGCGCGAAATGTTTGCCAGCGGGGAATTGGCCGATCTGTTGCGCGAACAGAATTTGTTGCCTGGGCAGCGATCCGATTAACGCCTTGATGCAATGCAATCCCCAATGACTGTGATGGCGCACCAATATCCTGAATGGTTTACCCGCGCCAACCGCATTGTCATTAAGGTTGGTTCATCCGCGCTAATCCACAATGGCCAGCTGAAACAATCCTGGTTTGCCAGTTTTATGCAGGATTTGGCATCATGGCATCAAGCCGGCAAAGAGCTGTTGGTGGTATCCTCCGGCGCGGTGGCGCTTGGGCGGGAAGGACTGGGTCTGACCCACCGCCCTAGGCTGCTTAAGGAGAAGCAGGCGGCTAGTGCGATTGGGCAGATCAAGCTGGCGCATGCCTATGACTTGGGCTTGGCCGCGCACAACATTACCGTGGCACAGGTGTTGCCGACCCTAAGCGATACCGAAAACCGCCAACATTACCTCAACCTTTGCGAAACCCTTGGCACCCTGTTGGCGCAGCGGGTGATCCCCATCCTAAACGAAAATGACGCGGTGGCGAATGCGGAGCTTCGCTTTGGTGACAATGACCGCCTGGCCGCCCGCATTGCCCAGGTGATTAGCGCCGATACCGTCATTCTGTTATCAGACATTGACGGCCTGTTTACGGCCGATCCTCGCAAAGATCCATCGGCGCAACATCTGGCCGAGGTGCAGGAAATAACGGCTGAGATTGAGGCGATGGGGGGGGGCAGTGGCTCTAACGTCGGGACTGGCGGCATGGCCAGCAAGCTGTTGGCCGCCCGCATTGCCACGACCGCCGGTTGCGACCTGCTGATTACCAATGCCAGCCCGCTGCATCCCCTTACCACCCTGCTGCAGGGGGGGCGCCACACCCGCTTTGTCGCGCGCCAAGAACCAATGGCGGCGCGCAAACAATGGCTGGCTGGCTGTCTGAATCCGGCGGGCAGTCTGACCATCGATGCGGGTGCCGCCAAGGCCTTGCAAAAGGGGGGCAGCCTGTTGGCCGTCGGCACCACCGCGGTGCAGGGCAATTTTGAGCGCGGCGATGTGGTAACCGTTTTGGATGCAAACGGACAACGGCTGGCCAACGGCCTGGTACAATACAGTGCGGCCGAAGCGCACCGCCTGCTGGGTCACAACAGTAAGAAATTTGAGGAAATTTTAGGCTTCAGCAACAACGACGCCCTAATCCACCACAATGATTTGGCCTTGCTTTAGCGGGCGCACAGCCCCGCAAGCAGAATCGCTCTTGCCTTAGGTCATAATAATACCATAAATTTTGATTTATATGGTTTGGTGTCCTGATAAAAAATCCGTGACCACGAACCTTTCTATTCTCCCATCTCTTCCCCCCATTACCACCAGGAGTGTTGCCATGAAGCTGAGATTTTTAACCGCCCTACTGGCCTCATCCTTTTTGCTGGTGCAGCTTAGCGGTTGTGCAACCCGCAGCCAGAACACCTATGACGCAAAAGAGGTGGGCAAAACCACATCCGTCAGCTTTGGCACGGTGCTTTCCGTCCGCAACATCCAAATTCGTGGCGAAAATACAGGCGCTGGCGCCGTGTTGGGCGGGGCAACAGGGGCTGGCTTAGGGAATTTGATGGGCAAGGGCACCGGCAAAGGATGGACAACGGGGGCTGGCCTGGTAGCGGGGTTGGCCGCTGGCGCCCTGGCGGAACAGGCGATGGCCGATCGCGATGGCCTGGAATACACCATCACCCTTGAAACCGGCAACACCATTGTCGTAACCCAGGAATCTAAGGAGGGTGAACGGGTAATGGCAGCGGGTGAGCGCGTGATGGTACAAACCACGGGTGCTTACCAACGCGTATTGCCCGCCAACAATCTGCCTACGGAGATTAAGCGGCCAGCTGGCGTTAAGGTTGTTGACTAATCCGTCTGGGCAGGTGTGCAAAAACATGCTTATGCTATAATCATAACGCTGGTTGCACCCCCGTGGCATGGTTGTGTTTTTCGCTGTCTTTATATTGAGTCTTTTTTTCGCAAAGGTTATTTTGATGAAACTGTCTTCTGTTCGGTTTGCAACCGCTCTTCTCGCCATTATGGCTTGTGCCGCTATCCCCTTAACGTCGGCGCAGGCACAAAATGCGGCGGCGACACCCAAAACAGCCTCAGAGCCCGCAAAAGGTACAGAAAGCCTTAGCCGTGAGGATGTTCGTGCCATTGTGCGGGATGTGATTGCTAAGGAGCCCCAGCTGATCGTCGAATCCGTCAATAGGGCACAAATGGAAGAACAGGTGGCGCAGGCAAAAAAGCGTGATGATCTGATCAAAAACCGCAAAAAAGACCTAACGAATGATGCCGCTAGCCCTGTTGCGGGCAATCCCAAGGGGGATGTGACCATCGTTGAGTTTTATGACTACAACTGTGGCTATTGCAAAATGCAGGCGGCTATTTTGAAAAAAGTGGTGGAGGAGGATGGCAATGTGCGTTGGGTCTTTAAGGATCGGCCCATCTTGCGCAACGAATCGATAATCGCCGCCAAGGCCTCAATCGCCGCCGCCCGCCAAGGCAAACATCTGAATTTTCACATGGCGCTGATGAGCCTAAAAAAGCCCATCGACAGCGAAGCCGTGGTGTTTGAAACGGCCGAAAAGGCTGGGTTGGATGTGGCGCAATTAAAAAAGGATATGGCGGATAAGGCGGTCACCGATGCTCTGGGGCGCAGCGAGAAATTGGCTGAAGATCTAGGGATTCAGGGCACCCCCTTTATGATCATCGGCGATCAAAGCTTTCCTGGCGCGATTAAAGAGGATCAAATGAAGGCCGCCATTGCCGAGGCCAGAAAGAAAAAACCTTAGCATAGGCACAAGAAGGGCTTTTCCAATCGTCAAAGAATCGCTATAGTCCAACACTTATTCCCCGGTAGCTCAGTGGTAGAGCGGTCGACTGTTAATCGATTGGTCGTGGGTTCGAATCCTACCCGGGGAGCCATATTATGGCATTTGGTCTCATCCATTTTTCGCTCTGTGCCGACTTGGCTTTATAGGCTTGCCTTTTGCACCCAAGATCTGCAACTATTAGGCCATTCCACCCGCCTATTACCCCGATAAATAATGATGCCAAGCGAAAACACCTTATTCCCATTCAACACGGCATCATCCCCTGTGAACAAAAACAAAAATGTGGCCGCATCCATCATGGACAATTATTTATCAGGCAATCTTGAAAATGACCTATCAACCCTTTTAGATAATCATAAATTTCAGGGGGTTCGTGAGTCTGGTGGCGTGGATGACGCTAAGAAATTGGTGCTATCCAACCGTGAATTGGGTGCGTATTTGTATCAGGCTAACTGCCTGGAAATTATGGATATGATCATCGCGAAATACCCACAGGGTTGCTTTGATATGATCTTTGCCGATCCCCCCTATTTTCTTTCCAATGGTGGCATCACTTGCCAGGCGGGAAAAATGGTAACAGTCAACAAAGGCAAATGGGATAAGTCACAGGGGGCAGAGGTCAATCATGCCTTTAATGTTGAGTGGCTATCACGCTGTCAACAATTGCTAAAACCCAACGGAACCATTTGGGTGTCGGGCACAATGCATGTGATTTATTCCATTGGTCATGCCTTGCAGCAAATTGGCTTTAAACTGTTAAACGATATTTCTTGGGAAAAGCCAAATCCTCCGCCCAATTTGGCCTGTCGTTATTTCACACACTCGACCGAAACGGTGCTGTGGGCGGCCAAAAACGAAAAATCAAAGCATTACTTTAATTATGACTTAATGCGCAAATACAATGGCGATAAACAGATGAAATCTGTTTGGAGATTTACGGCGCCAGGTTCCGCAGAAAAAGAACATGGCAAGCACCCCACCCAAAAACCCTTGGCGCTTTTGCATCGTTGTATTGAGGCGGCGACCAAGCCTGGCGATTTTGTGTTTGATCCCTTTGCGGGCAGCAGCACGACGGGGGTTGCCGCGCTTCAACTGAACAGAAAATTTTGTGGTGTAGAGCTTGAGGATGCGTTTATTGACCTATCGATCAAGCGCCTAAATCACCTGACGAAAACATCGCAACTGCCCCTGTTAAACGCGGGTTAAGATGAAACGATCTGACGCTTTGCAAAAGCTATCCACGCTTAAAGGCGTCGACCTTCATTCGCTTGCCAGACAATTTGAGGTGACGGTCTTATCCCCAAACGGCAAAGTGAACAAGGGGTGGGCGGGGCATGTATGCGAACGCTTTCTCGGCATTCCTATCAATTCTGCCCAAAGCCCCAATTTTGGATCCTGGGAATTGAAATCGATCCCCTTAAAACGTCTGAAAACAGGTGCGTTGCAGTTCAAAGAAACCGTGGCCATTACCATGATCGACCCCTATCACGTTGCCCGCACCCCTTTTGAGGAAAGTCATTTGCTGGCCAAATTGAAAAAGGCGGTTTGCGTTGTGCGCGAAGTTGGGGGCAGCTATAGCGACCCCAGTTTTGTGCATTCCGTTGTCGCCTTGGATCTGAATGGCGACCTGTATGCAGCGGTTAAAGCGGACTATGAGGCTGTGCAAGAATGTTTGAACGATCCCCGTCGTGGCTTTACCGCTTTAACAGGGCGCATGGGGATCTATGTTCAACCCCGCACTAAGGGCGCGGGGCATGGTTCCGTATCGCGTGCCTTTTACGCACGACCAAGGTTTTTGGCACAGTTCATTAACCTTTCCTAATCCATCCTCGATCCTAGGCCGCCTCCACCGCTTTGGCGGCCGTGTGCGCCTGGATAAGGGGCAGAAAAAATTTGCTGCAAACCATGGGGTGCTGTGATAGGAATAGAGCTGCACCGCGTTGGATGGGGGCATCGTATTCTCCAAATACCGACGCGCCACTAACCCAAGCTTGCAACCACCCCATTTATCGCGCCTAAGAAGATTATGACCGCTGATTCTGTACCCACCGCATCCTCCACACCCGTTGCCGCCGCCAACAGCATTGACCTGGCCACGGTGACGAAGCTGGCGCGCCTGTCACGCCTGGCGCTGACGGAGGAGGAGAAGGGGGTTTATGCCGCCGAGCTGACCAACATCCTGGGCTGGATTGAACAGCTGCTTAGCATTGATGTCGGCGATGTCAGCCCGATGACCTCCGTGCTGGATCAACGCCAACGCCTGCGCGACGATATGGTGACAGAGGGGGATTTGAGCCAGCAGGTGTTGTCCAACGCCCCACAATCCAGCACCGGTTTCTACGTCACCCCATCGGTGATTGAATAGAGCATTTTCGCACTAGCCTTTAGACCAGCCTGGGCTTTGCTGCATGCCAACGCATCGTTATCCAACAAAAAAGCCCCCATAGCTGCATAGGCTACAGGGGCTTTGTGTTTTTTGCTGCTGCTGATGGATGAAAGCTTTACAGACTATCACCCATCATGTCAGGAATCACGGCCTAACGGCGATCACCCAAAAAGCGCAACAGATAGATGAACAGGTTGATAAAATCGAGGTACAAGGCCAAGGCGCCCATAACCGATTTCTTACCAGCCAGCTCAGCACTGTCATAGCCATCGTACATCAGCTTGATTTTCTGAGTGTCATAGGCGGTCAGCCCCGCAAAGATCAACACCCCAACCGCCGAAATCACAAAGGATAGCGGGCCGCCAGGCAGAAAGATGTTTACAATGCTGGCCAAGATTAACCCAAACAGACCCATGATCAAAAAGCTGCCAAAAGCGGTCAGATCTTTTTTGGTGGTGTAACCATAGATGCTTAGCGCGCCAAAGGAGGCGGCGGTGATAAAGAACACCCGCGCCACGCTTTCGCCCGTATAGGCCAACAGCAGCACCGACAGGGTCAGGCCGTTTAGCGCGGCATAGCTCCAGTAAATGGCGCGCACCGCACCCAGGCTAAGGCGTTCGATACGCAGGCTTAGCCACAAAACCAAACCGATTTGCGCAATAAACAGCAACCAGTGCAGGCCGCTGCCGAAAATTGCCTGCAACAATGCGGGCGAACTGATGGTGAACAGGGCAACCAGACCGGTCAGACCCAGGCCGCCGGCCATGTAGCGGTACACGCCCAGCATATAGGCGCGTAACCCCTGGTCGATACCAACCGCACTGGTGGCCGCTGGTGAATAATTGGATTGAAATGGCATTTGATTCCTCACTTCGAAAAAAACCTAATAATAATATAAGCTATTGCCTTGCCGTTGTCTAGGTCATCGTGCCTACAGCTGGCCGATTAACAC
>JBILMH010000030.1:0-22397 GCA_044375625.1 Alphaproteobacteria bacterium
CACAGTTGGTCAAGAACACCGGCACCATCACCGCTGAGGGTGGCACCATCGCCCTGACCGCCGCCGCCGGTCGTCAAATCGTTGACAGCCTGGTGCAAATTGAGGGCGAGCTGACGGCACCCACCGTCACCGAACACAACGGCAAAATCATCATCGCGGGCGCCACGAACAAAAATGCCGACAACAGCCCCACGGTTGAGATTGCTGGCAAAATTAATGCCTCAGGCCAAAACCCTGGCGAAACGGGAGGCGCCATTCATGTAACAGGCAACAGCATCGCCGTCAAAAAAACCGCGCGGATTGATGCATCGGGCAAGGCAGGCGGCGGCGAAGTTTTGGTGGGGGGCGATTATAAAGGTGGTGGGTATCGCGGCAATTTGGCCACCCCCGACCTTAGCCAAGATTCCGAAGCCTGGGGCAATACCCCCGGCGGCTATTCGGCGATTAACGGCAGCCAAACGGGGGCATTTTTTGCCGAACGCTATGGCGATCACCCAATGCCAACCGCCAGCCGCCTGTTGGTTGAGGGTGGGGCGGAGATTGCCGCATCCGCCACCGATGGTCATGGCGGGCGCGTTATCCTGTGGTCCGATAACGCCACCCAGTATAACGGCCATGTCGATGTCAGCAGCACGGGTCTGGCTGGCCAGGGTGGCTTTGTTGAGGTATCGGGGCGCGATTGGTTAGGCTATGACGGTACCGTCAACACATCAGCCCTCTATGGCCATACCGGCAGCCTGTTGCTGGATCCCCGCGATTTGATTATTAGATTAGGGGCCGATATCGGCACAACCAGCAGTCCCAATTTTAACACTGCCGCTGGCTCGGGTACATCTTACCTGAACATCACCACCCTACAAACAGCGCTAAATAGTGCCAGCAATGTTACCATCGCCACCTCGGGCGGCACGGGCGGCAGTGGCAATGTAACCTTTCAAAATGCTCTAAGCTGGAACAGCGTCCGATCACTAACCGTCAACGCTACTGGCAGCATTTTGTTGAACAGCACCATCACCAATGCCGGTACGGGCAGCATCACCCTGAACGCGATTACTAGCGCGATTGGCGATATTACCATCAACAACGCGATCAGCACGGGCGGCAGCATCACTGCCATCGCCAATCGTAACCTAACGGTGGGAGCCAACCTGACCACGGGATCGGCTGGTGGGTTAAGCCTGAAGGCGGCGGGGGGGATTGTTGCGGACGCTGGGACACTGGCCCTGACAGGCAATCTTAATGTCGGCAGTGGCGCGCTGACTTTGTACTCAGGAAGCACGGGTGGGGTTCGCCCCGACTGGAATGCTACCACCACCAGCCTAGCTTTATCAGCAGCCAACTTTGGCGCGATCGATATCCAAGGCTTTAACGACATCACCTTGACCCGCGCGATTACCAGCAGCAGTGCCATCAATTTCGCCAACAACAACCGTACCCTGCTGGGCAACAACCTGACCAGCACGGCCAGCACCACCTTTGCTAACCCTGTCGCAATCGTAGGAGCCGTCAGCCCCGTCATCACCACCTCGGCCATCAATGGCGATGTAACCTTTCAAAATGCCCTAAGCTGGAACAGCGCCCAATCACTAACCGTCAACGCTACTGGCGGCAGCATTTGGTTGAACAACACCATCAGCAACACGGGATCGGGCGGGCTATCCCTGACGGCGGGGAATCAGATTGGCACCCTAAACGCGGGCAGCATCACCACCAATGGGGGTAATATCAGCTTTACCGCCACCAACGGTATTGTTCTTGCCCACACTCTTGACCTCAATACCAACGGCGGCAATCTTAACTTTAACAACAATCTCACCCTTGGCGCCAACCAGAACTGGAACAGCGGCACGGGCGTCATCAGCTTTGGCGGCACGGTGAATGCCGCACTTGCTAGCAGTATCAACTCGGTTCAGTATCTGGTCGTCGGTGGTGGGGGGGGCGGTGGGCTGGGAGATAATAATACCGGTGGTGGCGGTGGTGGCGGTGGTGGTCGTGTTCTTGAAGGAACCACTGAAGTATCTCCTGGTTCTATTTCTGTAGTTGTCGGTGCAGGTGGATTAGGTGGTTCTGATCCCAGTGTAACAGAAACAACTGCCGTTGGTGGAAATAGTTCATTCGGGGCTTCTTTCATCGCTAATGGAGGTGGCAGAGGAGCTAGACTTCCACCAAGTGGTACACAATCAGGTGGGAATGGCGGTTCAGGTGGTGGAGGATTTGGTAGAGGAGCTTCTGGTGGTGTAACCAATCAAGTACCAGGGTTTGGAAGTGCTGGCGGAAACGGTGAGGGATCAGACTCTTCGGACCCAGGCGGTGGCGGCGGTGGTGGTGGAGCTGGTGGAGTTGGTTCCAATGGAGTTATTACTACTTCAACAGGTTCAGGTGGATCTGGTGGAGCTGGACGAAGTAATGCAATAATAGGAAGTGCAATTAGTTATGGCGGCGGCGGCGGTGGCGGTCGTGATGGTAATAAGGCTGGTGGAGCTGGAGGCTCTGCATCGGGTGGTGGTGGTGCAGGTGGTGCAGGTGGTGGTAGTCCTAATGGTGCATCTGCAATAGCAAATAGAGGCGGCGGTGGTGGTGGTGGAGCTGGTGCAGTTGGTGGAACTGGAAGTTTAGGGGGAGCAGGCGGCTCTGGCGTGGTCATCCTTCGTTACACGGGGACGGCGGGGCAGGCGCTGGTCAGTGGCGGCACGGCGACAACGGTGGGCGGCGATACGGTTTGGACCTTTAACAACAGCGGCAGCTTTCACACCTTTGCCGGTGGCCCCGTCGATCTAACCCTTAATGGCGGCAGTGTGAGTTTTGGTGGCGCGGTGGGCGGCACAGGCGCCCTGAACAATCTCAGCATAACCAGCACCAACAGCCTGTCGTTGCCGTCGATCAACGCGGCGTCGATCACGGCGCGCACGACCGGGACGACGGCGGACATCACCATCCCCGTCGGCAAGGTGTTGACCGCCACTGGCACCGGCAACGCCATTACATTGGCCGCGGCGGGCAACTTTATTAACAACAGTGGCAGCAGTGCGCTTTCCACCCCCAATGGCCGTTGGCTGGTGTATTCGACCAATCCGGCCAGCGATACTGTTGGCGGCCTTAGCAACAGTTTCCGTCGTTTCAGCTGCACCTATGGTGGGTCATGCCCTAGCTTTCCCGCCACGGGCAACGGCCTGCTCTATTCCTTTACCCCCACGCTGACCATTACGCCAACAGCTTTGGCCAGCGCCTTAACCTATGGCGATGCCGCACCCAACCTGGTGGGTTATGCCTATGGTGCCAGCGGCTATCTGGGCAGTGACGCAACCGCTGATACACTATCAGGCAGCCTAACGGGCACCAACAGCTATAGCCCTGGCAGCAATGTTGGCACTTACAATATCAATTACAGCAGCGGTTCGCTAACCTCTGCCATGGGCTATGGTTTTACCTATGCCAACAACGCCAGTGCGATTACGGTTAACCCCCGCGTCTTGACCGCCGCCCTGCAAGGCACCGTCAGCAAAACTTATGACCGCACCACCACGGCCAGCTTGGCCGCGGGCAATTACAGCCTAAGCAACATTTATAACAGCGATGATGTGACGCTGAACAACCCAAGTGCGGGCACCTACGACACCGCCAATGTTGGCACGGGCAAAACGGTCAGCGTCACGGGGCTGACCCTCTCGGGCGCCAAAGCCGCCAACTACACCCTGGCCGCCAGCGCTGTAAACGGCACCGTCGGTACCATCACGGCCAAAGCGTTGACGATCACCGCCAACGGCAAAGCGATGACCTATGGCGATGGCAACAGCTTTAATGGGTATAGCAGCAGCGGGCTGGTCGCGGGCGATGCCATCAGCGCTGTTGACCTGGCCACCAATGCCAGCCTGAGCGGGGCTGGCCAGTGGAACGCTGGCAGCTGGCTGATCAGCGCGGCCAACGCCACCGGCACTGGCCTGGGCAACTACAGCATTGCCTATAACAACGGCATCTTGAGCGTTGGCCAAAAAGCCCTAACGATTGCTGGCCTGAGCGGCACCAACAAAGTCTATGACGGCACCACCACCGCCAGCCTTAGCGGCAGTGCCAGCCTGAGCGGTGTGGTTGGTAGCGACATCGTCACCCTGGGCGGCAGTGCCAGCGCCAACTTTGCCGATAAGAATGTCGGCACGGGCAAGGCGATCACGGTGGCGGGCTACAGCCTGGGCGGCGCTGACCTGGGCAACTACAGCCTGAGCCAGCCCAGCGGCCTGACCGCCGCCATCACGGCCAAAGCGTTAACGATCACCGCCAACGGCAAAGCGATGACCTATGGCGATGGCAACAGCTTTAATGGGTATAGCAGCAGCGGGCTGGTTGCGGGCGATGCCATCAGCGCTGTTGACCTGGCCACCAATGCCAGTCTGAGCGGGGCTGGCCAGTGGAACGCTGGCAGCTGGCTGATCAGCGCGGCCAACGCCACCGGCACTGGCCTGGGCAACTACAGCATTGCCTATAACAACGGCACCCTGACGGTCGGCAAACGCAGCCTGGGCGGGGTGGTCAACAACCAGACCCTGACCTATGGCGCCGCCACCCCAAGCTATGGCAAAAACGATGTGACCTGGAACGCGGGTGACTTCTACGGCAGCGATGATGTCGCCAGCTTGACCAGCGCCACCATCGACCTCGGCGGCTATAGTCAGGGCAGCAACGCCGGCAGCTACACCCTGGCCGCCACCGGCCTGTCCGCCACCAACTATCAGCTGGGCACTGTTGCACCAGGGATTTTAACCGTTACCGGCGGCACGACGGATGGCGACATTTTGCCCAGACCATCTATTCCCAACACGGTGCAATGGGTCACCCAAAATACCTTTATGATGCCCACAGGTTCGGTGGACAATGCAGAGCTTATGTTCACCAATCAAGCCAACGATAACCAATCAACAATTTCAAGCAATGGCAACAGCGATGAGTCAACGATGATGCAAAGCAATGACAATAAAAAATCTAAGATTTCTTATGATGCCTTGCTAATGTTGAATATCGATCCCCTTCTGGCCCAGAACTTAGGGATAAAACGCGAATTCTTAAAACGCTTTACTATGCCCGGTCGCAAAACACAGCTAAATCATAACAATCTTAGCGAAACCATCTTGGCCTGGGCATCCTAAGGGCTGCAGCCTGACGGTTCCAAAACAACCGCTGCCCCCAACTTCGCGGCCAAAGCCTGGTTGGCGGAGGGGGGCGTGAAATCAACGTTTACCCATCAAACAACTGCGGGATGCCATGTTGGGCAAAGGATTGGAACAGGCTGTTTTTGTCGGCAGCAACGCGCTGATACAGCGGGTCACCATCAGGCATTTGATTGCCATCACGCAGCAAATCAAAGCCAAAGCGTTGCAACAGCCTTTCCCCCTCTGCTGAATAGGCGGGGCTAAAGACCGTGACGGGGTATTGCACCCCGGCCGTCTCCGCCCAACTGTTCAGCGCCATGGCCAACAAAAAGCCGATGGGGTTGCCCTTAATCGGCTTGCGCAGGGATGCCTCAATCACCACCGCGCCGATATACCAATGATCCGATCCCTGTTGACGAACCTGCTGAATAGATAGCGGATACAGTTGTTTTTCAGTCAAATCCCCGCGGCAGAATTGTTGTGCCTGGTCGGCGGCAATCGGCCAAATGCTGACATAGCCCACGATGTGATTACCCGCACACAGCAATCGGCGCCCCTCAGGATAGGTTGTGTGCCAATCCCCGATATGGTGCAGCGGGAAAGTATCCTGGCCAAAATTGGCTTGAGCAATTTCATGAACGCGTTTCTGGTCATCCAGGCTTTGAACTGGCCGCACCACCCAGTCATAAAAGCGGTCGAAATACTGTTGGGTTAGCATTGGGGCTTCCTACTTATCAGTAAAGTTCGGCGGGCGTTTTTCGCTAAAGGCTGCCATCCCCTCCTTCTGATCCGCCAGGCTAAAGGTGGCGTAGAACAGTTTGCGTTCAAAGCTGATGCCATCGGTTAAGTGGCTGTTAAAGGCGTGGTTAACCGATTCCTTAGCCATGCGGATGACGGGGGCAGACAGGCTGGCGATCTTATCCGCCGCTTTTAGCGTTTCGGTCATCAGGTCGGCCAGGGGCACGATGCGGCTGACCATCCCGATCCGTTCGGCCTCAACCGCGTCAATCATCCGTCCCGTCAAAATCATGTCCATCGCCTTGGCCTTGCCAACCGCACGGGTCAGCCGTTGGGTCGCCCCCGCGCCAGGGATGGTGCCAATGGTGACTTCTGGCTGGCCAAATTTGGCGTTGTCGGCGGCGATAATCAGGTCGCACATCATCGCCATTTCGGCACCGCCGCCCAAGGCAAAACCGCTGACCGCGGCGATGGTAGGCTTGCGGCATTGGGTCAGTCGTTCCCAGGTGCTGGTGATAAAATTCTGCTGATAGCATTCGACAAAGGTCTTGTCGGCCATTTCCTTAATATCCGCGCCGGCGGCAAAGGCCTTTTCACTACCGGTCAGCACGATGACGCGCACGGCATCGTCATCCTCATAGGACGATAACGCGCTGTTCAGCTCGGTTTGCAGCTGGTTGGACAGGGCGTTCAGCGCCTGCGGGCGGTTCAGGGTGATGATGCCGACGGCACCCTTAATCTCGGTCAGAAGCGTTTCGTAAGTCATGGGAGGAATCCTTTGGAAGCAGGGAAGGGGGGCACTGTTAGGGCAAGGCCTGACAGCTTGGACAATAAAAGGTTGCGCGCCCTGTTTGTACCAGCTTTTTGATCAGGCTGGAACAGTTTTGCGCGCCTGCGTGGTTGGGGCAGGGCTGATTCATGCGATCGTACACCCGAAAATGGTTCTGAAAGCCGCCCAGCTGCCCCAGGGGGCGGATATGGTCGCGCAGGCTGCTGCCCCCGCTGGCAATTGCCGCCGTCAATACCTGCTGAATCGCGGGTACTAGCGCGCGTAGTTGCGGCAGGGTAAGCTGGCCAGCGGCCTGTTGCGGCGCGATGCAGGCCAGGTGGAGGGCTTCACTGGCATAGATGTTGCCGATGCCCGCCACCAATTGCTGATCCAACAGGGCGGTTTTAATGGCGGTGACGCGCCCCGCCAACCGCTGTGCCAGATAGTCGGTGGTGAAATCGGTGGAAAAAGGCTCCACCCCCAACTTGCTCAGCGGAGGCCAGCTGGCCAACGCCGCCACCGGCATCAGGCTGACCGAGCCAAAACGGCGGGGGTCTTGCAGGCTGACTACCGTACCGTTGGCCAGGGTGAGGCGCAGGTGGCTGTGCGGTGCTACCTCCTCCTCTTCTGCCGCCTGGCTAAGCACCATCCGCCCCGACATGCCCAGATGGATGGCCAGGACTTGATCGTCATCGCTGTACAGCAGCAGGTATTTGGCGCGGCGGCCTGTGTCGACCAGGCGGCGTCCCACCAAACGCGCTGCCAGGTCAGTTGGCCAGGGCAGGCGCATCGCCTTACCCGAACAATCGACGGCGACAATCCCTTGCCCCAAGATCAGTTGGTGCAAATCCTGGCGGGTGGTTTCAACTTCGGGCAGTTCGGGCATGATGGCCAGGGTAATCGATAGCAGGTGGCTCTGTACAGATGATTAAATACCATGTAAAGTTGTATAAACAGTCATTCAATCTGTTTATCTCTGTTATCGATTTCTATGCCACAACCTGATCCTCTTGCTCCGTCGCTTGCCCCCATTGATGCAACCCCACAAAGCCTTGCTGAGGTTGAAACGCTTATTTGGAGCATGCTTAAACTTGGTGTGGTCGATCGCCGCAACCAATTTCATACCCCGACCTTTGTGACTCTGGGCATTGGCGACTATGCTGGCCTGCCCCAGGCACGGGTGGTGGTGTTGCGCGGTGTTGATCGGACGGCGCGACAGCTGCATTTTCATACCGATTATCGTGCCTCTAAGGTTGCTGAGCTGGCCGCCAATCCCGATAGCGTCTTTGTCTTTTATGATCCCGATTCGCGGATGCAGCTGCGTGTGCACAGCCGTGCGCGTGTGCATTATCAGGATGAGGTGGCTAAGGACGCCTGGGATGCCACCCGCCTGTTTTCCCGTCGTTGCTATCTGGCGACGATTGCTTCGGGCAGCCCCAGCGATCGGCCGGTTAGCGGCCTGCCCGACGGATGGGAACGGCGCAACCCCAATGAGGCCGAAAGCCTGGCGGGCTGGCCAAATTTTTGCACCGTGATTGCCGAAATTGTTGAGATGGATTGGTTGTTGCTTGAGGCTTCGGGGCAACGGCGGGCGCGGTTCAAATGGCATGGAACCACCTGGCAATCCAGTTGGCTGGCACCCTAGGTCGGGATAGCGTCCGCCTGCCGTCGCTAAATTTTTTGCTCTGACTGATCAAGCCAAGCTTGTAGCTTTAGGCAGGCCAGGTGGACGGCGACATCGCGGATAACTCCTGTTTGCGCCATGTCCAGACAATCGGTCAGGTTAACCGCCCGTTGCGCCACAATATCGTCGGTCAGGGGGGCATGGGGGGCGCTGTCGAGGGCGGCATCGCTAACGGGGGCGATAAAAAAGAAGGTTTTTTGGTTGGATACGCCGGGCACGCGGTAATACCACCCCAATTCCACCAGCTGATCCGCTTTGATGCCCGTCTCCTCCCACAGTTCCCGCCGTGCGGCCTCCGCCGGATCCTCCCCCGCCTCAATCGCGCCAGCAGGAAATTCCCAGCTGATTTCGTTCAGGGGAAAGCGTTCCTGCTGCTGCAACAGGGTGCGGCGGCTGGTAAGGCTGACGGGGATAATCAGCACCGAATCGGCCTGATCCAGCGTGTAATAGCGGCCATCGTGATCGCCGCGCCCGATAAACTCATGCTCGGTAATCGACAGCCAGGGGCAGCGATAGACGATTTTTTGCCCCAATCTTTTGAAAATACTCACCAGGTTGCTCGCCGATTTTTAGGCATGAATCGCCTTAGAAAAAGTTGCCCAGGCCGCTTCCTTAACCGCTTCAGACGTCGTCGGGTGGGCGTGGCAGGTGCGCGCCAGATCCTCAGCCGCCGCCTTAAACTCCATCGCCAGCGCGGCTTCGGCAATCAGCGTTCCCGCCTCAGCCCCCATGATATGCACCCCCAAAATTTGATCGGTGGTGGCATCAGCCAGAATTTTCACGAATCCATCGGCGCTGTCGGTGGTTTTGGCGCGCGAGTTGGCGCTGAACAGGAATTTGCCGGCGCGATAGACAATGCCCGCCGCCTTTAACTCCTCCTCCGTCTTGCCGACGCTGGCCACCTCGGGATAGGTGAAGACCACGGCGGGGATGACATCATAGTTTACATGGCTGTGCTGCCCAACCAGCTGTTCGGCCAGGGCAATACCCTCCTCCTCAGCCTTATGCGCCAACATGGGGCCCGCAATCACATCGCCAACCGCGTAAATGCCCGCCACATTGGTCTGGTAGTGGGCGTCGGTAACAATCTGCCCGCCATTAGTTAGGGCGATCCCCAACTCTTCCAGCCCCAGGCCGCTGGTATAGGGGCGGCGGCCAACGGCGACCAGCACCTTATCCGCTACCAGAGTCTCCCCCTTGCCGCCCGCTGCTGGCTCCAAGGCCAGGCTAACGCTGTTTTTGCCCGTGGTGGCCGATGTCACCTTGGTGGCCAGCTTAAAGGTCAGCCCCTGTTTTTCCAGCTGTTGTTTCAGCTTGGCACTAATCTCTCCATCCATTTGCGGCACCAGGCGATCGGCAAATTCGATGACCGTTACCTCACTGCCCAATCGTGCCCACAGTGATCCCATCTCCAGCCCGATATAGCCACCGCCGATAACCGCCAGCTTTTTGGGAACCGCCGCCAGGGTGAGGGCGCCGGTGGAGCTCAACACATTTTTTTCATCAACCGTGACATTGGGAATGTTGGCGGGAACCGACCCGGTGGCAATGACCACCGATTTGGCGGCCAGGGTTTGGGTGCTGCCATCCGCCTTGGTCACCAACACCTCACCCGCTTTCACAACCCGCCCTGTACCCTGAAAGCCCGTCACGCCATTCTTTTTGAACAAAAAGGCGATGCCGCCCGTCAATTCCTGCACCACCTTGTCCTTGCGCGCCTGCATCTTCGCCAGATCCAAACCAACCTTGCCAACCATGATGCCCTGATTGGCCAGTTCATGCTTGGCCTTATGGTACTCATGGCTGGAATGCAGCATGGCTTTGGATGGAATGCAGCCAACGTTCAGGCAGGTTCCGCCCCAGGTGGCTCTGCTGTCCACACAGGCGACTTTGAGTCCCAGCTGCGCCGCCCGAATCGCACAGGGATAGCCGCCGGGCCCCCCACCAACAATAACAACATCAAAGGCTTGTGTTTCCGCGGTCATGGCGTCGTTCTCGTCCCAAAAGTTACAGCATTAACAACAGGCTTTGGGGATCTTCCAAGAACTCCTTAACCCGCACCAAAAAGCTGACCGCCTCACGCCCATCAATCACCCGATGGTCATAGGATAGCGCCACATACATCATCGGGCGTGCCACCACCTGGCCATTCACCACCATCGCGCGATCCATAATTTTGTGCATGCCCAAAATAGCCGACTGGGGTGGGTTGATAATCGGCGTGGACATCAGGGAGCCATAGAGGCCGCCGTTGGTGATGGTAAAGGTGCCGCCGCTGAGTTCATCAACGCTAAGCTTGCCATCGCGGGCACGCAGGCCAAAGTCGGTAATCCGCCGCTCAATCTCGGCAAAGTTTAACGCATCGCAATCGCGCACCACCGGCACCACCAGACCCTGACCGCCACCCACAGCGATACCAATGTCGTAGTGGTTTTTGTAGATGATTTCATCGCCGCTGATTTCCGCATTGACGGAGGGGAATTCGCGCAACGCCTCAACACAGGCCTTCACAAAAAACGACATAAAGCCTAGGCGCACGCCAAAACGCTTCTCAAAACTGTCCTTATATTTGGCGCGGGCGGCGATAACCGCACTCATATCCACCTCATTAAAGGTGGTCAGCATAGCGGCGGTGTTTTGCGCCATTTTCAACCGCTCAGCAATTTTTTGGCGCAGCTTGGTCATCTTGACCCGCTCCTCCCGCGGGCGACCATCGCTGGTCACGCCAGCCAGGATTGGGCGGGGAGCAGGAGCAGGGGCTTGCGCTGTAGCAGGGGCAGCATTGGTAGCCTGCAACACATCGCCCTTGGTCACGCGACCATCCTTGCCAGTGCCAGCAACAGTGGCGGTATCAATGCCCTGTTCGCTGGCCAATTTGGCGGCGGACGGCATCGCAACCACGCTGCTAGAGGTGGCGGCGGGGGCAGCTGTCGATGCGGGAGCAGGGGAGGTGGCAGGCGTCGCAACGCTAGCACTGGCGCTGGAGTCAATCGCGCCGATGACTTGGCCGACCGCGACGGTGGAACCTTCGGGCATGGTGATGCTGGTCAACACCCCGCTGGCGGTTGCATTAACCTCCATCGTGATTTTATCGGTTTCCAGCTCAACAATGACTTCGTCGGCAACCACCGCTTCGCCAACCGCTTTTTTCCATTTGGCGATGGTGGCTTCGGTTACGGATTCCCCCAGGGTGGGGACTTTGATGTCAACAGCGGTGGCGGCCATGATATTTACCTTAGGTGCAGGGAACACAGAAAAACTAACAACCTTATAGCCGCCCTGGGCGCAAAAAGAAAGCCATCAGCGCGGCAAAGTTCTCTTCTCAACCAAGAGAAAAAGCGGCCTAGTTCGCGTTGTCGGGCAAAAATCCACCCGCCTGCATCTGCCACAGCTGAGCAAAGCGGCCATTGCGCGCCAACAGTTCTGACAGCGACCCATCCTCAATCACCTGGCCATGTTCCAACACGATTAACCGATCCAGGTTGGTCAGGGTGGCCAGTCGGTGTGCGACCACAATGGTGGTACGGCCAGCCATCGCGTGGTTCAGCGCGGTTTGAATCAGCCGTTCGGTAACAGAATCCAGGGCGGAGGTTGCCTCATCCAGCAGCAGGATCGGCGCGTTTTTCAGAATGGCGCGGGCAATCGCAATCCGTTGCCGCTGCCCCCCCGACAGCTTAATGCCACGTTCACCCACCAGGGTTTCATAGCCAGCGGGCAGCTTTATGATAAAATCATGTGCCTCCGCCGCTTTCGCCGCCGCAACAATCTCCTCCATGCTGGCATCGGGGCGTCCATAGCCAATGTTTTCGGCCAGGCTGCGGTGAAACAGGCTGGTATCCTGGGGGATAACCGCAATCTGGGCGCGCAGGCTGTCTTGAGTAACGCCAGCGATATTCTGGCCATCAATCCGGATCTGACCGCTGTTCAGATCATAGTTGCGCAGCAGCAGTTGGCATAGCGTCGTCTTGCCCGCTCCCGAAAAGCCTACCAAGCCGACTTTTTGCCCCGCAGGAATGGTCAGGGATAGGGTGTCAAAAACATCTCGTCCGCTGTTGTAGGAAAAACAGACTTGATCGAAAACGATTTCCCCCTTTGGCACCACAATCGGTTGCGCGCCAGGCGCATCGGTCAGCTCAATCGGTTTGGTGATTTTGGAAAGCCCCTCCTTAATCGTGCCAAAATGTTCATAAAACATGGTGATATGATAAACCGTTTCGGCGGTTGTGCTACAAAGCTGCGCAATCAAAAGAATGATCAGGCTGATATCCCCAACCGACAACTGCTGCTGTTGCCATTTTTCATAAGTTAGCCAAGCTAAACCAACCATCAGCAGGGCGATTGCCACATCAAAGGTTCCCCAAATTAAATCCTCAAAGAATGCTGCTTGCCGCCAACGATCCGTTAGATCGGTTTGATAGTGATTAAAGCGGTTAATTTCTTGGCGTTGATGGGCAAACTGTTTAATGGCAGAGGCGTTGCTGACGGCATCGACCGTGGCCGCTGATAAGGTGGAGTAGGACTCAGATGCGGCGTAGTTTAGAGCAACACAGCGATAGCTAAGAATTGTCACAATAACCAATAAGCCAATAATCCACCCCAACAAACTATAGGCCAGGGAGGGGGCAATGTTAAAAAGCAAAAAAAAGAATACCACACTGTAAACCAGGGTTGGTAAAAGTGCATTGATAAAGCATCCCCAGAAAATCTGATCGCCCGCTTCGGACACCCGCCGAATTTGGTTGGCCAGTGACCCCGCAAAATGATCCTGAAAAAACTGTTGGGAATGCTGCAACAGATAGCGGAACAGGCTTTCTCGTGAAAAGTTATAAACATCCCCTAAGCCGCGCCGCATCGCAAAGCCCCTTATTCTTAAAAAAAGGGCACGAAGAATCATTAAACCGCCTAGCAATCCTAAGGCGACCTCAATACTGACAATAAAACTGTCTTGAGGAGTATTGGCGGCTGTAACAAAGGCGTTTAAATTTGGCTTGCTAGCCAAGATAGCGTTGGTGACCAGTTTGTAGATATAGGGCATAAGGGCGTTAATAACCAAAGCTAAAATCGTGCTAAGTATCATGGCCACCACGCACCACTGGCCACGGCGGCCACAATGGCGCAACACGTAACCCAAAAAGGGGAAAACTTTGCTGGGCGGAGGGGGAAGCGAAAACATCGTCATTGCCTTAAAGGAGTAATGACAAAAAATGTATCATTCTGCATTCAAAAATCAACTATAAAAAAGGTCTTGGTCAACGGATATAATCAACAATCTGGTGTGCCCTGCCGCATCCCAACTGCCCATAGATAACTTACAAAGAAAGCCCCAGAGCAGGGGGAGGGGGGAGGGGAAGAGCGGCGATCTCCCCCCCATATAGCGCCCGCAATGATGCTATGTTGCTGCTAAGCTTGCACCCGTGCCTCAGCTGGCCGCAACGCGGGCAACCACAGCAACACCGCGCTGGCCACATAGACTGAAGAATAGGTGCCAATCAACACGCCCCAAACCATGGCCAGGCAAAAGGTAAAGGTCACCTCGCTGCCAAAAAACAACATGGCCAGGGTTGCCAACATCACCGTGCTGGCGGTCATGATGGTGCGCGACAGGGTTTCTGTCACGCTAAGGTTCATCAGTTGGCGCATCGGCATCGTTTTGTATTTGCGCATATTTTCGCGCAGGCGGTCAAACACCACAATGGTGTCGTTGATGGAATAGCCGGCCAACGTCAACAACGCCGCCACCTCAACCAAATTAAATTCGCGCCCCAACAGTGCCAGCAGGCCTACCGTGGTCAATACGTCATGCATGGTGGCGATAAGGGCGGTTGCCCCAAATTGCCATTCAAATCGCGCCCAAACGTAAACCCCAATGCCAATCATGGACAAAATCAGCGCCCAAATCGCGCTGCCAATCAATTCCTCACCGACCTTGGGGCCAACCGTTTCCACCCGCCGATAGGTTACCCCATCGCCCAACACGCCTTTCACCTGGTTCAGCACGTAACCCTGCGCCGATTCCATATCCTTGGGCAGTTGCAGGCGGATTAACAGGGCGTTGGTATCCCCCAATTCCTGCAACTCCACCCCGCCCAGCTGCAACTGGTTCAGTTTGTCGCGCAACGGCGCCAAATCAGGCTTGGTCGGCAACACCGCCTCAACCAACACGCCGCCCGCAAAATCAATGCCGAAATTCAGGCCGCGCAGCAGCAGCAGCAGGATCGCGCCAATGGTCAGGGCGGCCGAAAAGCCTACCGCCAGCTTGCGTTTGCTCAGAAAATCAATCACCCGCAGGCCGCCAACTTGGTTGGTGGTGGCCTTAGGCGCCGCCGCTGTATCAGCTTTGGTGGGGGAGGGGGTATTGGAAATAGACGAAACCATGACTTTGCCAGCGAACAAAAGGGTGATACAAAGTTGTAAGCAATGTTCGGACTGGCTGCAAGCCTGATCGAACAGGGTCACAAAATCATGCTGTCGGGGTGGCCTAAACGCTGCCCATCCCGCGGGTTAGGAAGGATTGGTCATGGGATCATTTAGTTTGTTGCACTGGTTAATCGTGCTGTTTGTCGTGTTGTTGCTGTTTGGCAGCCGCCGTTTGCCCAACCTGATGACCGATTTGGCCAGCGCGGTGCGTGCCTTTCGCAAAGGATTGGGTGAGGAGGGGGAAGGTGAGCCTAACCCTCAACCGCATCCCGCCCCCTCGAAACGGCTTAGCGCTGTGGTAAGTCCTGAAGCTGAGGTGTTGGAGGTGCAGGCGGTGGTCGTCGCGCCAAAGAAAACAGCGGCTCCTAAAGCCGCTCCAAAGAAGGTTGTGGCGAAACCTACTGCCAAAAGTCCTGCTAAATCAGCCAGCAAACCAGCGGCCAAGGCCAAGCCAACCGCTGCCTCCGCCTCTGCCGCCAAAAAACCTGCTTCATCTACGAAATCTCCCCCAAAATCCCTGAAGAAAACTTAAGGAATTTTTGGAAAGGCTAGGGCTGATCACTGTCGTCGCGGTTTGTGGTTATAAGGGCTAGGCCGATTAGCGCCGCCGTCTCCGCCCGCATGACCCGTGCGCCCAGCCGACAGGGGTGAAGCCAGGGGGTGTCGGCGAATTGGTCGAACTCGGTGGCGCTAAAGCCCCCCTCGGGTCCAATCAGCAGGCCGCTAGGTCGCAGATTGCCATGCAGCAGGTTGGCAATCGGGCGGGCGGTTAGCCGTTCATCGCCATACAGAATCGGGCTTGTCGGGGTAATGTCGGCGGCTGGCGAAATCATGGGGGGATTGGCCAACCAGTCTTGCAGGCGTAGCAGCGGCAACAGTTGCGGCAGGCTGCAACGCCCCGAACTCTCGGCCGCCTCGATTGCGTAACTTAGCAATTTGCTGCTGTTCAATGGGTTGGGTTGCCCCTGCGCCATGCTGATCGGTTGCATATGGGTAACGCCCAGCTCCGTCGCCTGGGCAATCAGGGTGGCCATCACCGGCGGCCTAAGGGGGGCAAAGGCCAACAGCAGCGGGGCTTCAATGGGTTGGGGCAACAGTTGTTGTTCCAGGGTAATCAGCGCGGTGTTGGCCTTACCAGGCTGCAACGCCCCCTGCCACTCCCCATGCAGGCCGTTAAACAGCCGCACCGCTTCACCCGTCCGCCGCCGCAACACCTTAGTCAGATAGTGATGCTGTGGCGCCGACAGGGCAACGGTTTGACCAGCGGTCAGCGGTTGCGGGGTAAAAAGGCGGGGAATGTATCGAACCAAGTGGCAATCACCCTAAGGAAAAAAAGACCGAACGAACAAACAGGCTATTCTTTTTCCCAGGGAAATTGAATCCAAACATCCTGGTCAAATTCGCGCACAATGCTGTCGGCAAAGGGACGGCCAGCAGGCTTTGCATAGGGGCTGGCGAAATGGGCGGAGGGAAAAAAGTCCCGCACCAGTTGCGCGGTCAGACCTGAATCAACCAGATCATCAATAATCAACAGGCCAGCATCATCCCATCCATCGGCCAGGGGCTTAAGCAATGTTGGCTCGATTTGGCTGTGGTCATCCTCCCGCGTTTTCAGGCAAATGGTATCAATGCGACGAATGTTCAGCCAGGATGCAATCAGGCCAGCAGGAAACAATCCACCGCGGGTTATCGCCACCATGCTGTGCCAGGGGCGAATTGCCGCCAGCTTTTCCGCCAAAATTTTGCAATCCGCGTCGAACTCATCCCAACTTAGCGCATAGAATTGGTGGGGCACGACCATTGGTGAATCACGACAGGTTGGGAAGGGGGGGCACAGGGGGAGGGGGGCAGATGAGGCGGGGAAGCCATTAAGCTATCAGGGGATAGGCTTCAGGCCAAGCCATCAGAAGGTTCTGAGGCTAGCTGGCAAACACATGAACTTCGTTGTATTGCAAATTCTTGCTGACCTTGCTGGCAATGCTGATGCGGCTGGGGGAAACGCCATAACGTACCAGGCTTTGTTTGACGCCATTGGCCTGTTTCAGGGCGCTGGCCAGGGTATTGTTGCCACCCTTTTTGTCGGGGGCAATCGCCAAAACTTCAAAGGATGCTGATGGCGAACGCTGCAAAATATCGGATACGCTGTTCTGCAGCTCAGCCTCATAGGCGATTTTTGGGCGGTCAAAACGGATAATGACAAAGGGCGCACCGCCCGATGCTGCCGAATCCATGGCTTTACCGCCGCCAGATAACGAACGTTTGGCCAGTTGTGCCGATGCTACGGGTGGCAATGGGGTTGATAGCGTCGTTCCGCCAGAGGCAAAGGCGGGATTCGGAAAGCTAACCCCACCAGACAGACCAGCTGCTGGCGCATTTAGGCTGCCCGCACTGCCAAGCCCCAGGCCGGTGTTCAGCAGACCAGGGGCGGCAGAGTTGCCCGAAAAAGACCCCTTGCTGATGGCGGTGGCCAGGCTGCTTAGATAGCCGCGTTCCCGCCCGACATAGGCGGTTTGACGATCAATATCGGCACGAATTTCCCGAACCAGACGATCAATCAACACCATGGTGCGATTCACCTCATCCTCCAAAATCGCCAATTGGCGATGATCCTCATCAATACCGCCGGCCAGTGCATAGGTGGATCGGACGCTGTCTAACAAATAAGAGGAGAAGGATCCGTCGCTGGAAACCGCATTGGCCAGATTGCTCATTTTCCCTGAAGCCGTGCTAACCAACTCCAACTGCTGCTGCGCCTGATTCCATTGTTGCACCAACACGGGGTTGCCGGGGGTGGTACCAATTTGTAGTCGGGCATTAATCGCCGCCACCACGCCGTGGTAAACCTGTGCCTGGCTGACGGTATCTTGACGAATGGTCAGCAGGGTTTGGTTATGATTGGTCAAATTGGCCTGCATCGTGCTGAGATCGCCGCGCAGGCGCATAACCCGTTCGCCCACCACGGTACCGGTGCTGTTTTGTTTGCCGTAACCCGAACCCGCGGTAGCCGGCGATGAATTTTCGCCAAGGAACGGTGAAATATTGGGTTTGTTACCGATTGGCCCCCCGCTGGACATTGTGTCGCAGCCAGCCAAAGTCACCAAAAGGCTTGCCGCAAACAACCAAGCGAACGAACAGGAAGAACTGGGCGAATGGCGGAAAAAAGAAAATAGCATCGATATGACGGGGTAAGAATGATTCCAGGATGCTGCAGAAGAGCAAACGACAATGGTGGGATACTAGCGAAATGCGCAACGCGCAACAAGCCTCTTTTGACTCTTTTTGGCCATGATCAAAAAAATCAGCCGTGGACGGGGATGTTATCGATTGGCCAGGATTGAAATCGGCCACCAGTTTCCGCCAATATCTGTGCCGCAATTGCCGTCATGAACATGATTTGTCTTTTTTTTGGGGGGGGTGAGGGAAATCCAATATGCCGAGGCGCGCGAGCTTTTTTCTTAAAAAAATTGGATCTTACGCCAGATCAAGCGCCCTCCATTGAAAACGATGTTGGAGAATTAGATATTTAAAAAACATTTGACATGTCATTGAATTTTAGTATCGTCAGTTTTTGTTTAACATCCTGTTTGAGGACAGAATTTTGATAGCATTTAATCTTATAGCCGCAATCCAAGGATATGGAAATCGAGCACTCTCTATTTTTAATAATGTTGCGCAAGCAGATGAAAGAGCATTTAATCCTATAGCCAGTATCCGAAAAGATGGAACTCGACAATTCTCTATTGTTGCGAGATTAGATATAGAGGAAAATCCAGCAAAAATAAACGAAATGATGAGTTCTGTCTCTCCAAAAATCAATTTTGTTGTGGATGATGATCGTTTGATATGGCGTGTAGTTGTGACGAAGCCAGGAGAAGTTACTGGAAATCTTAGAGACGACAAAAATTGGGATATTGTTAGCAAATTAGCGGCCGAATTGAATGCAGTTTTTCTGAGATAAAGGCTATAATCCTTTCTAATGATTTGACTAACAAATTGATTTTTTGCCAATAGGCAGCCCGTATCTCCCCTAATGCGCTGCCCATTGGATGTTTTTCAGGTCGATGCCTTCCTGCACCATTTCCCACAGCGGGCTCATGGCGCGCAGGCGCTTAACCGCCTCAACAATGTGGGTGCAGGCGGCATCAACATCGGCTTCGGTAGTAAAGCGCCCCAGGCCGATGCGCAGGCTGGTGTGCGCCAACTCCTCCGCCACCCCCAGGGCGCGCAGGATATAGCTGGGCTCCAGGCTGGCGGAGGTGCAGGCCGAACCACTGCTGACCGCGATATCCTTAACCCCGCCAATCAGCGATTCCCCCTCCACATACGCAAAGCTGACGTTCAGATTGCCAGGCAGGCGGTGTTGAAGGTCGCCATTCAGGTAAATATCGGGCAATTGGTTCTGCAGCTTTTGCCACAGGCGGTCGCGCAGCGCGGTTAGTCGTTCGCTCTCGCTGGCCATTTCTAGTGCAGCCAGGCGGCAGGCTTCGCCCAACCCAACGCACAAAGGGGTCGGCAGCGTGCCTGATCGCATCCCACGCTCCTGCCCACCGCCATTGATGATGGGAACCAGCCGTACCCGTGGCCGACGGCGTACATACAGCGCGCCAATGCCCATCGGGCCATAGATTTTGTGTCCAGAAATGCTTAGCAGGTCGATGTTCATCGCGTTGACATCCATCGGAATTTTTCCCACCGCCTGGGCGGCATCGGTATGGAAAAACACCCCGCGATCGCGGCAGATTTGGCCAATTTCGGCGATGGGCTGGATAACCCCAATTTCGTTGTTGGCCGCCATCACCGATACCAACACGGTTTGATCGGTAATCGCCGCACGCAGCAGGTTAAGATCCAGCAGGCCGTTTTCCTGAACCGGCAGATAGGTGACGGTAAATCCCTGTTGCTCTAAATGCCGCATGGTGTCCAGCACGCATTTATGCTCCGTCACCACCGTAATCAGATGGTTTTTTTTGTCCTTGTAGAACTCGGCGACGCCCTTAATGGCCAGGTTGTTGGATTCGGTCGCGCCCGAGGTAAAAATCACTTCTTTAGCATCGGCGTTAATCAGGCTGGCGATATGTTCGCGGGCGATTTCCACCGCCGCCTCCGATTCCCAGCCATAGGGGTGGTTGCGGGAGTGCGGGTTGCCAAAGCGATCATAGAACCAGGGCAACATCGCCTCAACCACCCGCGGATCGGTCGGGGTGGTGGCCTGATAGTCCAAGTAAATCGGCCGTTTGGGCATAGTCTGACCAGAGGGTTGATGAGATGGCAGGGGGGCGGGATTGGTCATCGGTATGTTTCTCCTAAAAAAACGGCAGCGGTCATCATTGCTATGGGCATCATTGATATGGCTATGGGTAAAGGGATTGTCATCATATGGCCAGCGGTATTTGGCGGTTATCGGTTTGGGCTGAGGCACTGGTCGCCGCCTTATCCCCCACCTTGGGCAACAACTGTTGATAGGCCAGCAGCAGGGCGTCTATATCGGCCGCGGTGCTTGCCCAACCCCAGCTGAGGCGGATGGTCGATTGCAACAGCTCTGGCGCGATATTCATGGCTTGCAGCACGCGGCTGGCTCCCACTTTGCCTGAGGAGCAGGCGGAACCACTGCTAACCGCCACGCCGGCCATATCCAGCTTAATCAGCTGCTGATCCGCCGCCACATTGGCCATCCCGACGCAACAGGTATTGGGCAGGCGGGGTGCCTTGGCCGCGATAATCGTCACCGCCGCGCCAAAGGCCTGCAATCCGCGCTCCAACCGTTGTTGCAGCACGCCCTGCTGCTGCCGCTCAACCTCACCCTCGGTTAACAGACGATCCATCAGCGCCCCCAGGCCAGCAATCGCGGGGATGTTGTGGGTGCCCGCCCGCAATTGGCGTTCATGGCCGCCCCCGTAAAGATAGGGATTCAGCGTTAGGCCAGGGCGCATCACCAGGGCACCAACCCCGACGGGTCCGCCGCATTTGTGAAAACCCAGGCTCATCAGGTCAAGACCCAGTTCGGCAAAAGACAGGGGAAGGCGCCCAACCGCTTGCACCGCATCGCTGTGAACCAGCGCGCCATAGCGCTTGGCCAGTGCCACCACCTCAACCAGCGGTTGAATGATGCCGATTTCGTTGTTGGCGATCATCACCGATACCACGGTAGGTTGATCGCTGGCCGCCAACAGCGATTCCAGGGCACCCAGATCCACCACGCCATTGCCATCAACGGGAATAATTTGCGGATCTATCGGTTGTTTCAGCACGGATAGATGCTCAACCGCTGAGGCCAAGACGCGGGTACCCTGCGGCAACCCCTGCAGCGCCAGGTGGTTGGCCTCAGTCGCGCTGGCGGTAAAGACAATGTCGGCGGGGGTCGCGTCAACCAGCTTGGCCAGCTTGGCTCGGGTTTCCTCCAACAGCTTGCGGGCGGATCGGCCATAATGGTGAATGGATGAGGCATTGCCCGGGGCACGCATGGCATCCAACATGGCTTGGCGCACTTCGGGTCGAACAGGGGCGGTGGCGTTGTAGTCCAGATAGGTCATGACAGTGCCTCTAATACAAGGGCGGCAGGAGAGGATGATGTGCTAGAGGATGATGATCGAGAGGCCGACTGCCGAATGGCGGCAACAATCGGTTGCACCTGCCGCCCAACCACATCGGCCAGGGTCATGGAGGATAGGAACCAGTCAATATGATTGGACAGCTCCGCCCACAAATCGTGGGTCAGGCATCGTTCCCCCCCTGGCAAACAGCCCTGGGTCGGCGATTGGCAACGTGTGGCCTTAGTATCCTCATCAACCGCATGCACGATATCGGCAATGGTGATGGCATCCGACGGTTTGGCCAGGCGATAGCCACCCCGCGGCCCGCGCTGCCCCGTGACCAGCCCCGCCCGCACCAATTTGGCAAACAATTGCTCCAGATAGGCGGTGGACAGCGATTGGCGACTGGCCAGGGTGGCCAGCAGGACGGGAGTTGGCGCGGTGGCACTTGTTGAAACAGCATCGGCGGCGGGTCGATCCTGCTTAGCCAGTTCGGCCATGGCCATAACGGCGTAGCGGCTTTTGGTGGTCAGTTTCATGGTGCAATCCCCCCGCTAAATATCTTGGCCAGCCGTCGTGGCGGGCGATGCAGGGGCGGCAGAGGCGGTGGGCTGGGTTTTTTCCAACTGCTGCAACCGTTGTTGCGCCAGGGTTAACACGCGTTGCATGTCGGCCAGCTGTTTTTGCATGGTGGCCATCGCCTGGGGCAGGGCTTCGGCAACGCTGGGATCCAGATCGAGGGGAGCTTCGGTTGTCGGTTTACCGTTCTGGCAGACCACTCGGGCGGGAACGCCTACTGCCACCGCATTGGCCGGCACATCGGCCAACACCACGGCGTTGGCGCCGATACGGCTGTGGGCACCAATGTGAATCGCGCCCAGCACTTTTGCGCCCGCGCCCACCACCACATGATCGCCCAGGGTGGGGTGACGCTTACCCCCGTCGCGGCTGGTTCCGCCCAGGGTCACTCCCTGGTACAGCAGCACGTCATCACCAATTTCGGCGGTTTCGCCAATCACCACCCCGCTGCCATGATCGATCAGCAGGTTGCGGCCGATGGTGGCGGCGGGATGAATCTCAATCCCCGTCACCATGCGGGTCAGGTAGGTCAGCAGCTT
>JBILMH010000004.1:0-61844 GCA_044375625.1 Alphaproteobacteria bacterium
TCCGTAATGCCGCGGTGCCCGACCTCAATATCATACAAAAATTGCGGGATGATGCCGATAACTTCGGCGCCCGCCGCCATCGCCGCATCGGCGCTCATGCCCATCAGACCCGTGTTGCCGCCGCCATAGATCATTTTCAGGCCAAGCTGGCCAATCGCCTTGCCCGTTTCCTCAGCCACCCGCCCATGGCTGGGCTTGTTGGGGCCCTTAGAGCCACAGTAAACGCAAATGGATTTGATCATGGAGTTTTCCCAACGGCCTAAAGCTTAAAATCGCCAAGCTAGCCTGATTTGGGCAAAAAGCACAAGCAAAAGCTGGGCGGCAGCAGACGAAAAGATTAAGATTGGTTACGATTAAGCGGGGTTTTGGGGCGGCGCAACATCTTGCGCGTTATCGGGAACAACAGCGGATAGGGCAACAGGCGCAGCAGCTTCATGATCCAAGTCAGGCGGCGTGGCATGGTGATTTCAAAGCGGTTGCTGCCCATCGCGGCCACAATTCGCCTTGCCGCCTCATCCGCGGGAATCCGAAACGGCATCGGGAAATCGTTGCGATCGGTCATCGGCGTGGCGATAAAGCCAGGGCATATCAGCTGCATCTTAATCGCCATCAACTCCAACTCTGGCTTCAACGATTCGGCCAGGTTAATCAGCGCGGCCTTAGTCGCGCCATAGGCGGCGGCGTTGGGCATGCCGACATAGCCCGCGACGGAGGAAACGATGGCAATATGGCCAGAGCCTTGCGCCTGCAACTGGGGCAACAGAGCGCTAAGGCCATGCACCACCCCCATCAGATTGACTTCGACGGTGTAACGAAACTTGTGGGCATCCCAATCGGGCGCGCCAAAGGCGGCGTAGTCCCCCGCGTTCAGCATGGCATAGTCGATACGGCCAAAACGCTTCACCACCTCCGCCACCACCGCCTGGTTGGCGGCATCGTCGGTGACATCCAGGGCAATAGGGTGCAACCGATTGGCCAGCTGGGCATTCGCCCCCGCCACCGCCTGCAACTTCTCCAAGCTGCGGCCGCTGATGACCACCTGCCAGCCTTGGCGCGCCAACTCGGTGGCCACGGCGGCGCCAATACCACTGCCGCCCCCTGTTATCCAGGCAATTTTGTCGGCGTTACTGGGCACGGCTGGACTCCTTGGTTGGGCGGATAAAATACAACGCGCCGCCATAATAGACTTGGGCGCTGTTGGTGGGCGCGCCGACAATCACTTGGTCGCCCGCAAAGGCCAGAGCGCGGCCAAAGCGCAAATCCTTGGCCACGTCATTGGCAATAAAGCTGGCCTTTTGCTGCCATTTGCCTGTGCTTTCAACCCGATCAAACAGATAGACCGCGCCAATATCGCTTTGCGCCATGCCAATGCCCTTTTTGAAGGGGGCACTGACCAGGATGCGGTTGTTATCCAGGCGAATTTTGCTGCCAAACCCCTCATCCGCCTCACCCTTTTCGGGGGTCAACCGCCCCGTTATCGACCATGAGCCGTCGGCGGCCTGGCTGTAGAGATAGACCGCACCGGTCGCCTGCCCCTGCACGCTGTCACGGGTCGCACCGATGGCCAACAAGGTTCCCTTGGCGTTGGACAACACATCAATGCTGCGGGCAAAGCCACTTTGGCCGCGTCCTTCGGGGGGATCAATCCGACTTATCAGCGGGCGATTCGGCTTAGACAAATCGTAGATCAGTACCGCCCCCGCTGGCTCCTTGTCACTAAAGCCGCCGCCAACCGCGATGAACAGCTTGTTGCCCGCCAAGGCCAGCTGTTGGCCAAAGGCACTAGCATCAACCCCTGCTGGTGGGGCAATCACCCCATCCTCTGTCCACAGTTGTTTGCCGGCATCCAGTTTGAACAGGGTTACCCCACTGCTGCTGCTTTGTTTTTGATCGCGTGGGCTGGAACTGACCGCCAGCCATTGGTCGCTAAGGGCAAGAGCGGCGCCAAAGCCGATCTGATTCACGCGGCCAGGGGGGGTCAGCACCTGACTCTCCTCCCACTTGGGGGATGACAGCAAATCTAGGCTGGCGCGTTGCCGCTTAAACACATACACCCGCCCCTGCATATCCTCAGGCTTGTTGTCAGCGGTCACCCCCTGACTATGGGCGGCGCCCGATACGATAAACTGGTCGGTTACCGCCATCGCCCCGCCGAAAAAGTCCAAATGGGTGCGGTCTTTCGGCACCACCCGCGCTACCTGGCTCCAGCTGCCATCGCTGTTGGCGTGGTAAACCCCCAGGGAGGGATCGCTGTTGGCCTTAGGGTCGGCGTAGGTCATCACCACCATCAGATCCCGCAACATCTGCACCTCCACCCCAAACTGGCCGCCACTGACGGGAACAGCGGGCAGCATGCGGCGCATCACAAAGGCACCATCATGGTTGCAGACATGATCGGGCTGATCCTTCAACAAAAAACTGGCGGGGCAGGGTTGACCATTGCTGTCCAGCTTGCTCACCAAATCGGGCAGGCGGGGCAAATCCTTACGCTCCTCAGCCTTATATTGGGCAAAGGCAGGGCTATGGACGCCGCCAAGCATCAGCAGGCTAAGGCCGAGTAACAGGAATTTGAATCGGGCAGACTGGCGGGGCAGGGCAAGATTGGTCAGCATCGGGCAACCTTCTTAGGCAGGGAAAATTGGCATAACACCCTTCTTGGTTTAGGCTACCACGCGGCCAATCGCAAGCGGGGATAACAACATGGGCGCGGCACAACAACGCCAGCATGATAACGACGGCATGGTAACGACGGCATGCTCTAGCCCCACGGCAGCGCGACTGATAAAACAGCTGAGGCCTTGCCCGCGTACCCACCCCTATTGCCCTCGCTATTATGCCATACTGCACCATGACCCAACCAACTCTATCCGCCCATGCCTAAGCTGTTCATCATCGGTTTTGGCTACAGCGCTGGCTTTTTGGCTAAGGAACTGGTGCCGCAGGGCTGGCAGGTGGTTGGCACCCGCCGCAGCCCGTCCACCCCAAGTCACCACCTGTTGGGGTCGGATGATTCGGATGATAGCGTGCCTATTCTGGCCTATCCGGCGGGCAATCAGGCCATACCACCAGCGCTGCTGGATGAATTGCCGACGGCCAGCCACCTGTTGATTACGGTGCCGCCCACCGCCGATGGGTGCCCCGTCGCGCATGATTTTGCCAGCCTATCCCTATCCCTGCCCGCCTTGCGCTGGATCGGCTATTGCTCCGCCACCAATGTTTATGGCGATCATGGCGGCGATTGGGTTGATGAAGACAGCCCTTGCAAGGCTAAGCCTGGCAGTCGGGGGGGCAATCGCCTGCTGGCGGAGCAACAGTGGCGGCAGTTGGCGGCCGATAAAGGCTGGCCAGCCCCTATTATCTTTCGCCTGGCGGGCATCTATGGCCCAGGTCGCAGCGCGCTGGATCGGGTGGCGCGGGCTATTGCCCTGCAGGATGATAGCCAGTTGGTGCAGGATGAGCCGCTGGATAGTCAGTTGGTTTCAGTGCCAGCAGGTGGCCTTCCCCCCGCATCCGACAATCTGCCGCCGATTGGCTCAGGCGCCATGGTATCGCGGATTCATGTGGTGGATATAGCGCGCCTGATAGCCGCCAGCATGATGCAGCAATCCTGCAACCCACCCCCGCACACCAGCCAAAAGGCGGCCTATAAAATCTATAATGTGGCCGACAGCCTGCCCGCCCCAACCGATACAGTGCTGGCCTATGCCGCCAGCCTGTTGGGGCATTCGGTGCCGGCCAGCCTGTTAGGGCATGGGTTGGATAATCGCCCGCCGACAGCCTCCGCCAGTATCGAATCCAAAAAAGTCGATGGTCAGCGTATCTTGCAAGAGCTGAACGCTACGCTATGCTATCCCAGTTATCGTGAAGGATTGCAGGCTATTTCCGCCCAAAACACTTGTGCCCAAGCTGTTGCCGACAAACCCACCTTAATCCCAACAATCCCTTTCCCACCCTCTTTCTCTTAAGGGCTAAACGATGACCTATCGGATATTGCAAGTTCTGCCCCAACTGGATAGCCGTGGGGGTGGCGTTCAGCGCGGTACGCTGGATCTGGCGGGCGCCCTGGTTAAGGCAGGTTGGCAATCGATGGTAGCCTCAGCGGGGGGTGATCATGTGCCAGGCCTGGTACGGGCGGGCAGCTTGCACTTTACCCTGCCGCTGGCCAGCAAGAATCCCTGGCGGATGTGGCGCAACGCCGCCGCCCTGGCACGCCTAATCCGCCAACACGATATCGCCCTGGTGCATGCGCGCAGCCGTGCCCCCGCCTGGAGCGCCTATTGGGCTTGTCGCCGCACGGGCGTGCCACTGGTCACCACCTTTCATGGCTCCTATAGCCACCAAAATCGGCTAAAGCGTCGCTATAACGCGGTGATGACCTTTGGCCAACGGGTGATTGCGATATCCGGCTATATCCGCGACCATATTCAGCAGATTTACGGCACCCATCCCGCCAAAATTCGGGTGATTCAGCGTGGGGTCAATCTGGATCAATTCGATCCGGCTAAGGTGACGGCGAGACGGATGGTGCAGCTGACCAAGGATTGGCGATTGCCCGACGGGGCACCCGTCATCATGTTGCCAGGCCGATTGACGCGGTGGAAGGGGCAGCTGTTGTTGTTAGAGGCTTTGGCGCAACTGAACCGCCCCGACCTGTGTTGTGTGTTGGTGGGCGATGATGAGGGGCGATCGGCCTATCGCCAAGAAGTGATAAGTCGGATTCAGGAATTGGGTCTGTCGGAACAGGTGAAACTGGTTGGCCGCTGCCAGGATATGCCTGCCGCCTATCGCCTGGCCGATGTGGTGGTGGTGCCATCGCTGGATCCCGAAGCCTTTGGCCGCACGATGGCTGAGGGGATGGCGATGGGGTGCATGGTGGTTGCCGCAGATCACGGTGCCGCGCCAGAGGTTTTGGGGCATGGGCAATATGGATGGTTGTTTCCCCCAGGTGATGCCCCGGCGATGGCGGAGGCAATGGCCAAAGCGTTGAGTCTTAGCACCGCTGATCGTGTCAAAATGGCTGGGGCAAATCAGGCTTTTGTTGCCAAGCATTTTGGCCTGACCCAAATGGCGGCGCAAACCATGGCGGTGTATGAGGAGTTGATCAACCCGTTGGCCAGCCTACAGAAGGCTGCATAACAGGGAGCTGGAGGCGCCTTAGCGTGATTGGCGGGCAGATACCGCCCTTTTGCTGGCCAATTTTACAATTTTGTTGGCCGCGTTATTGGCCGCATTCGCCTCTCCACCATTTTCGGATGCAACCACCGCCGACACAACTTCAGGAGCGGGCAATAAATCATTAGCAAAGTCACTGGGCAGTTCGGGTAAGGAGGGAAGATCCTGAGCCAAGACATCACTGTTATAAAATTCCTGGGCATTTGCCATATTTTGGTTGGCCGCGCCCTCATTCCCCTTGGTTCCCCGCTCACCAAACAGCCCCAAAGTCCATTCTGGCAATACGCTGAACAACAGGCGTTTAGCAACCTTGCGCAACCCCTGCATATCTTTCAGATAACCGCGCAGTTCGGGGTGATCCGCCACCCCATGACCGCGCCGCATCACCTCACATTGCAACAACACCAGATAGGCGTTCAGCCGCATGGAATCGATTTGCGCATGATAATCGGAACGGCCATTGGAAAAGGGCAAGGCGGCCGATTGATTCGTTACATCCAGAATAAATTGCCACAAGGTCTCATTGGAATGGGCACGCATGTCCACCTCAATCGCATGCATCCAAAGTCTAGAAGTGGTAAATGGAGTACCCATGAAGCGGACGAAGGCTCCCTATGTGGTTAAGCAATAAACCTAAAGTATTCTATATTAGTTAGAGGGGGCATGGTTCTGTCAACAAGATTTTAACATTTCCTTAAGATTTTCTGATGGTTTGAGGGTATAAAGCCCAGTGCACCCCCATAAACCAGGGGTTTGCACAGATTCAATAGCCAATGCCCCTGTAAGAAATGCCCCCATAAGAAATGGTGGTCTGCCTGGCCATCGAAGGCCTCTTTAAGGATCTTTTCATGTTAACGCGCTATTCTGACCAAAGTCGGGGTGTATGTAGCAGCCTGTGTTGAGGTTAGGATGAACCAGCGTATCGATAACAACCAAAGTCCAGGATCGGCGCCAGAGAGGTGGACTGCTGGTGGTATGTCCGCTGGTCAACTGCCGCCCACGGCCTTAGGTAGTCCCGCAACCATCGACAATCAAGGCAACAGCTTATCCAACACTGGGGGTGAACAGACGGGTGGGGCAATGGCGACTGATTCGGAACGTTCCTACACCCTTTCTGCTGGCGATCACGATGCGGATTGGTTGGCTGAGGAGGCTGCCCTATTAGCGCAAAATGATGCGCAAGCCATTGAAGCCATCGATGCTCCAGAGATCCGCAATCCGATTGATTTTGTCATGGCGTCTTCCCGGCCAGTTGTCATCAATCTCAAGAAAAATTTTCGGGTGCTGGCACACCGCCCCTTACCTTTGTTTGATTCACCCTCCGCAAAAGCTTTTGAAGCATTGCATGTGCGGGATCGGGAACGAAAATATTACGCGTTGGTCAGCGACACACAAATTCCGCCAAGGGTGAATATGGTGTTGGGATTAATGAACAGTGGAGTTCATGGATTGGTTTGCCCGAAGGATTGGGGGGTGATTGAATGGATCGGAGGCAAGCTGTGCTATGCGATTATTATGGAACAGCCAGGCACCAAAAGACTTGTGCGGGATTTGGCCGACACCTTTGTGCCCATCAGTGATAAGATGGTCAGCCGGTCGTTGTTGGCACCAGCCTATACGATGTTGTCAGAACTGGCATCGCGTGGGTATACCCATCGCGCGCTGCGCCTGACCAACATGTTTCTGAACGATGGCGCGGAAGCCTCTGTTGTTTTTGGAGAATGTTACAGCAAGGTGCCAGGCTTTGATCAGCCCGCCGTTTTCGAACCAATCGAAAGCGCCCTGTGTCATCCAATTGCACGGGGTGAGGGGGGGATAAGTGATGATATTTATGCCTTAGGGGTGTGTTTAGGAATTCTACTATGCGGCTACAACCCCTTTAATGGGCTGAGCGCGCAACAAATCATCGATCGCAAAATGACCATGGGCAGCTTTAATGCCTTAATGGGGCACGCCCGCGTTTCCCCGATGATGATGGAACCTCTTAGGGGTATGCTGGCCGATTCCCATAAGAATCGTTGGGGCCTGCGAGAGCTGGATAACTGGTTGAATGGACGCCCATCCTCACCGCATACCGCTGTATCGCGTCCAAAAGCGGCGCGGGCATTTAAGTTTTTGGGTGAGCCGTATTACAGTTTGCCACATTTGGCGATCGCCCTTGGAAGATATTGGACACAAGGAGTTGAAGAAGTTCTTAAAAAGCCCATGGGCATATGGTTAAAAAGAAGCGCTAATGACGAAGAAAAAGCAGAATCTTTTGAAAAACTTATCGCTCAAGCCCCCATGGAAGATTCTGTTTCGCACGATGTTGTATTAAGTCGTACCTGTAACATTATGTATCCAGACGGACCAATATTTTTCCGTGGCGTGAACTTTTTGCCAGACGGATTTAAAAACATTTTGTTTCTTTGCCTACAAGACAGCAACTTTTACCCAATTGTTCATGATGTTATCGAAAGGCGGTTGCTAAGTTATTGGCTTAATCGCCAATCTAGCTTGCCTCTACAATATATCAACACCATGGAAAGTGTGGCGACATGGAAGAAATTTCTGAACACCCATGGCTTGGGGTTTGGGCTTGAGCGGTGTTTGTATGAAGCCAATCCTGGCATGCTGTGTTTAAGCCCGCTTGTTTTTCAACACACCGTCACGGATCTTGTAAGCTTATTGCAAACAATGGATGAGCTTGCTGTATCACAGCCCGATTTCTCAAAAGTGATCTTGGATACACATTTGGCGGGTTTTATTCTGGCTGGTCTTCGCAATACAGGGCTTGGCTTTGCCAAAATGATTAATTTTGAGGATGATGCCCAAAAGCGGTTGGGATGGCTGGGGCTGCTGTCGTTGATTCAGCAAAAAAGACGTATGGGCCCATTACCAAATCTGGCCGCCGCAATTTACCCATGGCTCGCTCCAATACTACAGCTTTTTCACAGTCATAGCCGGCAGAATAGAATTAAGGAAGAGTTAGAAAAAGCCGTAAAAAACGGCTCTTTGACTGGCATGATGGCAATTTTGCAGAACTATGTGGATATTTTGAATGACAAAAACGGATTTTACAGAGCTCGCTATGAGTACCATGCTCTAAAAATAAAGAATGAAGAAATTAATTTGAGCAATAAAAAAAAGTTAGAATCAAATATTCCTATTGGTCAGCAAATCGTAGCTTTTGTTGCAGGGGCTACCGCAGCAGTTTTTATGTTGGTAGTTATGTACAGGGAATATGGTTGGGAATTTTTTCTATAAATAGATTAGGATAAAATTATGTCAAAATCTGACAAAGCATCTAAAAATCAAAATTCTGTCAGGAAAAGAAATTCCTATTTATGGCTAAGCTGGGCAATGATTTTGTCTTTAGTAATATTTTCGCCGGCTTCCTTACCGCTACTTGGTATCGGCATGTTGCCCAGCATCATCACGGCTATTTTTGATCGCAAACCACGCAAAACCGCGTTGCAAACCATTGCTTGCGCCAATTTTTGTGGCGTTATAATTTTCGCGGCAGATCTTTGGAAAAATGACAACAATTTGGAATATTTGGAAACCATCTTGCAAAATCACCTGAATTGGCTGATTATGTACGGATCAGCGCTGATGGGGCTGATGGCCTATATTGTGATCCCCCTCATTATTGCCCTGCTGTTGGATGCCAAAAGCAGCATCGAATCATCCGATCTTAAAAGACAGATGCAGGCGTTGCGCGATGAGTGGGGGCCCGAGGTGGCGGAGGAGAATCCAGAGGTCAAATTTATGCCCCTAATCGGCGTTGAAAAGTAACAACGGCAGGACGGCTTGCGGCATTGATTTGCCTGTTCCAATTCTGTCTGCACCACGACCAGTTTTTTTTGGATTGGCTGCCGCCAAGATAAACTTGCCTGAAGCGCCTAAGCGTGATAGCAAAGCGCAAAGATTTGGGAATGGTTAGGCCAAAATGTTACAACGCTCTGAAAAACAGTTGGTTACACGCTATGCCGCGGCATGGGTGTCTGCCCTTGGCAACCGTCCAGCTGTTTGCCGCGACGATCTGCATCGGTTGCAGGGGATTCAGCGTGACGTTCCCCCGTTTAAGCGCTTGATTGACGATCGCCTGATTGCCCCCGCTGATCGTATTCGTCTGTTGCAGCTGCTGTTCCCGAAATTGGGCTTGGACACTGTAACCCAGGCTTGGTTGCTGCAACTGGCCAGGCGGCGGCGGTTGTCGTTGCTGACTCCCTGTTTGGAGGAGGCGGGAGCCAGATTGTCGCTGGCCGATGGGCGGGAGCGCGCCCGCGTTATTTCCGCGCATCCTATTGAGGATGGCAATCGGACAAAAATTGCTGAGGCGTTGGCACGCTGGTTAAAATTGGCGCAGACGCCCGAGATTGCCTGGTCAGTCGATCCGCATCTGTTGACCGGATTCCGCTGTCTGATTGGTTCCTACCTACTTGATTTCACGGGGGATACCAAGCTAAAGACCATTGCGCGAACGTTGGATGACGGGGTAAGCAGGTTATAGGTTTTGCAAACAATCGTATCTTAAGTTTTTAGGGGAAACGTTATGGAAATTCGGGCATCAGAAATTACCCGCCTGTTGGAACAGGAAATTGCGCAGCTGGATCTGCCGCCACAATTGGCCGAGGTTGGTCAGGTTATCAGCGTTGGTGATGGTATCGCCCGCATCTACGGCCTAACCGGGGTGCAGGCTGGGGAAATGGTGGCCTTTGACAATGGGTTGCAGGGGATGGCGCTGAACCTGGAGCAGGACAATGTTGGGGTGGTCGTTTTTGGCGATGACAGCGGCATTAAAGAGGGCGATTTGGTGCGTCGGACTGGCAACATCGTTGATGTGCCAGTGGGCAAGGCCTTGTTGGGTCGGGTGGTTGATGGCCTGGGCAAGCCCATTGATGGCAAGGGCGCCATTAAGACCGATTTGCGCGCCCGGGTTGAGGTTAAGGCGCCTGGCATCATGCCGCGCCAATCGGTGCATGAGCCGGTTCAAACGGGGATTAAGGCGATTGACGCCCTGATTCCGATTGGTCGGGGGCAGCGGGAATTGATCATTGGTGACCGCCAGACCGGTAAGACTGCGGTGGCGATTGACACCATTTTGAACCAAAAAGCCGCCAATGATTTGTGCGATGCTGAGGGGCGGCCGCAGGACAAAATGTACTGCATTTACGTGGCCATCGGCCAAAAACGTTCCAGCGTTGCCCAGATCGTTAAGATCCTGGCGGAGCATGATGCGCTGGACTACACCATTGTGGTGGCGGCGACCGCTTCTGACCCTGCACCGCTGCAATTTTTGGCACCCTATTCGGGTTGCAGCATGGGGGAATATTTCCGCGACAACGGCATGCACGCCCTGATCGTCTATGATGACTTGTCGAAGCACGCGGTGGCCTATCGCCAAATGTCGCTGTTGCTGCGTCGTCCACCAGGGCGTGAGGCCTATCCGGGCGATGTGTTCTACCTGCACTCCCGCTTGCTTGAGCGTGCCGCTAAGCTGAACGCGGATCAGGGCAGCGGTTCGTTAACCGCCCTGCCGATCATTGAAACCCAGGCGGGCGATGTGTCGGCCTATATCCCGACCAACGTCATTTCGATTACCGATGGCCAGATCTTTTTGGAGACGGAGCTGTTCTATAAGGGGATCCGCCCCGCGATTAACGTCGGTATCTCGGTCAGCCGGGTTGGATCCGCCGCGCAAATTAAGGCGATGAAGCAGGTGGCCGGCAAAATTAAGCTGGAATTGGCGCAATACCGTGAAATGGCCGCCTTTGCCCAGTTTGCCAGCGATTTGGACGCTACCACCCAACGGCTGCTGCTGCGTGGGGAAAAGCTGACCGAACTGCTAAAGCAACCGCAATATGCGCCGATGGTGGTGGAGATGCAGGTGGTGATGATCTACGCGGGTACCCGTGGCTATTTGGACACCATCAAAAGCAGTGAGGTGACGCGCTTTGAGACCGAGTTGGCGCATGAGTTGACCAGCAGGCATGCCGATTTGTTGGCCGCGATTCGCAACGAAAAGCAGCTTTCCAGCAGCTCTGAAGCCCAGCTGAAGACGGCCTTGGAAAAATTTGTCAGCGTGTTTGCGTAATCGTGCACGCAGGTTAAGAACAAGGGGTTAGACAAAAGGCTATGGCATCTCTTCAGGATCTCCGCACCCGTTTGCGCGGGGTGAAAGCGACCCAAAAGATTACGCAAGCCATGAAAATGGTGGCAGCGGCCAAGCTGAAGCGTGCGACCGATCGCGTGCATGGCAGCCAACCTTATGCCGCCGCCCTGGCCGGCTTGGTGCATCAATGCCTGGCCGAGGTTAATGCCGCCGATTGGCCAATCCTGCGCTCGGCTGGCGCGGATGAATACCCGCTGTATGTGATCGTTGGGGGTGAGCGCGGTTTGTGTGGCGCCTTTAACAACAACCTGCTGCGGGAGGTTCGGCGCACCTTTCGCCGTCACCGCGCCCTGAACCAGCGCTGGCAAACCCTGTGCCTGGGCAAAAAACCGTTTGACGGCCTGGTGCGGGAATTTGCCAACAGCTTTTTGATTCGTGAACCCCGTCCCAGCAGCCTTAGCCCCGTTGAGGCGGCCGAATTGGCGCAAAAGCTGGTCGATGGTTTTGTTAGCGGCCGCTACAGCTCGATCAACCTGATATACAACCACATGGCCTCTGCCATTAAGCAGGATCCGACCCATAAGGCCTTATTGCCCCTGCATATGCCCGAACCCACCCCCACCAACGATCGCTTTGAATACAGCGATCCAAAGCCTGAATTGCTTGAAAAATTGCTGACCAGCCATTTGGCGGCGCAACTGTACAGCATCTCGTTGGAAAATGCCGCGGGGGAACAGGCGGCGCGGATGGTTGCCATGGATAACGCCACCCGTAATGCGGGCAAGATGATCAGCCGCCTTAGCCTGCAATACAACCGTCAGCGCCAGGCCAATATTACCCGCGAAATCATCGAAATTGTGTCGGGGGCTGGTGCCCAGGCGGGCTAATCCAAGCCAGCCCATCCTGACACTCGCCGCCGCCACCCCATCCAGTTTAAGGAGCCTGCCATGCCCCACGCCGTTATCGAATTTTCCGCCAACCTGACTGAGGTGATGCAGACCACCCACGCCACGGCGGCGGTGCATCAGGCCATGATGGCCAGCGGTCTGTTTGCGGTGCCGGCCGACATCAAAACCCGCGCCTACGCCGCCCAGGACTTTTTGGTGGGAGAATTGGGGCAGCAGGGCAGCTTTGTTCACGTCACCGTCAGCCTGCTGGAGGGGCGCACCATCGCCCAGAAACAAGCCCTGACCGAACGGGTGCGCGACGCCCTGCAACAGCTGTTGCCCACGGTGGAACAGCTTAGCGTTGATATCCGCGACATGACCAAAGATACCTATCGCAAGGCCGTGATCTCTTAACAGCCGCTTGCCTGGGATTGCGCCCAGGCCTCAAACAGGCTATAGCCGCCCATGGCCAAACGACAACTTCTTAGTCTCGAAGACATCCAGCTGAGCATTGGCAACACGCCGCTGTTTCAGGGGGTGAATTTGCATGTGCATGAGGGCGACAAAATCTGCCTGATTGGCCGTAACGGTGCGGGCAAAACCACCCTGATGCGGCTGATTATGGGGCAGATTAAGGCCGATGGCGGTGCCAGCTTTCGCTATCCCGGCTGCACCATCGGCTATTTGGCGCAACAGGTTGATTTTTCCAACAATGAAACGGTGCGCGACTTTGTCATGCACGGCCTGGCGCATAAGCCAGAGGATGACCAGCTGTCCTATCGCGCCGACATCGTGTTGGCGCCTTTAGGCCTGGATCCCGACGCGCTGATGGGGCATTTGTCGGGTGGGCAGTTGCGGCGGGCAGCCCTGGCACAGGCGTTGGTGGATGAACCCGACATCCTGCTGCTGGATGAGCCGACCAACCATTTGGATCTTGAGGCAATTCAGTGGCTGGAACAGTTTTTGGCCGCCAGCCGCAGCGCGATCATCTGCGTCAGCCACGATCGCACCTTTCTGAGCAATTTTACCAGCACCGTTTTTTGGTTGGAACAGGGGGTGGTGCGCATTTGCCCCAGTGGCTATGCGGGGTTTGAGGAGTGGGCGGACGGCCTGTTGGAGCTGGAGGCGCGCACCCTGCACAACATGAACAAAAAGCTGCAGGTGGAGTTGGATTGGACACAGGGCGGGGTGACGGCACGGCGCAAACGCAACCAACGCCGCCTGAATGAGCTGCATCGTCTGCGTGAAAAGATTCGGGCGGATAAAGCCGCCCTGGCCAGCAAAAAGGCGACGATTGAGCTGGATCCGCTGGCCGCCACCGCCAGCTCAAAAATCGCCGTGGAGTTTAAGAATGTCACCAAGTCCTTTGAGCGCGATGGCAAAAACATCCCGATTTTGCAGGATTTTTCCCTGCGAATTCTGCGCGGCGACCGCATCGGCATTCTGGGACCCAACGGATCGGGCAAATCCACCTTTCTAAAGCTGTTGATTGGTGAGTTGGAGCCCGACAGCGGCTTTATTTTCCGCAACAAAAAGATGGAGTTGGCCTATTTTGACCAGCACCGCACCGCCCTGGATCCCAACAAAAGCCTGTGGAACACCCTGGCACCCGATGGCGATTATGTGTTCATGGGCGGCGATCCGAAACGACCCCGCCATGTGGCGGCCTATCTGAAGAATTTTATGTTTGATCCCAAACGGGTGCGGGACGATGTTGGCACCCTGTCGGGCGGCATGCAAAACCGATTGATGCTGGCGCGCACCCTGATCAACCCAGGCAATCTGATGATCCTGGATGAGCCGACCAACGATTTGGACATGGACACCTTGGACATGTTGCAGGATATTTTGGCCGACTACGCGGGGACGCTGATGATCGTCAGCCACGACCGCGACTTTTTGGATCGCACCGTGACGGAGGTGATGGCGTTTGAAGGCAATGCCCATATTACCAGCACCATGGGCGGCTACAGCGACTATTTGGCCAGCAAGGGGGGCGGGCGATCTTCGGCTGCGGGCAAGGCCAAGGCTGCGGGTGCGGGTGCCCCTGCTGCCAAAACCTTGTCCACCGCCACCACTGCCCCCCCTGCCCCGCGCCGCAAGCTGGATGGGAAGGAGCAGCGGGAGTTGCAACAGCTGCCCGACCGCATCGCAAAATTAGAGGCTAAGCTGGCGGATCTGCATCAACAGCTGGCCGACCCCCAGCTGTATGTCCGCGATCCCGCCCGTTTTGACGCGGTGGCCGCCGAAATTACCGCTACCCAGGCCGCCACCGATACCGCGATGGCACGCTGGATGGAGCTGGAGGAGAAGGCGGCGGCTATATAGTCATTCCACTTTAGAAATCCACAGTGCTGCAAATGTCACGATCTCTGTGATACGGTGCTCATGTACGTCCATGTACACTCCGCTCCGTTTCTCGACCTCGTAACATTTTCGCAGGCTGTATATTTCTAAATTGGAACGACTATAGTTCCAGCGACTAGAGCGAAAATGGGCATCAGTTGCCGCCGCCCTTTTCCATCACCACCGATTCATCGGCAGCGGTAAAGCCCAGCATGGCGCGGGCGCGTTCATCCAACAGATCGGGATCAATCCGTTGTGGCCGCAACAGCTGCACCCGATTTTCCAGGGCGGCAATGGCAGCCTTTTTGCTGGTCACCTGTTCGGTCAGCTGTTCCAACCGATGATGCACCTGGTACCAGGCCAACAGGCCGCGGTTGCCATAAATGGCGTGAAAGCCAAAATAGCCCGTCGATAAGACGATCAGCAGCAACAGCAGGGTACGACGATTACGCATGGGCACTTCTGATGGCAGCCATCCCGCTTATAAACAGGGCGGGCAGGCCAACGGGGAGGGTGAGGGGTGGAGGAGGGGTTAATAGGGTGTATTTAGCCATACAACTTGTTGATTTGTCTATCGGTGCGTGACGCAGAAGAAAACAGGTTGCATTTCATTTTAGAATCTAGCCCTGTGGCGTTACCAAAAGCGTTTTGATGCAAAGGCTTTGCCAGATCCTGTGAAGATAGAAGATTACTTATTTTAGAGGTGGATATGTAGCACAGGATGATGATGTATGTCAGATATTCAACTTAAGATAATTAGCGCTTATTCCGCTTGTTTTTTCTTGGACTTAATCTTCAGCAAATTTGAAACAGCAGTGTTTAGTTGCGCATCATCTTTCATGGCTTGAGCCATTTTTTCCACTAATTCTGTTAGAACAACACGAATGTCTCTTGCTAAAAACAAGCATTCATCATCTGTTTTTGCATGTAATCCTTCGCTCAAGGCACTATGAAGAAGTACTAGTGGATTATGTCCGCTAATACGTAATGCTTGAGGAATAGCGTGCTTAATTTTTTCTATTGCCTTACTAAATTGAGTTTCTTGTTTTGCAGATTTTAGATCTTCGATTAGTTTTTGATCAGCATTCAGCGTTTCTGAAACTCTAATTATTTGGTCAAAAATGTTATTTCGTCTTTCTTCGATTATTCGCCTGTAATAGCCAAAAGCACCTATACCAAGTCCTTGTGTTTCGCATCGCCTTCCTTTGAAGAAATAATCTTTTTCCGATCCAAGTAAACTAACTAATCTTGCGGGGGTTGGCGATCCAAAAGCAGGTCTTTCACCATATTTTACGATGGACGCTAACGCTGTCTGCTTATCAAGGGTGGCCTCAATAGAAAATGTTTTTCTAACACTTTCACAGTTCTTGCATATATATATTAAAAATTCATGCGAATTACCTGATGATCCCAAGTAAATATGATCGTCTTTTGTAGCAAAGAACCGTGGGCCATTACATTGGCCGTCGCTACAATGCAAATTGATTTCAGGTAGGCTGATTCCTTGAGATGCATTTGATGCATTATAACGATAACAAGATTCAGTCTCTACATGAACGATTTTATCGGGGGGCGTTTCTTCTAGAAATGATTTCATAGTGATGGGAGTTGCCTCATGAGTAGGCTTTTCTACACTTTTTGCAGACAGCAAATTCTCGTTGTTCATTTTACCCTCACAGGATTTGAACCTAAAAACACTAGGTGAAACATACACGGCCTTTCGGGCTACCAAAAGCGTTTTGATGCAAAGGCTTTGCCGGAACCTGTTTAGGGCGCCCTAAAACGCAGTTTTTGAAATCTTCGACCCGCTTGTGTTTTCAAATAAGCTTCAAAATCCTGCGCTGTCTTTTTATCACTAAACGCGAAATAGGCATGAAGTTTCCATGGTTGATACTTTGTGGTGTGCCCAGAATTCCCTTCGGCATTATGTTCTATCAGCCTACGTTTTAAATCCTCGGTAAAACCTGTGTAGAATTTTTCAGGGTGGCTGGCACTTTCAAGGATGTAGACGTACCACATCTGTATTCCTTATCTATTCCGTCACAATCCAATCCTCGCTTTGCTCGGGTTTGTGACGAGAACCTCGTCAATCCCAAGAAAGCGTCGCTTTCTGGATTGACGGGTGGTCGGAGTGGCGGGATTCGAACCCACGACCCCTAGCACCCCATGCTAGTGCGCTACCAGACTGCGCTACACTCCGAACGCCCAAGCTAACCGTTCCTGCGTTGATGCACAAGAGCAGAACAAAAGGTCATCATTTCCGCGCCGGCAGCAAGGGTGGATACCAATCAGACAGAACGACGAAACAACCCCCCACCCCACCCCCGCCAGAATGACGCAGATTTTTCAGCTGTGCGAGTCGTCATCTTGGCCTAAGATGGGGGCAGTTTTTTCCATTTTTTCGTTTTGCAAAGCTGCCCATGCCCCGCCGTTCCTTTTCCTCCGCCTCCCGCAACCCTGCTGCCGCTGGCCGCAACACCCCCGCGGGCGGCGATTGGCTGTACGGACGGCACACAGTCTTGGCGGCGCTTAGCAACCCTGCACGGCGCCTGGCGCGGCTGTATCTGACCGACAGCAGTGCCAGCGACAGCGTGCTGTTGGCGGCCGCCGCCGCGCGGCAATTGCCCCCTGCCCAGGTGACAGCGGCGGAGTTGACCCGCTGGCTGCCCCCCGGCGCGGTGCATCAGGGGGTGGCGTTGCAGGCCGCCGCTCTCGCCCAACCGCATCTGGCCGATTTTCTGGATGAGTTGCCGACGGATCAGGGCGGCACCCTGTTGCTGTTGGATCAGGTGGTTGACCCGCAAAATTTGGGCAGCCTGTTGCGTTCTGCCGCCGCCTTTGGCGCGTTGGCGGTGGTGATGCCGCATGACCGCAGCCCGCCGCTGACAGGTTCGGTGGCCAAGGCGGCCAGCGGCGCGTTGGAGCTGGTGCCCATCATCACCGTCGCCAATTTGGTGCAGGCGATGACGCGCGCGAAGGAGGCGGGCTTTTGGTGCGTCGGGTTGGATGAGGGCGGCGAGAAAACCCTGGATCAGGTTGATTTGGGCAACCGCATCGCCCTGGTACTGGGGGCTGAGGGGGCAGGGCTGCGGCGGCTGACCCGCGATCATTGCGACCTGATTGCCCAGCTGCCCACCAACCCCGCCTTTCCCACCCTGAACGCGGCGGTGGCGGGGGCGATTGCCCTGTACCAACTGCACCTCAACCAGCCGACTTAGATGACTTGGTTGACGACTTGGCAGACGACTTGGCCGCCAACTTGGCCGCGCTTGTCATCACCCGCTAACATCGGCTAGGATAGCCCTTCATCTGCCAGATTCGCCCGCATAGCTCAGCTGGTAGAGCAACCGCCTTGTAAGCGGTAGGTCGTCAGTTCGATTCTGGCTGCGGGCACCAGTCTTCCACCCTATCCCACCCGTTTGATGGTGGCGTGGCAGCTTTGCAGTTTTTCGAATTTGGATTGAACATTTTCTAAGCAGGGTCGGTGAGAACGCACCCATAGCCAACAAATGAATTGAAAACCGTTACGTCATACTTTATACTTTATTTTATGAATTACGACAAGCTTACACAAAAGAAACAGCAGCTGGATGGCTTCAGGCCATTGCCCCCCGAACTCGCCCGCAATCTGGACGATTGGTTCAAGGTTGAGCTTACCTACACCAGCAACGCTATTGAGGGGAACACCCTGACCCGCCGTGAAACAGCGGTGGTGATTGAAAAAGGGTTGACCGTTGGGGGCAAAAGTCTCAGGGAGCATTTGGAGGCCACCAACCACGCGCATGCGCTGGATTTTGTGCGATCCCTTATCGAAAAGAAACCGTCACAATTGACGGCCAAGGATGTGCTGGGAATTCACAACCTTATCTTAAAGGGGTTGGATAACGAAAACGCTGGTCATTATCGCAGCGTGCCGGTTCGCATTTCGGGGGCAGCGGTGGTTTTGCCCAACCCGCGCAAAGTGCCAGACCTGATGGACGATTTTTTGCGCTGGCTTACAGCCGAACACGATTTGCATCCCGTCGCCTTTGCGGGGGAAGCGCATTACCGTCTGGTAAGCATTCACCCATTTGTGGACGGCAACGGACGCACGGCGCGATTGCTGATGAACCTGCTGCTCATGATGGTTGGCTATCCGCCCGCCATTATCCGCAAGCGTGACCGACTGGCTTATATCGCTTCACTTGAAAAGGCGCAGCTTGGTGGATCGAAAGAACCTTATGAGAAAATCATCGCCAAGGCGACGGAACGATCGCTTGATATTTACCTTACAGCGGCGCGTGGAGAGTCTGCCGCAGGGGACGATGGGGATAGCGACGACTTGCTGAAAATCGGCGAACTGGCAAAAGCCGCAGGGGAAACCGTGCCGACCATCCGCTACTGGACAAAAGAAGGGTTGCTGGAGGTGGCGGAGGTCACCGGGTCAGGCTATCAGCTTTACGCCGCCGACATGGTGAACCGTTGCCAGCAAATTAAAAAGCTGAAGGGCGATCGATTCACCCTTCAAGAAATTAAGCAGCGGCTTTCGTAAGAAACTTGGTTTAAGTTGCCGCGAACTTGGATATTGCAACACTTTTATCGAGGCAATCAGCCCCAGAGGGTTGAGATGGGAACAGCAAAAAGCCTGTCACCAAACGGTACGATGTCATGTCCACTGTAAAGCACCACACCGCCGACAAAATCATCTTTTGCTATTTCTTGCAGCACGCGCATCCCTTTGAAGTCACCACCATCCACTCGATCTGCGGTCTTGACCTCGATGCCCGCCATCGTGCCATCAGGACGCTCCAGCACAAAATCCACCTCTTTGTTGTCACTCGTGCGGAAGTGCAGCAACTTTGCACGCACATTGCTGAATGACAGCAGCTTGGTGAGTTCGGTTGCCACAAAGTTTTCCAGCACATGGCCATAAAGTTCTGGCTTACGCTCACGCATGTCTTCAAGGCGTAAATCAAGCAGATGGCAGAGCAACAACGTATCCACCAAAAATCCTTTAGGAGATTTGACAAGGCGTTTGCCGATGTTGCGATACCACGGTTCCACATCAAACTGCAGGAACATGGCTTGCAATATGCCGCGATAGGCTTTGCTGGTGACAGGATTTAACCCTAAGTCCCGGGCAATCTCGGCATCATTCATCAGCTTGCCAGCACGCGATGCCAGCACGCGCAGCAGGTTGGGCAGCATGGCAATCTTTTCAATTTCGGAAAGCAAGCGCACATCGCGCTGTAAAATGGTGGTAAGATAACTGTCAAACCATTCGGTGCGCTCCACCACGCCTGCACCAGAAATTTCTGGAAAGGTTGCGCGTGCAATCACCGCATCCAACGACGCTTTCTTGGCAGAAGACTCAAAATCCATCGCAAACAACCGTTGCAGAAAATCGCCTTTCCCACCCAAGATTTCTGAAGCACTGAATGGGTAGAGCGTTTTGATACTCATACGCCCCACCAACGGGTCAGAGAGTTTAGGCAACGCCATGATGTTGGCAGATCCCGTAAGCAGGAATCGTCCGTTACTGTGTTTTTTGTCCTTTAACCTGATTTCATCTACCACCAGTTTCAAGGCACGAAATATCTCTGGCACGATTTGCACTTCGTCGATTATCATCGCGCCTTTACGGCTTTTAAGAAAACTCTCAGGCGAACTCGCCGCCGCCGCCATTTGCGTTGCATTATCAAAGCTGACATAGCCAGCCGGAAAGTCTTTTTTGTTTAAGTGCTGCACCAGCGTGCTTTTGCCAGCCTGGCGTGGGCCGTTTAAAAAGACCACAGGATGGTTCTTAAGCGCAAACAGCAGGTTATCTGTTAATTTACGAGGCGTGGTTTTCATGGCAGCTCCCTATTTGCAATTATAAAGATAGCATTTATAAAAACAAAAGGCAAAGTTTGGTTTTGCAATATCAGCCTAAGCTGGAACGCGACAATATCGGGGGGCGTTGGGCTATCGGTCAAGGGCTGAATTCATTCGGACGCCTTAACATCAGGAGCTGGAGGTGTGCGTTACGCCAGCCTCTTGAAGTTTCTCTCGCAGAAGCCTTGAAGTAGCCAGAAGAAGTTTGATATTTCACATCACCACTTTAGCTATATCGCTCAGGCCACCTAAAATGAGTTTCTTTGGCACTCCTGGTGCGGCGTTAATCTCCAGCGTGTCAGTAAGTGTGTGATTGACATTATTTACGGCAAACGCATCAGCATCTTTAGCAAAAGCGATCCTATGTTCTTTCTCATCTGAGAAACGTTTGTTTTTGGACATTATAATTTTGTCAGGACAAACGTATCTTACCCCAGGCTCTTCATCAAAGTCGTAGTATTCAACATTATCAGATAAAATTTTTCTATTTTTGATATTGTGCGCGGATTTTCTTAAATGTCGTGAAATACGGTTACTAAATTCTTGTACATCTGATATTTCAATGCAGCCGTCAGCACCAAACTTTTGGAACAAGGTTTTGCTGAGCTCAAGGCTTGTGCAAAAAACAAATACACGGTCTGGTCGCCTTACTCGTGATATTAGCCCGCGATGGCCTTTAAGTTTTTGGTTATTTGCTGAGATTGTAATTTCTAAACCATTCGACGGCATGTAAACATTAGCATCTTCAGTAATATCAATTCTTGCCAAATCTTCGCATGATAGAAAATAGGACAGCGTGTTGAAGAAAACTTCTCCATTATGCAAAAATTTTTCCAAATGTGACTTGTCACAAAAATACTTAAAAACAGAATATTTTCTATGATTCAGCATTATTCGCTGCGCTCCTTATCGGCAGCTTCCCAATATATATCTTCTATTGCCCTTGAGGAAATTAATCCGCAATTCATAAAATCTAGGAAATTGCCACAATCCCTCAAAGTTTGAATGCTGTACCGTGTTGATACGGCAAATGCTTTAGGATCAGATGCGGCATGACTAGAGATGGCATTGTCATCGTCATAGAATGATTGAAACTCATTCCACTCATCGGCTGTTTTTAGCGGAAGCTTTCTCAATTTCTTTTTCTGCTCACCAACTAATTGTTTATGCATCATATATGAGCTTAATAAATGAGCAGGAATGTTTTTAATACGTTCAAGCCAAACTACTAGGGGGAGGCCTATAGCCAAGGCCAAAAATGCGACAAGAAAATTCGCGTCAGCGGTTTCTGAAATTATCCATGCTAGCAAAGCACTAGTAATTAGTGAGAATACCCACCTTAAAGTTTTGAATTTTAGCTGTACGAATTCCATAATGTTTACCCAATATGTTTTCCTAAAATTTTCTCTGGAGATAGCTGTGCACTTGTTTTCTCACGAGTGCACGGCCTCGGTAGAGAGAACGCCATGCAAAAGAATTAAGATACGCACAAAAAGACCAGAATTTCTATGCAGGCTACTCATATTTCAGCAGGATTACAAGAAATGATTAACCTGCTGATTACTTTCTAACATCAGGAGCTGGAGGAGACGGAGGGATTCGAACCCTCGATACGGTATAACCCGTATAACGGTTTAGCAAACCGTCGCCTTCAGCCGCTCGGCCACGTCTCCTTACCCCAGCTGTGATGGTGGGGGTGGCGGCATGATGCCCGTACCCCCCGACGGTTGCCCCCTATAGGGGGATCGTCTCTGTCACAAGGGGGGTAGTAAACCATGCTTACGCCGTTTTTGAAAGACCCTTTTCACAAGGATATCGGCAAAGGATGATTTTGGGCGGCGATTGCCCAGGGGAAGGGGTAAATTTTTGCCAAGGCTTAGCGGCGTTGAACCGTCATCCTGGCACGGTTATTGCGAACAAAGCTTAGGGGGCAAGGCCAGCTTAGCACCCATCCCAACAACCCTTATCCACCCCGCCAAAAACCACCACCGCCCCATCACCCTCTTTTGCACACGGTAAAGTCATGAACATCCCCGGCGCCATCCCCGACCCCCTGTATCACAATGATTGCCTATTTGGTGGGCAAGAATTGACCCTTAGCGGTCGGGTAATCTTTTGGCCCAGCCAGCGCGCCATCATCCTGGCCAACCTGTTAAACCCGCCCATGACCCTGCAACCGCATCACCATCTGCACGGGCAACAGGCCATGGATCAACGCCGCCTGGATAGCCATTGGGCGTTGACGTTGGATCTGTTGCAGGATCGCTTGCTGCGTTTTGCGCCGACCACGGTCTATTGCCTTGAGGATGATATGACGGCAATCGGCGGTATTTTGGCGCAACGCCTGCAACGGGCGCAACCAACCTTGCGCCGCCTGGTTCAGCCGTATCATTGGGTGTGGCTGAGCAATGACAGCACTGGCCAGCTTAGCCAGCTGTTGGGCGGGCAACAAGCCACCGAGGCGTGCGTGGGCGGCCTAACCCTGCGCCCGCAAGCCAAACCGGATGAAACCAAGCCAGAAATCAGCGGTCATTATCAACCGACCGCCTGGATGGGGGCGGGTCATCTGCGCCTGCGTCATCGTTGCTATGTCGAAACCGATTCCCGCCTGATTATGCCCGCCTTTGGTGCCAACAGCCGCGGCGCCGATGTGTTTGGCCAGGGGTTATCGCCGCTGATTGGGGATCGCTTTGTTGCCCATATGCTGGCAGAGCCGGATATTTACAGCGCGCCCAGCCATATGCTGCTGCTGCCCCAAAATCTGACCGACGATAACCCCAGCACGCCCAGCAGCTTTGGCCGCCTATCCCCCAACACCATGGCGACACAGGATAACCATGCGCTTCATGGCGTCGGGTTGGCTTAGATTTGGCCTTAAGAATTTGGGGAATTTGGCTTAAGGGGGGGCGCCCGCTAATCCGATTCCCTGCGCAGCCGCCTTAGCAATGGCGCGCTCCAGCGGGGGGTCATCCGCAACAACACCTCATCACGGCGCCAAAAATGATGCATCAGCGCCGCCCCAACATGCAACGCCAGCAACAGCCAAAGGGCATTGGCCAATAGCTCATGCAGCTCATAAAACTGCTTGGCCAGCGCCTTCTGCTCCTCCACCCCTCCGCCATCCAATCCAGGCAGGCTTGGCCAGGGTATAAGCCCGTACAGCAACATCGGCTTGCCGCCCGAAAAGGCTGAGGACATCGCCCAGCCCGATAAAGGCATGGCAATCATCAACAGGTAAAACCCCGCATGGGTCAGGCGCGCCGCCATTTTTTCCCACAGCTGGCTACCCTGCGGCAAAGGGGGTGGCCGATGCGCCAGCCGCCATCCCAGCCGCAACAAACTAAGCAGCAAAATGGTAATGCCAATCGATTTGTGCAGCGGGTACAAAATCGCCTTCCAGGCGGGATCCTGCAAATCATCCATAACAATTCCCATCAGCAACATGCCAACAATCGCCGCCGCCATAACCCAGTGCAGCAGGATGGCAACGCTGTTGTAGCGTGCTGAGGGTTCATCATGGGCAGCGGCATCCAGTTGGATCTTAATCAGGTCGGTCATGGCAGGCCTTTTAGGGTACGAACAGGGGGCTCTATCCCCTTTTTAAAAAGGAGAGGAAGATAAAGTGGAAGCGGCATCATTCCAAACCCTTTGTAGCCGATGCTAGGACAAAAAGCCACCACCACCTGTGTTGACAAAAATGATGACAATACCCGATGATAATTTTTTTTAAGGAGAGTCTTATGCAACCAATCCAGGATCGACCTGCACCATTTTTTAATGGATTTCTAGCTATTGGATTCGTGGTATTCTTGCTTTTAATCTTTTATGTCAGCTTTCCAGTTTACAATCAAATTAAACAGAATGCACCTGTTACAATTTTGTTGCTACCAATTATCGTTGCGGTAATAGCAATAATTTCAACAGGTTTTACCATTATTCAACCCAACGAATCCAAAGTGTTAACATTTTTTGGAAAATATGTTGGTACGCTTAAGCAAAGTGGATTTCTGTTTACTTTTCCGCTTTCGGATAAGAAAAGCGTGCCACTTAAACTTGTTAACTTTGTTACCGATCATCTTAAGGTCAATGATCGAAACGGCAATCCCATTGAAATCGGCGCCGTTGTTGTTTGGCGCGTCATGGATGCCGCTCAATCCTCCCTAAATATTGATGATTACAAGACTTTTGTTGCCAATCAAAGCGACATTGCTGTTCGCGCTTTGGCCGCACATTATCCCTATGATTCCGAGAAAGAAGTTTCCCTAAGGGGTAATCTTGATGAAATAGCCTCAAAACTTAAAGATGTTTTACAAGAAAAATTGGCGATAGCGGGCATTGTTGTTGAAGAAACCAAGCTTAGCCATCTTGCCTATGCTTCAGAAGTCGCTGCTGCTATGCTCAAACGACAACAGGCTGTGGCAATTTTCGATGCACGTCAATATATGGTCGAAAATGCTTTGGCGATTATTGATGATGTAATGAAGCATTTTGAAAAAAATAATAATGTTAAATTCTCAGATGATAAAAAAGCAGAACTTATCAACAGCTTATTGATCGTCATGACATCTGACAAAGAAGCTAATCCAGTTTTGTCAATAGGAAAATAGAGAAATGAATGAAATATTAAATGACAGCGCAAAAATTACTTTCTTCGTAATGCTATTCATCATATATTCTGAAATAGCCACGGCGATAATATTTTTGATTAAGGCAAAAAACTTTGTTTATAATGCCAAAACTGTAAAAGCAGAGGTTATTAAAATCACTAAATTTAGAAAAGAATCGCAGGTTCTTATTCAATTTAAAGATCCGCTGGGAAAGCTACATGAGAAAACAATAGGGGTTCCTATTTGTACGCTTGAAGAAAAAGACATTATAGAAATTCTTCATGACAACAAATCGGATAAGGTTAAATACAAATCATTTCTTTCTTTATGGACAATTCCTTGCTTGTTTATCTTTTCCGCATTTACAACATCACTGATTTTAATATTTTTAACTTATGCGGGCATTGCAAATTCACCTTTTTAGCTGCCCTTATCGCATCCTTTTACCACAACTGGCCGCCAAATACCACCCGCAGCCTGCAGCCTGAAGACATGTAAGGCTAAAGGGGAAATGCTCTAACCCTGCATATAGGTGGGCAGCCAGGCTTCATGAGCGGTTTGCAGGGCGGCGCGGGTAATAGATTGGCCATCGGGCAGCGTCAATTTGCCCGCCGTCTTGCCAGATGTATCCCCAGCCGCAGCACCAGCCGCCACCGCCGTAGTCTGACCCAGCAGCAGGGCTGGCACACCCGCCTCTGCCGCCGCCGCCAAGACCTGATCGGGATGCAGGGTGGCAATCAGATAGCGTGCCTGATCCTCCCCAAACCAGAAACCCGCATCGCTGGCAGGCAAATCGGGGTTCAGCTGGATACCGAGAGGCTGATCCGTGCCCACATCCCTGCCCGCCCCTGTCAGCCACATTTCGGCCAGCGCCACCAACAGCCCCCCATCGCTGATGTCATGACAGGCGGCCAGCAATTGTTGCTGATTCAAGGCCAACACCAATTCCCCGACCCGCCGTTCGGTGGCGAAATCGACGGGGGGCGGCGCCCCAGCCTCCTGCCCCTCAACAGTCATCAGATATTGACTACGCCCCAACCAGCCCTCGCCGCCGCCGCTGCCCAATTGTACCAGGCTTAGCCCCGATTGGGTCAGCGCCATGCTTAACCGTTGGCTGTAGTCGGCCAGCAACCCAACCCCGCCAATCACGGGGGTTGGGTAAATCCCCACCCCATCGGTGTCGTTGTAGAGCGAAACATTGCCTGACACGACGGGAAAGTCCAGGGCGCGGGCGGCATCGCCAATCCCCGTCACCGCCGCCTTTAGCTGCGCCATGATTTCGGGCTTCTCCGGATTGCCGAAGTTCAGGTTGTTGGTCAGGGCTAACGGCTTAGCACCACTGGCCACCAGGTTGCGCCAGCTTTCCACCACCGCCTGCGCGCCGCCGATATAGGGGTCGGCCGCACCGTAAAAGGGGTTGCAGTCGGTGGCCATTGCCAAAGCCTTATGCGTGCCCGCCACCCGCACCACCGCCGCATCGCTGGCCGTTGCCGCCCCCGAATCGGACAGGCTGTTGACCCCGACATGGCGATCATATTGCTGCCAAATCCATCGCTTGCTGGCCAAATTGGGGCTGGCCAGCAGTTGTTGCAGCGCGGGCAGGATCGCCACAGGCTTGGTCAGCGTCACGGGCTGCTGGCTGGGCGATGCCAGCGCCGCCACAGGGCGATCATATTGCGGCGCCTCATCGACCAGGGCGGCAATCGGAATCACCCCCGCCGATTCGCCATGCCATTGCATTTCCAACACGGGTTCGGCGATCAGGCTGCCTACCACCACCGCGTCCAGATCCCATTTGGCAAAAATCGCCTGCGCCTTAGCCGTCGCCTCAGGTTTCAGCACCATCAGCATCCGTTCCTGGCTTTCCGACAGCATAATCTCATAGGGCTGCAAATCGGCCTCCCGCAGCGGCACCGCGCTGAGATCCAGGCGGATACCGATGCCACCCTTGCTGGCCATTTCGCAGGCGCTGCTGGTCAACCCCGCCGCCCCCATATCCTGAATCGCGATAATCGCATCCTCATTCATCAGCTCCAAACAGGCCTCGATTAACAGCTTTTCCTTAAAGGGATCGCCGACCTGCACGGTTGGCCGACTGGCCTGCTCACTGGCGCTAAAAGCCGCGCTGGCCATGGTGGCGCCATGCACGCCATCCCGCCCCGTCTTAGCACCCACATAGACCACGGGGTTGCCGATGCCTGCCGCCTTAGCATAGAAAATCTTATCCGCCTGGGCTATGCCCACCGCCATCGCGTTGACCAGGTTGTTGCCGTTGTAGCAGGCGTGAAACTGGCACTCCCCCCCCACCGTCGGCACGCCAACGCAATTGCCATAGCCGCCAATGCCCGCCACCACGCCCGCCACCAGCGAACGGGTTTTGGCATGGCTGGGATCGCCAAAGCGCAGGGCGTTTAGCAGCGCGATTGGCCGCGCCCCCATGGTGAAGACATCGCGCAAAATGCCGCCCACGCCTGTCGCCGATCCCTGATACGGCTCAATAAAGCTGGGGTGGTTGTGACTTTCGATCTTAAACACCGCCGCCAGGCCATCGCCAATATCGATGACGCCCGCGTTTTCGCCAGGCCCCTGAATCACCCAGGGCGCGCTGGTGGGCAGGGTTTTCAGATACTTCTTGCTGGATTTATAACTGCAATGCTCACTCCACAGCGCGCCAAACACCGCCAATTCGGTAAAATTGGGCGCCCGACCCAACAATTCCAAAATTCGTTCATACTCATCAACCTTCAGCCCCAGTCCGCGCAACACTTGCGGGCTATAGGTTGGCGCCTCATCGGTTGTTGCAATCGCGGCTTGGGTGGCAACTGGCTTGCTCATCGCTTAGGCTCCTATCGTTGTCTGTAAACTTAAAAACATCTCGCGCCCATCGGTATTGCCGACCGCCTGGTCAACCGCCCGCTCAGGATGCGGCATTAAGCCCAACACCCGCTTATTGGCACTCAAAACCCCCGCGATATTGGCCACCGACCCGTTGACGGGGGTGGCATAGGTCAGGGCGATTTGATCGTTATCCTGCAGGCGTTTTAGGCCGTCATCGTCGATTTGATAATTGCCATCGTGATGGGCAATGGGCAGGGTGAGGTCAGCGTTGGGCAGGGCGCAGGTAAAGGGGCTGTTGCGATTGACCACCTGCAACGCCACCTCCCGACAGATAAATTGCAACCCCGCATTGCCGCGCAGCCCGCCAGGCAGCAAGCCTGCCTCCGTCAAAATCTGAAAACCGTTGCAAATGCCTAGCAGATAGCCGCCGCGCTCCGCATGCCGCTTCACCTCTGTCATAATCGGGCTGTGCGCGGCAATCGCTCCACAACGCAGATAGTCGCCATAGGAAAAGCCGCCGGGCAGCACTATCAGGTCATAGTTGGCCTCAACATCGGTCTGTTTGTGCCACAGGCGATCCACGGGGATGCCCAACACGGTTTGCAACCCTGTCACCACATCGGTATCGCAATTTGACCCTGGAAAAACCACCACCGCTGCCCGCATATTGCACCCCCCGCTTAAGAAATGTTGGCCTGTATCGGCCTGATTGTTGTTTCCCCTTTGATAAAGTCTTTTGTCGGGTTAGAAAACAACTATTCTGTTTTTTCTCGGCAACAATTGTTTTTCCTCAAAAACCGCCGGCAACCATGCTGGCCAGCGTTCATTCAACCTTCTGCCCTATCCCCCACCCCTTACCTTGGCTAACTGACCATGGAAAACCATACGGAAAACCTCATGGAAAACCTTAGCGCCAGCACACCTAAGGGCTATGTACTGCCCGCTGCCCAACTGGTGTGGCTGTTGTTGGATGGCTGGCCAGCACGCGATAACCAGCTGTGGGCGGTGGCCGAATCGCTGGCACAGCGGCAAGCCATCAGCGTGATACCCAAAAAACTGCGGTTCAATTGGTTGGGGGAACTGCCGACGGGCGGCCTGTTTCGCCCGCTGCTGAACGGGGTAACCGACCGCCTATTTGGCGCCAGCCTGGCCAATTTAACCAGTGACGGCGCCATGGCGATTACCCGCCCCTGGCCCGATTTGGTGTTATCGTCGGGATCCGCCTCAATCCCCATTGCCCGCTGGATAAAGCGGCGGATGCGAACCGACCGCCTGCGCCCCCAACTGGTGCATTTGGGATCGGTTCAAGCTGGCCGTCGTGACTTTGACCTGATTGTTCCCATGGCCAACAACCCTGGTCAGCCAGCATCGGGGGTGGATCAGCCAGGCGACCTTGCCCCCATTGCGGATCAGATTGCCGCGCTGCTAAACCGTAACACCGCCCCAGGAAGTGACAACCCAGGGGATAGTAAACAAAGAGATGGCAAGGCATAACCATGACCACGGCCAGCCGCCAATCTGCCCACCCAGATTCAGCCCGCCTGTATCTGGCCACCAAAAATCCCGGCAAGGTTGCCGCCTTTCAGGCTGCCTTGCGACACAGCCCGTGGCAATTGTTGCCCTGCCCGCCCGACATAACCCTGCCGCCAGAAATTCACCCCGACTATGTCGGCAATGCCGTGGATAAGGCCACAACCGTGGCGCGCCTGACGGGGGTGCCCGCGATTGGCGACGATTCAGGGCTTGAGCTGTTGGCCTGCAACCGCTGGCCGGGGGTGCATACCGCGCCGCAGGTGGCCGCGGTGGGGGGCTGGCCAAGCTTTATGGCCGATTTGGCCAAGGATCCCGCCTTTCAGGCCGATAGGCGGGCTGAGGCGGTGTGCGTGTTGGCGCTGGCGCTGCCTGACCAGCGGGATGCCCCCGCCCCCCCATCTGCCCCAATCCCAGCGCCCGCGTTCGTGCTGGAGGAGCGGGTAGCAGGGCGGCTGATTAACCAACCGCGCGGCCAGCATGGCTTTGGCTTTGACCCCTATTTCCTGGCCGATGGCCAACAGCTGACCAATGCCGAAATAGCCCCCGACTTAGCGGTACCGCTGACCGCCCGTGGCCGTGCCTTTACCGCGCTGGCGCAGGCGATCATGGCTGGCCAGTTGCCCATAACCCTGCCCTAAATGCCCCCATCCCCTTTCAGCCCGCCGCCCCATACGCCCCCGCCGCCAGGCTATACGCCCAAACTTGGGCTGTATCTGCATTGGCCGTATTGCCAGCAAATCTGCCCCTTTTGCGACTTTAACGTCTATCGGGCTGGCCATGGCAGCCAGAGCCTTAGGGAGGGGGAGTGGCTAGCCGCCCTGACCATGGAGCTGGACTATTACCATCAGCTGACCCCCAACCGCCCCCTGCACAGCATTTATTTTGGCGGTGGCACCCCATCGCTGATGTCGCCCGCCTTGGTTGGCCAGCTATTGGAAGCCATTGCCCAGCGTTGGGGGCTGGTGCAGGACGCCGAAATCACCCTGGAGGCCAATCCGACCACGGTTGAGGTCAATCGCTTTGCCGATTTTCGGCTGGCAGGCATCAACCGCCTGTCGTTGGGGCTACAATCCTTAACCAACAGCGGCCTTATCGCGCTGGGGCGGCAGCATGATCGCGCCCAAACCCTGCAAGCCCTGACGGTGGCGCAACGGCTTTTTGCCAAGCTATCGACCGATTTGATTTATGGCCGCCCCGATCAAAGCCTGGCCAGCTGGCGGCAAGAGCTAGAAGAATGGTTGTCTTTTGGGGTTGGCCATGCCTCGCTGTATCAACTGACCATCGAATCGGCCACCCCCTTTGGTCAACAGGCGCGGCGCGGCGCCCTTATCATGCCTGATGAGCAGGCGTTGGGCGATTTTTACGACGCCACCAACCAACTGATGGGGGATGCGGGCTATCAGCACTACGAAGTCTCCTCCTACGCCCGCGATAGCAGCCAGCGTAGCCGTCACAACATGCTGACCTGGCAGGGGCACGACTATTTGGGCATTGGCGCGGGTGCCCATGGGCGTTTAAGCCTAAGCGGCGGACGACGGCTGGCCACCATTAACCGCAAACAACCCAAGGCCTGGCAGCAAGCCGTTCAACAACAGGGGCATGGCCAAAGTGATGCAGAGGGGGAGGTGGAGTGGTTAAGCCGACAGCAGCAGGCCGAGGAGTTTGTGATGCTGGGACTGCGGCAGATTGGCCAGATGGACTCGGCAACCCAATCCCCCGCAGCAACCACCACATCCCCCGCCGCCGCTGTTGCCAACACAGACTGGCTTAGCGCGCTGGGCGGGGTTGACCGCGCCGCCTTTCACTCCCGCTTTGGCCTTGACCTGCTGGACTGGTTGAATGGGGGGGAGGTGGAATTTTTGCGCCAGCATGGCTTAATTCAGCTCAGCCCGCATCATTTGGCGGTTCCCCCCGATGCCATTGGTCGCCTGGACGCCATTATCCGCCAATTGTTGCTTAAAACTGCGACTCTTGAAAACTGGTCGGGGATGGTTGAAGCGTGCGGGGGGATGGCGATGCCACCTGCACAATCGCATAGCCCCGCTGGCTAAGGCCATTGTTTTCCAGGCGGAACAGACCGCTTAGACCCAAATAGCCCGCTGGTTCAGTCAAAATTGTCCCAATCGCTTTGCCATTTTTGGGGCGCGCCTCAGCCAATTTGCTGGCCAGGGCTACCGCGTCATAGGCCAGGCTGGCCAAGGTTGGCGGCGGGGCGCCATAAACCCCCTGATAGCGCTGCTCAAAGGCCTGCCGCTGGGCAATGTTGGGGGCAGGGTACCAGGCACCACGCAACACCGGGTTGGCGGTTAAATCGTCCAACGCCCAATCCTGCGTGCCCAACAGCTGAAAGGATGGGGCTGGCCAATCGGATCGCAACTGAATCTGACGGCTTAGGGCTTGCAAATCGGCGCCGCTGTCAAACAACAACACCCCGCTGCGTCCCCCTGATGCGGATGGCTTAAGCTTTGACACCGCCTCAGCCAAACTGACCCCATTGCCGCCATACAGCTCAATTTGACTGACCGATCCGCCAACCTTAGCGGCCTCTGCGCGCAACAGTTCCGACAATTTGGCGCCATAGGCTCCACCCCGCCCTAACCCCTTGAAATCACGAATACCCTGCGCCGCGGCGTAGCGCACAATGCTGGCCATCATGGCATCGGGGCCAAAGCCCAGCACAAAAGTGTTGCTGTCGGCCACCGCCGGGTTGTTGGAAAAGCTGACCATCGGCACATCGGCCGCGCGCGCCATTTCCTTAACCGCGCTGACGCTGCCCCCATAGAGTGGGCCAAACACCACCATCGGCTGGGGCGATTCCCTCAACGCCCGCGCCATGGCCTGACTGGCAGAAGTGGTGGTTTCGCCCGCATCGTAAAACGCCACCTGCAGATTGCGGGATCGCCCATCAAACAGGGCAAATTCGGCCGCCTGCTGCATGGCCAGCCCTAAGGCCGCATCCTTGCCAGAAAGGGGCAACAGCATGGCCACCGCCGCCGATCCATCGGCTGATAGCGCCCCAGTAGCATCCTTAGTGGTATCCCTGGCCGTATCCCTGGCAGAATCTTTAGCCGCAGCAGCAGGGGGCAAAGGCTTGCTAGATGGCTTGCTAGACGGCTTGCTTTTCGATGCGCTGCTGGTGCTTGGCTTATTGCCCTCAAACCAGGAGGATCCCTTTGTGCTGTTGGTGCTGCATGCCGCCAACAGGGGCAGCCATAGCGCCAGAATGATCAACCGCATCCACCGCGCAACAACCTGTTGGCGCTGACTTTGCCACCCCGCTGGCCTTTGGGGCAGCCCCAGCCGCCGCCCCGCCCGCACAGAACCCACAGAACCCATTGCAGGCTTATTGCCCATGATTTCCCCCGCCGCCATGGCTGTTACCGATTCTGATACCATTGCTTTTGCCCAACATTTCTTGCCCAATATTTTGTCTTGCGTCACAATCATCGTTGCAACTGCAACCTATCGCCCGCAAACCCTATCATTTCTATTGGCTGCATAAGCCAGCCTATATCGACCGCCGATGCCAACCAACAACCCGCCTAACCATACCGACCTACGCGGCAATCAGCAAGCGCGCCAACGCGCCTGGCGACGGGGCTGGTGGGCGGAGCAGGTGGCATTGCTATGGCTGTACAGCCGTGGCTATCGGCTGGTTGCCCGCCGTTACCGAACCCCCGTGGGTGAGATTGATTTAATCCTACGCAAACGGGGATGCTGGCATTTTGTCGAAGTCAAATATCGGCAACAGATGAATGCCGCCCTGGCCGCCCTGTCACCCCGCCAAGGACAGCGGGTCAGGCGCGCCGCCAGCTGGTATCTAACCCATAAACGCCTCAGCCCCTCCACCCCCTGCTGTTTCAGCCTGCTGGCGCTGTCGCCTTGGCATTGGCCGCGGTTGGTGTATAGTGCCTGGTAGAGGTTGACCCTGTTGGTCATCGGTTAGGAGTGGGGCAATGATAAGCGTTAAACATATGTCTCAATGGCTGTTGCGGGCGGGCTTAGTGATGGGCTTGGTCGCAGGGCTTGGCCTGATGACGGGCTGCATCCCGGTGGTTGCTGCGGGCGGCACGTCAGCGGGCATGGGCTTAGCCTCCAACCGCGGCCTGGGCGCCAAGATTGATGATAACGCGTTGCAGGCGGAGATCAGCAGCAAGCTGTATCAGCACAATGTTAACCTGTTCAATGATGTCGACCTGACGGTTTACAAGGGGCAGGTGCTGATGGTTGGTACCGTCCCAACGGAGGAGGCGCGGGCGAAGGCTGAGGAGTTGTCCTGGGCTGCGGTCGGCACCCAAAATGTTTTTAATGTGTTGGAGGTTGGGTCAGGGCAAAAAATCGGCGCCTATGCCAACGACCGCTGGATATCCACCAAAATTGACACCGAAATGACCATCAGCAAGGGCATCAACAACCTGAACTACTTCGTCAAAAGCTATCAGGGGGTGGTCTATCTGTTGGGCACCGCCGAATCGCAACAGGAGCTGGATAAGGTGCTGACCATCGCCCGTGGCACCAAGGGCGTGTCAAAGGTGGTGCAATATATTCAGGTTCGGCCAGATTGATGGCGGCCTAATGGTTGTTTGCGTTGCCACCGTCGCCCTGAAAGGGATTGAGGTCATTGAGGTTGAGGTGCAGGTGCAGTTGCAAGAAGGCCTGCCCGCCTTTACCATTGTTGGTTTGCCCGATAAGGCGGTGGCCGAATCGCGCGAACGGGTGCGCGGCGCCCTGTTATCCCTGGGCATGGCGTTGCCGCCCAAACGCATCTCCGTCAATTTGGCGCCCGCCGATGTCGCGAAGGAGGGGAGCCATTTTGATCTGCCGATCGCCCTTGGCGTGCTGGGCGCCATCGGGGCGATTCCGAAAGAGGAGTTGAGCAAATGGCTAGCCCTGGGCGAATTGGGGTTGGATAGCGCGCTGTTGGCGGTGGGCGGCGTGTTGCCCGCAGCCCTAAATGCGGCGGGACGCGGACTGGGGCTGATTTGCCCACAGGAAAATGGCCGTGAGGGGATGTGGGCGCGGGATCTGCCCGTGGCGGCGGCGGCAAACCTGCTAAGCCTGCTGGGTCATTTGCAGGGCAAACAGCTGTTGCCCCAACCCCCTGAACCTGTGGCCGACATGGCGCAGGAAGCCGGCAACAGCAGCCGTCGTTACCCCGATTTGCGCGATGTTAAGGGGCAGGTGATGGCCAAGCGGGTGTTGGAGATTGCGGCGGCGGGCGGCCATCATCTGCTGATGGTGGGGCCACCGGGGGCTGGCAAATCGATGTTGGCCAGCCGTCTGCCCGGACTGCTGCCCCCCCTCAGCGCGGCCGAAGCGCTAGAGCTCAGCATGATTTACAGCGTTAGCGGCATGCTTAAGGGGGGACGGCTGTTGACCAACCGCCCCTATCGCGATCCGCACCATTCCGCCTCTCTCCCCGCGCTGGTCGGCGGCGGCCTAAAGGCTAAGCCAGGCGAACTGTCGTTGGCGCATAGTGGCGTGCTGTTTATGGATGAGCTGCCCGAATTTGGCCGCAACTCGCTAGAGGCTTTGCGGCAACCGCTGGAAACGGGGCAGGTCAGCGTGGCGCGGGTGAACGCCCATGTCACCTATCCCGCCCGCGTCCAGCTGGTGGCGGCGATGAACCCGTGCCGCTGTGGCCATTTGGGCGATGCCGCCCAGGCGTGCAGCCGTGCGCCGAAATGTGGAGAGGATTATACCGGCCGCTTATCGGGCCCGCTGTTGGATCGCTTTGACCTGTTTATCCAGGTGCCCGCCGTGCCCGCGATCGAGCTAAGCAAGCCGAGTGACAGCGAATCCACCGCAACGGTGGCGGCCAGGGTGGCGGCGGCACGGGGGCGGGCTGCCCAACGATTTGCCGCGCTGGGTGCCACCAAAATTGCCTGCAACGCCCATGCCGATGGCGAATTGTTGGGGCAGGCGATGGCGTTGGAACCGACAGCCCAAGACCTGCTGAGCCAGGCGGTCAGCAAATTTCACCTGTCGGGGCGCGGCTATCACCGCCTGGTGCGGGTGGCGGCCACCATTGCCGATCTGGCGAGCTGCGACAGCATCACCCATGCCCATGTTGCCGAAGCCCTACAATACCGCCGCCCCCTGATGACCAAGGCAACAGCGGCGGCTTAAAAACCTAAACGCCGTTTTCCAACACTTGCCGCGCTAGGGGCAGGGTGATGGGTCGCTGATGCAACAGCGAATAGGCGTCTAAGGCCGCCACCAATTGCCCCAGGCTGGCAAAGCTGCGTTCGGTGCGCGCCAACAAATAGTCCTGCAGGGCGGGATCGGGCAACAGCTGGCGGTCGTTAAACAGCTTGCTTAACACCTGCCGCAAATCCTGATCGCTGGGTTGACCAACCGCCACCACCGCCATCGCCCGCACCCGCGATGCCCAATCGGCCAAGCCTAAGCCCCATCGCGCCGCCCCCTTATCCACCACCTGCGCGGGCGCGCTGCGGGCAGTCAGCAGCAGATAGCCGCCGCGCCGCTGCACCGCGTGATACAGATGCAACGCCCCCTCCTGCGCGCTAAGGCTGGCCAGCTGATCGGCATCATCCACCACCACCAGCGGACATACCGCCGCCAGTTGGTCTAAGGTGGCCGCCAGCCGTTCGGGTGCCAAGTCCGCCGCCCGCAACAGCTGGCCTTGTGGCTGTTGTTGCGCCAATTCCAACCAAGCCTGCGCCAGATGGGTTTTGCCGCTAGCCTGCTCCCCCATCAGCACCAGCCCATGGTTCGGCCAATCCCGCCAGTTGTTTAGCCAGGTGCGGGCGTACGCCTGACAGCCGAGCGGGTAAAGGCTGGTCAGGCTGTAATCCACCGTGGTGGGCAGGGCAAAGGTCAGTTGGCGGCTCATGGCATACAGCAAAAAGAAAGGGGGGGATTAAGCCTGCGGGGAAACCTCTATCGTCCCGTCGGGCTTATAAGCCAACAGACGCCGCGCCAACAGATAGCGGATGGTAACGCCAATCACCGCCGCCACCGGCACCGCCATCAACACCCCGACAAAACCTGCCAGCGCACCACCCGCCATCAACGCAAAGATAATCCACACCGGATGCAACCCAACCCGACCGCCAACCAGCTTGGGGGTCAGCACATAACCCTCCACCATCTGGCCAACCCCAAAAATGGCCAGCATCAGGGCGGGCAAATGCCAATCGCCACTTTGCATCCAGGCCAGCGATACCGCGAAAAACCCACCGGTAAGCGCCCCGACATAGGGCATAAAGGCCAACACCCCCGTCAACAGCCCCACCACCAAACTGCTCTGCAGCCCGCCCAGGCTAAGCGCAATCATGTAGTACAGCGATAGCGCCAGGCAGACGCTGCTTTGCCCACGCAAAAAGCCTGCCAGGGTGTTATCCACCTCATGCAACAGCGTGCGAATCGCCGGCGCCTGCACCGACGGCAACAGGCGGTTGACATGGGTCAACAGCAACGGCCAATCCCGCAACAGGTAAAAGGCCACCACCGGGGTAATGACCAGCAGGCTTAGCAGATTCAGCACCGCCAAACCGCCGCTTAGCAACCTGCCCGCCAGCCCGCCCGCCATTTGGCCAATATAGCCAAACGCCTCAGCCGCCTGCGCCTGCGCCCCCGCCTGCAACTTGGCGAACAGCGCGGGGGGAAGCTCCCGCCCCAATTGCTTGCTTAGTGGCGACAGCACACCCTGCACCCGCGACCAATAGTCGGGCAGCTGGCTTAGCAGCGCGCTGATTTGCAGTTGCAACAGCGGCAGCAGCAGCAGCAGCAATCCCGCCACCATGCCCACCACCAACACCAGCCCCAACACGCATCCCAGGGATCGGGCAATGCCCAGCTTTTCCATCCGCCCAACCAAAGGGTTCAGCAGATAGGCCAAAATAAAGCTGAGCACAAAGGGCGCCAACATCGCGCTTAACCGATACAACAACACGGCCAACAAGGCGGCGATTAACCATCCGCCCCATTCACGCCACAGCTGACTTGGTGTTACCATTTTACAGTCCCTTGCTTAAGGTCGATAGCGCAGGTTCAGGCCACCCGCGGCAGGGGTTACATCAAATCGAAAATTGCTTAGCTGATCGGCGGGGTTGGTGCCGCCATTCCAATAAGCGGTCAATTCCGCCTGCGTCTGACTTAATTTGGCCACCCGCAAGCCATAAAGCCCTGGCACCCGCTGCAACTGCTGCTTAGCCCGCAACCAATCGACAAAATTGGCAATTTGCAGGGTCATGGCCAGCGGTTTTCCGCCCGCCGCCCCCGCCGCGCCAGCTGCTGCACCCCCAGCTGTACCCCCAAAGCCCAGATCACCTGTGGGCGCCGATGCCCGCGCCCTGGTCTGGTCATCACCCAAAGATCCGCCCGCCGCCATTGATGAAGAAGGCGATGCAGCATGCATGGCATGACCGCCCCCGTCATCCTTGCCCGCCGCCGCCGATGGTTTGCCGTCATCCCCACCGCCGCCCGCAACACCGCCTGCGCCATCGTCCCCACCGCCATCCTGATGGGCAACCGAATCGCTTATCGACAAATTGGCCTGACGCATAAATCCGCGCACCCGCCCCTCACGAAAACTAACGGTCAGCTTGGCGCGATAGCGATTGGCCGAAATTTTTTCGTTGGCAATCTCCAACCCCTGCACCATCCGCATCAGATCGTTATCGCTAACCTTAACCCCATCGACCGATCCATCCGCAACCCCCAGATTGCGCAAAAGCTGTTGAAACGCCTGATGCTGCCCCTCATTCAACGCTTTTTCTTTGGCAACCTCGGCGCTGTCGCTGGTCACATCGACCGGCACATCCGACACCGTGAAACGGGCATCAGCGGCATAGGCAACGCCAGTGCCCATGCCCATGCCCATGCCACCGCCACCAACCCCCATCAGCCCAACAGCCATCAAGGAAATCAACAAAAGTGTTCTTACGGCGTGTAATCGTCGTTGCATCATCGGCCTAACTTGCGTACCAAGGAACTGTCGCATTCTTTTATCACATTGGAGGCCAGGATGACCAGTCAGAGCAACGCCGTAACCTACCGTGAAGCCGGCGTCAATGTTGATGCCGCGGAACATTTGGTAGAATTGATTAAACCCATCGTTCAACGCACCCATCGCCCCGGGGTTATGGGCGGCATTGGTGGCTTTGCCGGCCTATTTGATCTCAAGGCCTTGTCCTATCAAGATCCCCTGTTGGCCAGCACCTGTGACGGCGTCGGCACCAAGGTCAAAATTGCCGCCGCGGTCAATCAAATGCACGAAATCGGGCTGGATCTGGTAGCCCTGAACGTTAACGACCTGCTGTGCGTTGGGGCAGAGCCCTTGTTTATGCTGGATTACTACGCCACCGGTCATTTGCGGCCACAACTGGGCGCTGCCCTGATTGCGGGCATTGCGGAGGGGTGTCGCCAGGTCAATTGTGCCCTGCTGGGCGGCGAAAGCAGTGAGATGCCCGGCATTTATGATGAGGATGATTTTGATGTGGCGGCTTTTGTGGTGGGCGCGGTTGAGCGTGACCATTGCCTGCCCAAACCCACGGTAAGCGCGGGCGATGTGCTGTTGGGCGTGCCCGCCAGCGGTCTGCACAGCAACGGCTTTTCCCTGGTGCGGCGGGTAATGGCCGATCATCACCTTAGCTATGATCAGCCCGCGCATTTTATGGACAGCGTTGGCGGTTCCAAACCAACCCTGGGTCAGGTGTTGTTAACCCCCACCCAAAACTATGCCCCCACCCTGTTGCCCTGGATTCAGGCAGGACGGATTAAGGCGTTGGCCAACATTACCGGCGGCGGGATTGAGGGCAATTTGCCACGCGTGCTGCCCGCTGGGGTTGAGGCGGTGGTGCAGGTGGGCAGCTGGCCACAACTGCCCATTCTGCGCTGGTTGCTACAAACCAGTGGAATTGAGGATGCCGAAGCCGCCCGCACCTTTAACCTGGGGCTGGGCATGATCATGGTGGTATCGCCCGACCAGGCCGAAAGCTTGCTGGCGGAACAACCCGCCGATGGGTCAGCCCCACTGTATCGGGTTGGCCATCTGCAGGCGGCGTCTGGCGGAAAAACCGTTCAACTGCAAGGCCTTGACCAGCTATCCATGCTTTAGCTGTGCATACAAGCTTGCATGCAATGGTGGTCAGGATGCCTGCCTGGCTGGTTGGCGGCCTTGCGGAAAGCCATGGGATGCTGTAGGATGCAACTCTATTTTTTGGCGTGGGCGGCCAAATACTGCCCCGCCCTTTTGGTGGAAAACTTGCTGTTGATTTTTTCATGACCGCTTCCCATACCAACCGCAAAGCACCCCCCACCGCGGCCACGGCCGATGCGGTGGCTTTTCGTCGACGGGCGGCAGCCCAGCTGGTAGCGCTGCATCGCGGGGGGCGCTCTGCCCAGGATGCAGTGGGTGATGCGGCGGGTCAGGGTGCCGTATCCCCGTCTGCCACCACGCCAAAGCTTCATCCCGCAGGCCAACCTGCAACCCAGCCCGTCCCCCAGCCCGCACCCATCCCCGTTCCTTTGGCGGCCATCCCACAGGGTGCCTCGGCCAACAGCAATGATATTCCCCATTTGTTGCCGCACCGTTCCTATGGTTGGGGCGGGTCATTGTCTGGCAAGGTTGATGACAGCAAAGGCTTAGGCAGTTGGTGGCATCGCACCCGCCCCTATCGCCTAGTGCTGCTGCTGGTTTTGTTGATCAGCGCGGCCTGGACCAGCTATGGTTTTCAATGGATTGGCGGTGCCTGCAACACGTTGGGCGACAGCGCCACTCTGGGGCGGCTGTGTCATGGCGGGTTTGGCCAACAGGCGGCCTTTCGCAAAACCTTGGACTACCTGATTGGTCAGCATCAACAGCTGGTCAGCGGTGGGCAACGTTCCACCCGCCTAACCCTGATTACCGATCCGCAAAACCCTGGTTATAGCCAGCCGACCAACATGGCCGTGCCCCTTAATGGTCAGAATGCCCCCGATCTAACCGATTGGGGCTATAAGGTTGATGTGCTGCTGCCCAGTGGTCAGGGGCGCTTGCCCAGCCTGGTGCTGTACCGTTCCATCGATGACCCGCTGCTGTGTCAACGTTTGAACAGCGCGGCTGGCCTACCCGCCGCCCCCACCAAATTGCCGACCGCCATCACCGCCTGGCAGGATGGCAGCCAGCAACCGATTGATTGGTCAAAAGTCACCCATCCCAATGGTAAGCCGTTGGCGAATCAAGGCTGTGTGGAATTGGCCGACAGCAAGCTGCTGTTTTTCCACGCTCTGCCGATACGTTAGAGCATTTCCTAGAGAGTATTGGCCTGAAGTTTGACCATCATCTCTTGGCCAAGAACTGCTAAATATGAATCGCCCGCCCCTCGGCTGACAGCACCGATTCGTGCATCATTTCGGACAAGGTGGGGTGGGGGAAGATGGTGTGGATCAAATCAGCCTCAGTGGTTTCCAACTGTTTGGCAATCACATAGCCCTGAATCATTTCGGTCACCTCAGCCCCAATCATATGGGCGCCCAGCAATTCGCCGGTTTTGGCATCAAAAATGGTCTTCACCAACCCTTCGGGTTCGCCCAGGGCGATTGCCTTGCCATTGCCCATATAGGGGAAACGGCCAACCTTAATCGCGTGCCCCAATTCCTTGGCCTTCGCCTCAGTCAGGCCGACGCTGGCCACCTGTGGATAGGCATAGGTGCAGCCAGGGATATTTTCGGCACGCAGTGGGTGAACATCCTTCACCCCCGCAATTTTTTCCACGCACACCACCCCCTCATGGCTGGCCTTATGCGCCAACCAGGGGGCGCCCGTCACATCGCCAATCGCGTAAACCCCTGGCTCCGCCGTGCGGCCATAGCCATCGGTGACGATATGGCCACGCTCCACCACCACCTTGGTGCCTTCCAGGCCAATTTTTTCGGTGTTGCCGATGATACCAACCGCGCTGATAACCCGATCCACCTCCAACGTGCTGGTTTTGCCATCTTGGGTAATGGTGGCCACCACGCTGTCGGTTTTTTTATCCAGCTTGGTAACGCTGGCATTGGTCAGGATTTTCATCCCCTGTTTTTCAAAGGCCTTGCGCGCCAATTCAGAAATTTCGGCATCCTCAACGGGCAGAATGCGGGGTTGCAGCTCCACCACCGTCACCTCAGCCCCCATCAGGCGGTAAAAGCTGGCAAATTCGATGCCGATAGCGCCACTACCAACCACCAGCAAGCTTTTCGGCATGGCGGGCGGCACCATCGCCTCCTTATACGTCCAGACCAGACGACCATCAGGATCTAAGCCAGGCAGCACCCGCGCCCGTGCGCCCGTGGCCAGGATGATGTGGGGCGCCGTCAACAGCTCCTCCCCCCCCTTGCTCAGGGCAACTTTAAGCCGTGACTTGCCGGCCAGGCTACCGATGCCATCAAACACCGTGACCTTGTTTTTCTTCAGCAAATGCTTGATACCGCCCGACAGTTGGCCGGCCACCCCGCGGGATCGTGCCACCACCTTTTCCAGATCAAAGCTGATCGCACCCGCGCTGAAGCCATATTGATCCAGATGGTGCAGCAGGTGGTGAATTTCAGAGCTGCGCAACAAGGCCTTGGTAGGAATACAACCCCAGTTCAGGCAAATGCCGCCCAGATGTTCCCGCTCCACCAGGGCGGTTTTCATCCCCAATTGGCTGGCGCGAATCGCCGCGACATAGCCGCCAGGGCCACCACCAACCACCACCAAATCAAACGCTTGCTCAGCCATCGACCCGTACCCCTTATACCAACATTGCGATGGGGTCTTCGATCAACCCCTTAAAGACTTTCAGAAACTCGGCGCCGACCGCCCCATCAACCACGCGGTGATCCACCGACAGAGTACAGCTCATCACCGTTGCAATCGCCAGCGCGTCATTCTTCACCACGGGCCGCTTTTCGCCCGCCCCAACCGCCAGGATGCAACCCTGCGGCGGGTTAACAATCGCCGCAAAGTCCTTAATCCCGAACATGCCCAGGTTGGATAGGCTAAAGGTGCCGCCGGTAAATTCCTCAGGCTTCAGCTTGTTATCGCGGGCACGCGCCGCCAAATCCTTCATCTCACGGGAAATGGCCGCCAAGCCCTTATCCTGCGCGGCGCGGACAATCGGGGTAATCAGACCGCCGTCAATGGCGACCGCCACCGACACATCGGCCTGGTTGTAATAGCGCACCCCCTCCTCCGTCCAACTGGCGTTGGCGGCGGGCACCTTGGTCAGGGCTATCGCACAAGCCTTGAGAATAAAGTCGTTGACCGAGATTTTGGCGTCCAGGCTGGCGTTAATCTCATGACGCAGCGCCATCAGGCGATCCAGCTGGCAATCGACGGTCAAATAGAAATGCGGCACGGTTTGTTTGGATTCGCTTAAGCGACGGGCAATCACCTTACGCATGGTGGTGTGCGGTTCCAGGCGGAACTCTGGCAGGCCGAACAGATCGGCCGCGCTGCTGCCGCTGGCTGAAGAAGCGGGAGATGGCGCCGCCTTAGCCGCAGCGGGCTTGGTCTGCAACGCCTGCACGACATCCTCACGGACAATGCGGCCATGGGGGCCACTGCCCAGCAGGCCAACCAGGCTTAATCCACCCTCAGCGGCCAGGCGACGCGCCAGCGGGCTAGCGAACACGCGCCCGGCATCGTTGCTGACCGTCACCCCCTGATGCATCGGAATGGCGGCCGCCCCTGCAGCGGACGCACCCGTACCAGCAGCAGCCTGCGCCACGGCTGGCGCCGCTACGGCGGCTTCATGGGTTACCGATTCTGCCGCGGGGTTAGCGGTGGCGGCATTGCCACCAATCACCGCCACCTTATCCAGGCTGGCGGCATCCTCACCGTCTTCCAACAGCAGGGCGATAATCTCGTTGACCTTCACCCCCTCGGTTCCTTCGGCGACCAGGATTTTGCCCAACACGCCTTCATCAACCGCTTCAACCTCCATCACCGCCTTATCGGTTTCGATTTCGGCCAGCACGTCGCCAGATTTGACCTTATCACCAGCTTTTTTGTGCCATTTGGCCAAATTGCCTTCGGTCATGGTGGGTGACAGCGCGGGCATCAGAATTTTAATCGGCATGGTTTTGAACTTCTTAACGTGAACTTGAAACAAACATCAACAAAAGGGGATGACCTTAAGATTTTTTGGCCAGGGACGACCGAATCGCCGCCACGATCCCCTCAACCTGGGGCAGTGCCAATTTTTCCAAATTGGCTGCATAGGGCAGGGGCACATCCTCAGCCGCCACCCGAATCACGGGGGCATCCAACCAGTCAAAGGCATGTTCCATGGCAATCGCCGCCAGTTCTGAACCAATGCCGCACACCGGCCAACTTTCCTCAACACTGACCAGACGGTTGGTTTTTTTGATCGAGGCAACGATGGTGTCAACGTCCAGCGGCCGTATGGTGCGCAGGTCAATTACCTCAACGCTAATCCCCTCCGCCGCCAATTGCTCGGCCGCCTCCAACGCCTTGCCCACCATGATGGAATAGGCGGTCACGGTCACATCGGTACCAGCCCGCGCCACCCTGGCCTTACCAATCGGCACAATATGGTCGGGATCGGTCGGCACATCGTCAAAGCTTTGGCCGTAGAGAATCTCATTTTCCAAAAAGATAATCGGATTGGGGTCACGAATGGCCGCCTTCAACAAGCCCTTGGCATCGGCCGCGCTGTAGGGCGCCACCACCTTTAGGCCTGGGCAGTGGGCGTACCAGCTGGCGTAGCATTGACTGTGTTGCGCCGCCACGCGAGAGGCCGCGCCGTTGGGCCCCCGAAACACGATGGGGCAACCCATCTGCCCACCCGACATGTACAGGGTCTTGGCGGCCGAATTGATAATCTGGTCAATTGCCTGCATCGCAAAGTTAAAGGTCATGAATTCGATAATCGGCTTCAGGCCGCCAAAGGCCGCGCCCACCCCCAAGCCGGCAAAGCCATGCTCGGTAATCGGGCTGTCAATCACCCGCTGCGCCCCAAATTCCTGCAACAAGCCCTGGCTGATTTTGTAGGCGCCCTGATATTCCGCCACCTCCTCCCCCATCAAAAAGACGGTGGAATCGGCGCGCATTTCCTCAGCCATCGCATCGCGCAGGGCATCGCGCACGGTTTGCTTGGTGGTGACCCCCGTAAAGGGAGTTTCCTCAACCGCGACAGCGGTTAGATTGTTGCGCAAAGCGGCACTGTTGCTGGCCATCGGGGACTCCTCAGTTTGATTAGATGCGGTTGATGCTGGTGACGATGCCGCACCAGTAGAGGGGAGCACAACCGCCACCTCCCCTTCTGCCAAAATCATGGCAATCGGGGTGTTGACTGCCACCCCCTCAACACCTTCTTGGATTAAAATCTGGGTCAGGCGACCTTCGTCGACCGCCTCAATCTCCATCACCGCCTTGTCGGTTTCGACTTCGGCCAGCAAATCGCCGGCACGCACCGCATCTCCCTCAGTTTTCAACCAGCGCACCAATTTTCCTTCGGTCATGGTGGGCGACAGGGCGGGCATCAATAGGGCGGGCATCGGCTAGGCTACCTTTAGAACATCGGTGTACAGCTCGCTGGCGTCCGGTTCGGGACTTTCCTGAGCAAAAGTGGCGGAATCGGTCACCACCACTTTAACCTCGTCATCAATTTGTTTTAAGGCCGCCTCAGTCACGCCAGCCTTTATCAAATGCGGCTTAAGGTTTTCGATAGGATCCCGATTCTCCCGCATTTCCTGCACCTCTTCCTTGCTGCGGTATTTGGCAGGGTCGGACATGGAGTGGCCACGATAGCGGTAGGTATCCATTTCCAGCAGATAGGGGCCCTTGCCTGCGCGAATATGGGCAACAGCGCGCGCGCCAGCCTCCCGCACCGCCAACACGTCCATGCCATCAACCCGCTCCCCCGGAATGCCCCAGGGCTCGCCGCGACGGAACAGCTCTGGGCTAGCACAGCCACGGTTGACGGAGGTGCCCATGCTGTAGTGGTTGTTCTCAATCACATACAGGACAGGCAATTTCCACAGGGCGGCCATGTTAAAGCTTTCATAGACCTGCCCCTGATTGACCGCGCCATCCCCCAGATAGGTAAAGCTGACCGCACCAGTCTCCTGATATTTGGCGGCAAAGGCCAAACCCGTCCCAATCGGCACCTGCGCACCGACGATTCCATGACCGCCATAAAAATGTTTTTCGCGGCTGAACATATGCATGGAGCCACCCTTACCTTTGGAATAGCCACCAATCCGCCCCGTCAGCTCCGCCATCACCCCCCGCGCCTGCATCCCGCAGGCCAGCATATGGCCATGGTCGCGATAGCTGGTAATCACCGCATCGCCCTCCTCCGCCACGTCTTGCAGGCCGACCACCACCGCCTCTTGCCCGATATACAAATGACAGAATCCGCCGATAAGCCCCATGCCATACAGCTGCCCCGCCCGCTCCTCAAAGCGCCGAATCAACAGCATGTCTTTGTACAGTTTTAGCAGGTGATCCAGTTGCAACTTGGTACCCTGACCATCGGCCGTGCCCGCCCCCGCTTTTTTGCCTGCTGTTTTGCCCGCTACATTATTGGATTGCTCATTGGCCATCAGGGATCTCCGTACTTGTCCTGAAATTGTGTTTGAATTCTGCTTAACCGCACCCCCAAATCAACAGATTGGTTCGGGCAATTGGTAAGTTAATTCAGCCCTAAAATAATAGATTTCATGCCGTTGGCCAGCTTAAAATGATGTTCCCGCCTTGTTTTCTTTCGCACATGCGAAGGCTAAGGGGCGCCACGGGGCAAGATGGGGCTTTAAGGGCGGTTGCATCATGGGTTGGTTTGCACAAAGCCGCTAGCCAAAGGCGCTTACAGCCTTTAATCTTAGGGACGTAAGTTTTATGATTCATGTTGCTGTAGGGTGGAATGGTGGGATGAGACACTGGATTATCGGTTGCCTGCTGCTGACCTTAACCGCCTGTGCTGAGGGGCAGTTGGGGGCGCAGCTTTCCAAACGCCTGTATGGCAGTACGGAGGGTAGTAAGCCAACCTATAAGGTGGGCGAACCCTATACCATCAACGGCGTGACCTATTATCCTGAAGAAAATTTTGACTACAGCGCCAACGGCACGGCCTCATGGTATGGTAAGGCCTTTCATGGGCGCACAACGGCCAATGGCGAAGTGTTTGACCGCGAACAGCTAACGGCGGCGCACCCAACCCTGCAATTGCCCAGCATTGCCCGCATTACCAATTTGGAAAACAATCGATCGGTGGTGGTGCGGATTAACGATCGCGGCCCTTTCCGCAAAAATCGCCTGATTGATTTGTCGGAGCGTACCGCCGATGTGTTGGGCTTTCGGGAAAAGGGTGAGGCCTATGTCAACGTCACCGTCCTTAGTGAACCGAGCATGGAGCTGAAAAACGCACTGTTAAACAACGGCAAGCAAGATCTCAACGCTATTGATGCCCCGTCGCAGCGGGTGGACAATGTTCGCACCAGCAATATTAAGGCGGCCACGCTGGATAAAAATTTGGACAAGGGTATTGCCACCGACAGCCCGCCCCCCCTTAACATTGCCAGCAGCAATAGTCGCCCCCCCCTGCTGGCGCCGCTGCCCCCCCCATCCAGCCTAATCCCGCTGAATACGGCCAGCCCCAAAAACGCCAGCCACCAAGCCAAGACAGCCGCCAAGACACCGGCCAAAACAAGCGCCAGCCCAACTCTTGCCACTAAGGGCGCGGCCGCCACAGCGGCGATTGGCCAAAAAACAGGCTTTGTGCAGGTCGGCAGCTTTAAGAGCGCCAGCGTCGCCGCCCGCGTTTCCGACAGCGTTAAACCTGCCGCGCCCGCCAACGCAAAAGTTCGGGTGCGCACCGTCGCGGGATCCTCTAAGGTGCAGGTTGGCCCCCTTAAGCCAACCCAATTGGCAGAGCTGTTGACGAAGGTTAAGGCTTTGGGGTTTAAACAAGCAACCGTGGTTTATGTAGAATGACACCGACAAAAAAACTTTTCCTTTCTGGCCTTCTGACCTTCAGCCTGACCCTTTTCCTGGCCTGGCCAACCAACCCTGCCCAGGCGGCCACGATGGAAACGCGCGCGCAGCAGGCGGTGTTAATCGATCTGTCCACCAACACCGTGCTGTTGGAAAAAAACGCCGACCAAGCCATGTACCCATCATCGATGAGCAAGCTGATGACCGCCTATGTCGCCTTTAAGCAGCTGCACGATGGGGGGCTGCAGTGGGAGAATAAACTGACCGTTAGTGAGCGAGCCTGGCGCACCGGCGGATCCAAAATGTTTGTTGGCCTGAATGAACAAATAAGCGTGCGCGACCTGTTGCAGGGTATCATCACCCAGTCTGGCAATGATGCCTGTATCACCCTGGCTGAGGGGATTGCCGGCAGTGAGGAGGGGTATGTCGCCATGATGAATGAGGCCGCCAACGATATCGGCCTGCGCCACAGCCATTTCAACAACACCACCGGCTTGCCCGATCCGCGCCATTACACCACCGCCCGCGACCTTTCGATCATCGCCAGCCGCATTCTTAAGGATTTTCCCGATTTCTATCCGATGTACAGCGTGCGCAGCTTTACCTACAACAACATCACCCAACCGAACCGCAACCCACTGTTGGGCAATTTTACGGGTGCGGACGGCTTGAAAACTGGCCATACCGATGCGGCGGGCTATGGGCTGGTAGGATCGGCGATCCGCGATGGCCGCCGCCTGTTGCTGGTGGTTAATGGCCTGCCCAGCCTGACGGCGCGGGCGGAGGATTCTGCCCGCCTGCTGGATTGGGGATTCCGTGAGTTTGTCAGCACCGCCGTGGTGAAAAAAGATGCGGTGGTGGTGGAGGCGGATGTCTGGTTAGGCAATCCCGCGCGGGTTAAGTTGGTGGCGGGCGCCGACTTGCAACTGACCATTCCGCGTGCGCAGGCGCGATCGATTAAGGCCAAAGCGGTGTTTAATTCCCCTATCCCCTCGGATCTTAAGGCCGGCACCCAGGTTGGCACGATTGTGGTCACCAGTGGCGTTGGTGGGGGCGTTGGTGGTGGCGGCGACGGTACCAGCAAGCCATTAGAAGTGCCGCTGGTGGTGGCCAATGATACCGCCAGCCTAAGTGGCCCCGCCCGTGTGGTTGAGGCCTTTCGCTATTTGATGTGGGGATCTAAGCCCGCAACCGCGCCTGGATCACCGTCCGCATCACCGTCCGCACCATCCTCCGCATCCCCAGCCTCTGCCCCTGCTGCGGCAACCAGCCCCAGCCCCCGTTAGGTTGTGACGCACCCATCCGCCACGGTTGGCCGATTCATCACCTTGGAGGGGGGGGAGGCCTGCGGCAAATCGACCCAGGCTGGCTTGCTGGCTGAACAGTTGCAACAGCGCGGCATTGCCGTTTACCTGACCCGTGAACCGGGCGGCACGGCGGAGGGGGAAGCCCTGCGACAGCTGTTTTTCGACCCACAGGCGGATTGGCAACCGTTGAGCGAGCTGTTCCTGATTCTGGCGGCGCGTCACCAACATGTGACCAAGGTGCTTAAGCCGAAATTGGCGGCGGGTGTTTGGGTGATTTGCGATCGCTTTACCGATTCGACCCTGGTCTATCAGGGGTTGTTGGGCGGCCTGCCCTTGGAGCTGCTGACCCAACAAAACCAGCTGGCCTGTGATGGGTTAAGCCCCGACATCACCTTTCTGCTCGATTTACCCCTGGCCGAGGTGCAACGGCGGTTGCAGGCCGATAGCAGTAAGGGGACGCGCCAGGATACGGGGCTGGATCACGCCGCCTGTATCGCAGGCTTTCACCAGCTGGCCGCCAGCGAACCGGATCGGATCGTGACGGTGGATGCCAACCAGCCGCCCGCAGCGGTGACCAGCCAGCTGCTGACCCTGCTGACCCAACGCTGGCCGTTGCCGCAGCAGGTGCAGGTGCAGACACAGACGCAGGCGGGGTAGCGGCATTATCATGAACCCTGCTGCCAGCTCTATCCCCGCCTCCGCCAACCCTGGTGCATCGCCCGCGCTGTCGCCGCTGACCAATCCCCATTTGATTGGGTTGGAGGCGCCTGTTCACCAGCTGCAACAGGCCTTGACGGCGGGGCGGTTGGCGGGATCCTGGTTGCTGACGGGGGAAGCGGGGGTGGGTAAGGCGACGTTGGCATTGCGGCTGGCTCGCTATCTGTTGGCGGGATCACTGGGTGCACCCCAACCTGGTCAGGATGTTTTTGCCAACCACAGCCCCGCCGCCGATTCGGTACAGGACTTGGGCTTGTTTGGGGATCTGTTGGCCAGCCCCGCGCCCGAACTTTTCCCTGCTTCAACCCCTGATCCAGCCCCTCAGGCCGTCTCTCAGCAAGCCGCCGTTCCCGACCTAAAGACAGAAACCGCCTTTGCCCTGGCCGCTGACCACCCGGTTTTTCAGCAGGTCGCCAATTTGTCGCATCCCGATTGCTGCGTGGTGATGCCCGAAGCCACTGGCCAAAGCGGCAGGTTGACCATCACCATTGAGCAAATTCGCCGCTTGACCGATTTTCTGCGGCTGGCGGCGGGGCATGACGGCTGGCGCGTCGCCCTGGTCGATCAGGCGCACAGCATGACCCGTCAGGCGCAAAACGCCCTGCTGAAATCTCTTGAGGAGCCGCCCGCCCAAACCCTAATCCTGCTGACCACCCCGCTGCCCAGCGCGCTGTTGCCGACCATTCGTTCGCGCTGCCGCCGCCTGAGTATTCCTGCCCTTAGCGGGGATCAGGTGCGGCAGGGGTTGGCGTTGCTGTACCCCGATTATCCGCCCTTGCCCACGGATCTGCAGGCCAGCTTTCGCCTGACCACCATTGGCCAGGCCGCCCGCTTTTTGGTGACGTTATGGCCTGGCTATCAATCGCTGTTAGAGCTATTGGGGCGCAGCGGCGAACCCAATTTTCATTTGTTGCAGCAATGGCGCAAAAGCCTTAGCCCGCTGACCAGTGGCAGCACCCTGCCGCTGGAGTCAGAACTGATGAACCTGTTGATGCAGCGGTGGTTGCGCAGCTTTGCCCTAAGCGCCGACCAAAGCGCTGCCGCAACGCCCACCGCTCCCCTGTTGGCGCAGGAGGCGGCGTTGTTCTCACGGCTTAGCCTAGGCAATGGTGGACAAGCCTCCATCAGCGGCCACGCCCTTGGCCAGCGCCAGGCCGCCGTGACCCGCTGGTTGCAGGAGGGGGCGGCCAGCAACCTTGATCCCGCTGCCATCAGCTGGCAAGCCCTAACCCTGATTTACGGCCTCAACCCCGCCAACCAAGCCGCCTAGGCCGCCTATTTTTTTACAAAATGCGCTTTTTCTGCAAGTTCTGTCGCTACCACCCTCATTAGTGATTTTTCAGATGGCACAGCTTTGATATTCGCATGTTTTGGATGCCCAACACCGTCTACCAGCACTTGCAAGAAACCTCCCATGCCGTTAGCAATTTTTTGAACCTCAGCTACCTTCAGATCCGCACGAGCCAACACCTCTTTATCCGTTCTAATTCTAGAACCAATATCCCAGATACTTTCCTCAGAACACTCTGTTACTAAAAATACAGAAATCTCATTAGGATATTTAGAGTTAGGCATAAAGACATTGTGCTTAATGGGATTGCTCCTAAGCCAATCCCGTTCAAAAATGTAGCGGGCAATTTTGTCAGCATCAGAAGCGGGGTAATCTAGAGTCAACTGGCAAAACCCTCTATTAAATTCAGCAAATTCAATACTTCTTCAGGCAATTTGTTGCCGAACTGAACATCGCCAAATAAGCGACCATGTGGGCTAACACCCCCCCATTCTATCCGATCATTTTCATTAACACCAATCACGACATGATAGCCACGTTTTTTCCAGACCATTGACAGAGCGCCATCTGGTTCAGCACAAATTTCTGGGCAAGAAATATGTTCTGGCAAAAAACTCAAAAACAAAAGAGTTTTTTCAAAAAAAATCTCTTTAACTGGTTCGGCATCATAGCCATCCCAATCTCGAGCAGAATAATTTTCTCTTATAAAATTCAATTCACCAAATATATCTCTTTTCCTAAATGAAATTGATTGATCTTTTTCTTTATCAATTTTCTCTAAAGATTTTGATATGAACTTAGATGATGGGTTGTATACATCACGCACATCATGGCCTGTACGTGACAATCTATAACGACCTCTATTAATAGAAAAATTTGTCTGAGCAGAAAAATTTCTGCTAAATTCCATTGGTATTTCATATGTTGCACAATTTACTCTCATGAAAATAAATCCTGCGCATTTGGTAAATTAGAGAAAAATATATGGTTTTTAAAAAGACGCAATCTTTCTAAGGTGTCATATATATTGCTATAATTTTCATATTCGAAATAATCTTGGTCGTTTTTTACGTCAATATCCATAATAATTTTTAATTTTTCTTCTTCTGGCTTTATTGTCAATAAAACAACCGCTTGCGCTGTGTATTTTAATGAATTTAAAACGTACCTTGAAAAAATTTCTGAAACACCTATTTCAGAACTATCATAATCTGATCTGCCACGAAAAAACGATCCCATTAGAAGATTTTTATGCCAATCTTCCTTATTCAAATAAAAACTGTTTATATATCTTAATGATAAATCGTTTATTTTTGATACAATAATATTATTAGAAAAAATTTCCCAATATTTCTTATACTCATCAGAAAAATTTTCCCAGGAAATATAAGGTTTCAACTTGTTAAAAATGAGTTTATTTTTGCTGCAATGCAAATAATTCTGAATATCATCAGAAAACAAAAAACCTATCTTTTCGTTTGTGCTATTATGTGAAAAATTTGTTCCATCTTCACCAAAGTTAATGGCGGAATGAAATTGTCGCCATTCTTTTTTGTTTGGATAAAAACCTTCGAAAGCCTTAAAAATTTTTTCAAGGCTTTCTGTTGATACATCTTTATTATGCTCAACGCCTACACTGATAACCGCCTCCTCAATCGGAGGAGATTTAAGCTTCGGATACTTTCTTCTTAACGCAAGTTCGGACATGATAACTCCCTATGCCTACAATAGCACAAAGAAAATGAAATTCCATGGGAATCGCCAGCCAGGCGGCCTAGGCCGCTGCACACACCCCCTAAGCCAACCGCAAAACTGCTTGCAAAATGACTGGGCAAAGGCAATCGCTTTGGCCTATATAGTTGTTCCAATTTAGAAATATACGGCCTGCGAAAATATTACGAGGTCGAGAAACGGAGCGGGAGTGTACACGGACGTACATGAGCACCGTATCGCAGAGATCGTAATATTTGCAGCACTGTAGATTTCTAAAGGGGAATGACTATAGTTATCGACAACCTTAATGATTTTATAGCCCAACAAAAGTTCACAACCATGACCACGCCCCCCGCCAAATCCGCCGCCACTGTGCAAAAAGGCTGTTTGATTACCACCCCGATCTACTACCCCAACGCCGCCCCCCACCTGGGGCATGCCTATTGCGACGTCGCCGCCGATGTGCTGGCGCGCTATTACCGCTCAACGGGGCAGACGGTGTTGTTGCTAACCGGCACCGATGAGCATGGCCAAAAGATTGCCCGCGCCGCCGCCGATAAGGGCATCAGCCCGCAGGCGCATGTGGATGAGCAATCGGCGCATTTTCGTGACCTGGCCGCCACCCTGACCATGTCCAACGACGATTTTATTCGCACGACAGAGCCGCGTCATCATCACGCTGCCCAAGCTTTCTGGCGGGAATTGGCGGCCAGCCATGCCCCCGATGGCCAGCTCAATGTCTATTTGGGTCACTACGCCGGCTGGTATTCCGCCCGCGATGAGACCTTTTTCCAAGAGGCCGAACTGGTCGATGGCAAGGCGCCCACCGGCGCGCCCGTGGAGTGGACGGAGGAGGCAACCTATTATTTCCGCCTATCCGCCTGGCAAGACCGCCTGCTGGCCTATTTTCGCCAATATCCCGACGCCATTCAGCCCGCCAGCCGCCGCAACGAAGTCTTGGCCTTTATTGAGCGCGGCCTTACCGATTTGTCCATCTCCCGCACGGGGGTCAGCTGGGGGATTCCCGTGCCCGACGCCCCCGGCCATGTCATGTATGTGTGGACAGACGCGCTGGTCAACTATTTGACCGCCATTGATTTTCCAAACAGGGATAGCCAACTGTTTCAGCAGTTTTGGCCAGCCAAGCTGCATCTGGTCGGCAAGGATATCATCCGTTTTCACTGCATCATTTGGCCTGCCATGTTGATGGCGGTTGGCCTGGAACCGCCCCAACAAGTGTTCGCCCACGGCTTTTTCATCAGCGGCGGCCAAAAAATGTCGAAATCGATCGGCAATGTGGTGGATCCGTTTGAGCTGGTGCGCCACTATGGCGCCGACAGCTTTCGTTTTTATGTGATGAGCGAGTTTGCCTTTGGCCAGGATGGCGATTTTCAGGAGGCGAATTTGGCGCAGCGCCACAACAGCATGTTGGCCAATGATTTGGGCAATCTAAGCCAACGCAGCCTGTCGATGCTGCAGCGCTATCTGGGCGGTGTCGTGCCAGCCTGGCCTGATGCGGCGCGGTTGGAGGCGGCCGATAACGCCCTGCTGACCCTGGCCAGCCAAAATCTGGCGCTGTATCATCAGGCCATGACGGAGCTGGCCTATCATCGCGCGCTTGAGCTGATTTGGCAGGTTATCACCGCCGCCAACCAATATGTCGATACCCAGGCACCGTGGAGCCTGCATAAACAGGGCTCTGCCCGCCTGCCCATCGTGCTGCGCGTGCTGACGGAGGTGTTGGCGTGGCTATCGGTGCTGCTGACCCCCTTTATGCCGGGGTCGATGGCCGCCTTGCAAGCCAACCTGCAATTGCCAAGCGATCGCGCCAACCTGGTCGCGTTGACCAGCCATCGGCCGCTGTTGCCGGATGGCGCAACGCTGACGCCGCCTACCCCGCTGTTCCCACGGTTGGATCTTGCCGCGCTGACGGAGGCTTAGGGGCATGCGTGAATTGGTGTTGGATACCGAAACAACAGGGCTGGATCCCCATAGTGGCCACCGCCTGGTGGAAATTGGGGTGGTTGAGATGATGCACGGGGTTTGCACCGGCGGGCATTTTCACAAATATCTGAATCCTGAGCGTTCGGTACCGGCTGAGGTGGTGGCGGTGCACGGATTGGACGATGCCTTTTTGGCCGACAAACCTTTGTTTGCAACGGTGGTTGAGGAGTTTTTGCAGTTTTTGGGCAGCGATCGCCTGGTCATCCACAACGCCGAATTTGACCTGAAATTCCTGAACGCCGAACTGGCGCTGTTGGGTCATCCGCCGCTGAACAATCCGGTGGTGGACACCGTGCGGCTGGCGCGGGCGCAATTTGGCAGTGCCCCCGCCAATCTGGATGCGCTGTGCCGTCGGTTCGGCGTCGACAACCGCAACCGTGATAAACATGGCGCGCTGTTGGATGCCCAATTGCTGACCGAGGTTTATGGCCACCTGCTGGGCGGGCCGCAAGTCACCCTGGACTTTGTTGGCGGCACCACAACGGGTGCGGGCGGCGGCCAGGGCTATATTTCCTTAGCCGAGCAAGCCAATAAGCCGTTGCGGCAAACCCTGAACCGTCCCGCTAATGATCAGGAGCTGGCAGCGCACCAACAGCTGCTGACCAGGCTAAAAAACCCGCTATGGAATTCCGCCGCACAGAGTTAGGCCAGATCCCCGCGTTAAAATTTCACAGGTGCAGCCCGATTCTTGTGCGTTCTCAAAAGAGAGAAGACAATACCTGAAGCCAATATCCCAACCGTAATCGAAAGGGAAATTACCGAATCCACTTTACCGATAAGATGGCTCCAGAAGATTTTCCCACCAATGAAGATCAGAACAGCAGAAAGGGCATATTTGAGGTAAACAAAACGGTGCATCATAGCCGCAAGCGCAAAATACAGCGCCCGCAGTCCCAGAATAGCAAAAATATTGCTGGTATAAACTATATAAGGATCGGTAGTAATGGCAAAAATAGCCGGTATGGAATCCACCGCAAAAACAAGATCAACCAATTCAACCATAACGAGGGCGAGGAACAGGGGCGTTGCAAACCTTACCAATTTCCCCGTTTTGGGATCAATTTGTTTAACAAAAAAACGTTTCCCATGAAATTCTTCTGTAACACGGAGTTTTGAGCGCAAAAACTTAATGACCTTATTCTCACCCATATCCTTTTCATGACCACTGACAATCAGCATCTTAATGCCCGTAACGACAAGAAAAGCGCCGAATATATAAAGAATCCAACTGAATTGGCTGACAAGAGATGCCCCAACGCCAATCAATATCCCGCGCAAGACGATAACACCCAAAATGCCCCAGAACAAAACGCGATGCTGATACAGCTTTGGAACCGCAAAATATGAGAATATCAATGAGATAACAAAAATGTTATCAAGAGCCAGTGTCTTTTCAACAAAGAATCCCGTCATGTAATTGATGCCAGACTCTGCCCCCATTTGCCACCATACCCAACCTCCAAATAACAGGGCGATGACGATATACCCCGCACTCATCCACAGGCTTTCTTTAACGCCAATCTCATGATCATCTTTATGAAGAACGCCCAGATCAAGGGCAAGAAGCGTAATGACGACCCCCGCGAATATCAACCAAACCCACGCATCTTTTCCAAGAAAATCAGCCTGCAAAATATTCATTAAAAAGTCAAACATGACTAAGTCCAAAATTCTTTTAAGTTGTTGATTTTTTCAATATTGCTTTACTTGGGCGGCACGCCAAAATAAATCAGGATTAGAAGTCAAAAATATCCATTATTCTGGACATTTTGCCATGTTTCTTGCGATCATGGTCATGGCTGCTACGACCATAACGATCATCATCGTCATCATACCCTCTATCGCGGGATCGAGTATGGCGATCATCCTCTCTATGGCCAGCAGAATAGGCTTGGTCATGCGCTGGCTCTTCCTTCAAAATGGCCATAAGCTTCTCAAGCTCACCTTTATCAAGCCATATACCCCCCGAAGTTGGGCACACGTCGATTTCAATCCCAAAACGATGAATCTGCTTCATCGGCGATCCATCAATGGGGGATATTAATAAGGGCATTTCTGTAAACCCTGCGGGCAAGTTTTTGTGATTTACCAGGTTATCCAGCTGTTTTGAAATGACTTTCTCCACAGCTGGAATCCTGATGGTGTTTTAGGCGGTGCCAGGCTCATGCCCGCTTTCCATCCCCTCAATCTTGGCTTGGTCGCCTTTTTGGGCATACAGGCCATCAAAATCGATGGGGTGAATCAACAGCGGGGGATAGCCAGCATCGCGGGTCGCGTTGGCGATAATCGAACGGGCAAAGGGGAACAGCAGGCGGGGACAATCCACGAACAGGGTCGGGTGAATTTCTGCCGCAGGCAGACCATCCAGCTGAAAGGTGCCGCCATAGGAAAGTTCGCAGTTAAAGGCATCTTCATCACCCAATTTGGCCTTAGCCTTCAGGAACAACACCACCTCATACTGGCCAGGGCCCAACAGGCGGGCGGCCACATCAACGCTGACATCCAACTGGGGATTTTCGCGCAGGCTGTTCAGCAGGATAAGAGGCGCATTGGGGTTGTCCAGAGCAACACCACGAATATATTGCGCTACAACCGCGACGGAACCGCCGCCAGCAGGACTGTTGCCTGAAACTGAAGTCATGATAAAGCCTCTTTAGCTAAAAAATACGTTAGAATATGCCCCGTTTGTTAGAGCATTAACCACAATCTAAGGATTGAAGGGACTGGTCGCAACCCTTTTGTGCAAAAAAAGCCGCGCCAATAGCCAACACCCACAGCCAACACCCACAGCCAACACCCACCGCCAACATCAATAGCCAACAGGTGATTGCCCCGATTATTGGCCGATTATGCCGCACAAAGGTTAACGCTTTCCTGTTGTGGTGCAAGGCAACCCTTGCGTTTTGACCCGCTTTGGGTGCAAGCTGTTGGACAGGGGAAAGCAGACAGGAATAGGGATAAGCCCTTAGCATTCCTAACCTCTTGCCCGAACCCGACAGCCCCCACCCCAAACAAAAGGCGAACAACCCTTATCATGCTGCTGCTGGAACTGATTATCTATGCCGCGATTGCCGTGTTTATGCTGTGGCGCCTGTACACCCTGTTGGGCAGCCGCGATGGATTTGATCGGCCGTCGGGCGGCTGGTTTGGCCAGAAATCGCCGGATGGCCAATCGCAAAAAGCTGAGGGCAATGGCAAGGAGGATTCCACAGGCGATGTCGGTGATGTCATTGATACCACCGCCGAAATTTTACCCAGTGGCACCACCCCCGATGGCAAGTCGCAGGTGTTTCGATCCAGCAGCCTTAGCGGCACCAAACTGCTGAAAAAATTGGATCCCACCTTTGACCAGGAACGGTTTTTGGCGGGGGCACAGGGGGCTTTTCGCCTGATTGTTGAGGCGTTTGCTAAGTCGGATTGGCCGGCGTTGCAACCCTATGTCACCCCCACCATGGCGCAGGATTTTCAGGAGGCGCAGCAGGCCTTAATCACCGCCGGCCACCATCAGGAACAAAAATTGCTGGATATTCGCCAGGCCACCTTAGATCAGGTGTGGATTCAGGGCACCGATGCCTTTATCCGCGTGCGGTTTGTTTCCGAACAAACCCTGGTGGTTTACGATGCGCACCAACAGGTTGTTGAGGGGCATCCGACCAACCCGATCGTGCTTGAGGATTTGTGGACCTTCACCCGCCCGCTGGCCAGCCGTGATTCGCAATGGTGGCTGTCAGCGGTTGATGAACCCGAGGAGGCCGGCGGGGAGTAGGCGGGGGGGCTTTTTTTCTTTATACATGCTACGGTTATAGAAATGCAGAAACTTATTAAACCACACAAACTAAGTCAGGGAGATAAAGTTGCCGCGATCACTTTATCTTGGGGAGGGCCTGGAGTCTTCCCAGATCGTTTTGAGGTCGGAAAGCAGCGTCTAGAAGAAATTTTTGGTTTACAGGTTATTCCGACAAAACATGCTCTTAAAGACGCCGAATGGGTTTATCAAAATCCCAAAGCACGAGCAGACGACTTGACAGAAGCGTTTCTTGACCCCAGCATCAAAGCAATTATTTCAACAATTGGGGGCGATGAATCGATTCGTCTTATCCCTTTCGTTGATCTTAACATTATCAGGAATAATCCCAAAATATTTATGGGCTATTCTGACACGACCGTGACGCACTTCATGTGCCTTAAAGCTGGCCTAAGTTCTTTTTATGGTCCAGCCATCATGACTGGTTTTGCCGAAAACACCGCCATGCACAACTATGCAATAAATGGAATCCGTCAAAATTTATTTTCGAATAACTTGATTGATGAAATTCCTAGAAACACGGATGGCTGGACAACCGAGAATTTGGATTGGTCTGATAAAAAAAATCAAAATACCAAGCGTATTTTAAATGTACCAAATGAATGGAATTTTATTGGTGACAGAAAAAATATTTCTAAAGGCAGACTTATCGGTGGCTGCGTTGAAGTTATACAGTTTTTAAATAATACTGAGCTTTGGCCTGATTTGTCTACATGGGATGAAACCATCCTATTCCTTGAAACGTCAGAGGAAGGCATTGAACCTTCTGCTGTTACAAGATTTATGCGTAATTTAGCTGCCCAAGGTATACTAGAACGCTTAAGCGGTATTTTGTTTAGTAAGCCTGGCGGGCGGAACATGACAGCAGCATGCTTCCCTGAATACGATCAAGCATTATTGAGTGTGTTTGAGGAATATAAAATGCCTCTAATCCCGATAGTTACAGGCATGGATTTTGGCCACTCCGATCCAATGTGGGTCTTACCCTATGGAGCCATGACAGAGATTAATCCAGACAAGAAGACAGTACGAATTTTAGAAAATGCTGTGGAGTAAAGTTCCTGGCTCGGATTCAAACCAACACACGCAATTGCATCACTTCTTGTTGACGGGTGGCGGGTTGGCTGGCTATGGTAGGGGGCATCTGGCGAGGGGGCGGGACGTTCTCTACCCCCCTGCCTGCCTCCATCGCTTTTCACCCTTTCTATTTTGCTACAAAGGATTTTGACCATGACCCCCAATTCCACCGCTGTCAGCGCTATTGCCAACGCCCTGGACGCCGCCATTCGGCCGCTGAACATCCTGGATCACCACCTATACCAATTGTGGAACCATGGTGAACTGCCACGTGAGGTGATCAGCCTGTACGCCCGTCAATACCACCACCATGTTGACGCCTTTCCCCGTTACATCAGCGCGATTCACAGCAATTGCGCCGACACGGCCGCCCGCCAAATGCTGTTGGAGCATTTGATTGAGGAAGAATCCGAAACCGCCACCAAATCGAGCCACCCAACCCTGTGGCGTCAATTTGCGACCGGACTGGGCGACAGCCTGGAAGCGGTTGAGGCCGAACGCCCCCTGGCCAACACCAGCGCGCTGGTACAGCTGTTTTTTGACAAATGCCGCCAATCCTATGCGGCCGGCCTGGGCATTCTGTACGCCTATGAATCCCAAGTGCCCGAAGTCGCCGACTTTAAAATTAAGGCGCTGCAAAACTTCTACAACGTGCAAGATGCCCGCACCCTGAGCTTTTTTGAGGTGCACCGTGAGGCCGATGTGCATCACCGCCACGAAATTGCCAGCCTGATTGCCGCCCTGTCGCCCGCTGAACAGGCGGAGGCTGAGGCCGCCGCGGTGGAGGGCGCCCGCGCCCTGTGGCAATTCCTGGATGGTGTGGCCGAAGCCGCCAACCTGGATCTGGCCAACATGGATATGAACTGCGCGGTTATGCAATAACCACCTGACCTAGGCACAAAAAAAGGGGCATGAGTCTGAACGATTCATGCCCCTTTTTGTTAAGAACCCCGTAGCAGATACCGCAGGGAACCTACCTAAACCGCGTATTCCAGCAGGGCGGCGCCGTCGGCTTGTTCCCCTTCCGCCACCGCGGCATCAAAGCTGGCAATCGCCGCCAGGTTCATGATACCCCGCACCGTCACCGACGCGCTGGCCAGATGGATTGGCTTGGCCGCGCCCAGCAGGATGGGGCCAATCGGCAACCCCTCCCCCACCACCTTGGTCATGTTATAGGCGATGTTGGCGGCATCCAAATTGGGGAAGATAAACAAATTGGCGCTGCCCTGCAGGGTGTTTTCGGGATACAGCTGTTGCCGAATCCCCTCCTGCACCGCGGCATCGGCATGCATTTCCCCCTCAATTTCCAGGGTGGGATCCAACACCCGCACCCGTTGCAACACCTCACGCATTTTCATCGCGCTGGGGCTATCATCCGTCCCAAAGTTGGAGTGCGACAACAGGGCAACCTTTGGCACAATGCCAAAATCGCGCACCCGTTGCGCCGCCATCAGGGTAATTTCGGCCAGCTCAGCCGCGCTGGGATCCTGATTGACATAGGTATCGCACCAGAACCAAAAACCTTTCGGCAACACCAACACATTCAACGCCGCAAACACATTGGCCTTTGGCATCAGGCCAATCACGTTGCGCACCGCCAACAAATGATCGGGATAGCGTCCATTAACGCCACAAACCGCGGCGTCCGATTGCCCCGTTTTGACCAGCAGGCAGGCCAACAGGGTCGGATCGCTGCGTACCGCCTGTTTGGCAATCGCGGGCGAAATGCCGCGCCGTGCCATCAGGTGGTGATACAGCTGTACCAAATGATCCAACCCCTCATTGTCTTCGGGATTGACCAGTTGGCAATCTTGGCCGGGAACAAAACGCAGCCCCAGGCTGGCCACCATCCGCGCCAAAACAGCGGGACGGCCAATCAGGATTGGCACCGCCAACCCCTCATCCAAAATGCCCTGCACCGCGCGCAGCACCCGTTCATTCTCCCCCTCGGCAAACACCACCCGTTTTGGCTTTTGACGTGCCTTATCCATCACGGGGCGCATCACCAGGCCGGATCGGAACACAAAAGTGCTAAGGCGCTGTTTATAGGCGTCAAAATTCTCAATCGGGCGGGTGGCAACCCCGCTTTCCATCGCTGCCTTGGCAACGGCGGGCGCCAATTCGGTAATCAACCGCGGATCAAACGGCTTGGGAATGATGTAGTCGGTGCCAAAGGTCAGGGTTTGACCGCTATAGGCATTGGCCACCAGCTCCGACGGCTCCGCCAGCGCCAAATCGGCCAAGGCCTTTACGCAGGCAATTTTCATGGCATCGTTAATCTGGGTTGCCCCCACATCCAACGCCCCACGGAAAATATAGGGGAAACACAGCACGTTGTTAACCTGGTTGGGATAATCGCTGCGCCCCGTCGCAATAATCGCATCGTCCCGCACCGATCGCACGGCATCGGGACGAATCTCCGGATCTGGATTGGCCAGCGCCATCACCACCGGCCTGGCGGCCATGGAGGCGACCATATCAGGCTTTACCACCCCCGCCGCCGATAGTCCCAAAAAGACGTCGGCGCCGATCATCGCCTCACCCAGCGTCCGCATGTCGGTTGGGCGGGCGTAGCGCCCCTTAAACTCATCCATATGCTCCTCACGCCCTTCATGCACCACGCCGTTCAAATCGGTCAGGACAATGTTGTCGGGGCGCAACCCCATGG
>JBILMH010000031.1:0-21447 GCA_044375625.1 Alphaproteobacteria bacterium
CCGTCACCGCCCTGACCATCAGCCAGGCGCAGTATCAGGCGGCGGTGCAGCGGGTTGCGGAGGCAGGGTTGCAGGATCGCATCACCGTGCGGCTGTGCGATTACCGCGATGTTGTTGGCCAATATGATGCCATCGCCTCCATCGAAATGTTCGAAGCGGTGGGGGAGGCCTTTTGGCCGGTCTATTTTTCTAAGCTTCATCAACTGCTTAAACCAGGCGGGCGGGCTGGGTTGCAGGTGATTACCATCGATCACGCCGATTTTCCCCGCTATCGCAATCGGGTCGATTTCATCCAGAAGCATATTTTTCCTGGCGGCATGCTGCCCAGCCTGACCATTCTGGACAATCTGACCGCTGCCGTGGGGATGCAACCTGTGGCCAACCGTGCTTTTGGCCAGGATTATGCCCAAACCCTTAGGCTTTGGCGCCAGGATTTCTTGGCCAATCGTACCGCTATCGGCGCCGCCGGCTATGACGAGCGATTTTTGAAACTGTGGGAGATTTATTTCTGCTATTGTGAGGCGGGTTTCCAAACTGGCCAGCTGGATGTGCATCATTTGGTGTATCAGCGGCCATTAGGCTAAGCGGTTTCCCTGATAACAATCTTACCCCATATCCACCAACGCTCTACCAGATTGCTTTTTCGCCCATGACCCGTCCCTGGCACAAAATCAACCGTTCCACCCCTTATTTTGGATTCTTTTTGCTCATGCTCAATCTCCTACTCGCCGCCTGTGCCACCCCCAAACCGAATGATGTAGCGTGGAAGGATGCCCCCGACCTGAAGATTGAGGAGTATTTTCTGGGGCCCACCAAGGCCTATGGCATTGTTGAGGATCGTTGGGGCAAATTGCGCAAAAGCTTTACCGTTGACATGAATGGGTATTATGAGGGCGAACAATTCATCCTGGACGAACATTTTGCCTACAGCGATGGCACCACAGAGCATCGGTTGTGGCGCATTACCAAGTTGGACGATTTGTCCTATACCGGGGTGGCGGAGGGCGTTATCGGCAAGGCGGTTGGCAAGCGTTTTGGTAATGTGCTGAACTGGCAATACGACCTGACCATTCAGGTTGGGGAACGCCCCGTCACCGTCCATTTTGACGATTGGATGTACCAAATGAACGATCGGGTGCTGCTGAACCGTGCCCGTTTCAGCAAATTTGGCTTTGAGGTTGGCTCCGTAACCCTGGCCTTCGAAAAACCTGACCAAAAACCTGAGCAAAAACCCGACTCGCCTAAGGCGCCATAGTTGGATCTTTCGCAACGGTTTCTTTAGTGGCCGTCGGCACAGGCGTGATAACAGCTCCTGTAGCGGTTGCGGGCGCGGGCGTTTCAGCCGTCTTAGGTCTGCAACAGGGGTAGGCGCCATCGCCCCCATCCCCCCATCAGGTTCCCCCGCCAAAGGTTTTAACGATCTCCGCGTGATTGTTGATCAGCGGGTAAAGCATCTATTTTCTTGGCAAGTGGATCATACCAACGATACCGTTCTGACCATTGGGTAACTGCCGCAATTTGATCATCTGATAGACTATAGGAATCTGATGCCCGCATCTGGCTTATAATATCAATGCCCACCTCACTTTCCAAACGACTTGCTAAACCGTTATCAATTCTGGCACAGCGATTAATAAAGCTATAAAACATTACACTGGATCTTCTATCCGGATTATATTCATCCATTTTATCTCTTATGTGCTTATTCTTGCTTACTACAGCTAAATTTACCAATACTACCCTGCACAAATTATACATTTCCTCTTCAAGAAAAATAGCATAATCTGAATTGATTATTAATTGGTTTTCTTCCTTGCAACTACTATCTGAAACCATATAGCTTGCCAGTTTTTGAACAAATCCTGGTTGTGCAATAAGCTGATTGCATTCATCTAAAGCTGATTGTTTTTCTGGGCGATCATCCGAAAGTATTTGGGCAAGTGTTAGACAGATTACAAATCTTTCAATTTGAATATCCGCACGCAAATCTTGTGTGAATTGACCAGTAATGTATTGAGCTTGTCGTGTAGCCTCTTCTATAAATCCATCGGCATAAGGCTGACCCCCGCCTTGATTTCTATGAAATGCTACCAATGCATTAGCATTGGTTAATCTAGTTTCAAGCTCACTTACAGAGTATTGCGAATCACCTAAAGGCTCAAATAATTTTTGAGCGTTATTTTCACCGAATTCTGTAAGTTCCCTTTCACGCCTTTTTAATCGAGCTTTTTCTAAATTAATTACAACAGAACCGGTTCCCAAACCAAAAGCAACAACTGCTGCAACATTTGTTGCAACATTACCAACACCTATAAGGTTTTTTGCATAATGGTTAAGAGCAAAAGCAACGCTGGTTGACACCAACGCCGCAGCTACAGCACAACCCAAATAATGACCTGCGCTCTTCCTAAGATCCTTAAGGCACTCAAGATCCCCCACAGATAACTTTGGATAATTCATCCCATTTGAGTTTATATCCGCGCGCGCAGAGGCTTTCCAAAACATTTCTTTTCACCTATACAATTAAAAAATGGTTAATTTTGATGAATTTATGTCGTTTTATAAAAAAATGTCAACCAGAAAACAATCTACAATCGTTCCGATTTAGAAGGATACACCATGCGAAAATGTCGCGGGGTCGAGAAACGGAGCGGTGGGGCGCTAATCCTTGGGCGCAGGCAACGCCCCCGATTGCCCCAATGCATCCAGATAGGTTTTGGCCTGTTGCGCCAACGGGTCATCGGCCGCCAACCGTGCCTTAACCGCCAACCAATCAGCCGCCGCCGCCCGGCTGTTACCCGATGCCGCCGCAATCGCCCCCCGTTCCAACAGCATTTCGGGCTCATCCAGTTGCAATTGCAACGCTTTGGCAATATCCGCCTCTGCCCCAGGCAGCTGGCCAAGGCGCCGTTGCACCTGTGCCCGCCGCAGCCAGGCTTCGGCCAGCGTGGGGTGGGCGGCCACGACAGCATCCAACTGCTGCTTAGCGTTCTGCCACCGCCCCAATCCACCCAGGGCTAGGGCGCGCCCCAATTGCGCATCGACCGCGCTGTTCTGATCCGCGCCCGCATCCCCCTCTGCACCCCCCGCCGCATCACCATCCGCTGTTTTGCTGGCCTTGGCCAGATTGGCCAGGGCATTATCAAAGGCCGCCAAAGCCTTGCTGTTGTCCTCAGCCAGCCACCAGGCCTGTCCCGCCTGCATCCACAAATTGGCACTGCGAGCCTTCAGTGCGGCGCGATCCTGTGGCACCACACTGCCCAGCTTTTGGTCGATTTCGGTGGCCAATTTGGCCAGCTCGATGGCGGCGGCACGATGGTTGCCCTGTCGTTGCAGGGCGGCCGCAAAGCAGTGATGGGCGGCAAAGCTGCCCCCCTGGTCAATCCAATATTGCGCGCTGGCCAGGGCGCGGGCGGGATCCACCTCCACCAACGCCATACAGGCCTGATACTCCTTACGGGTGTCAATGCCGCTGGATGCAGGCTTAACCGTCGCTGGCTTACCCGTAGCCTCAGCGGCCATGATGGTCATCACAGCTGCCCCCCCTATCACGACCAGCAGCATCCTTTTAGCCCTGATGCGGTGATGGCCACGGTATTTATCTGCGAACATTGTCTTGGCGTCCTCGTTGTTGTGCCATCTGTTGCAGCAATTTGGATCCGAACAACCGCGTCCAATTGCCGCCAAAACGTGTATCCAGCCCCAACAGAACGGGCAGAACCACCTGTTGCGCCTCCAAATAGCTGCCAATGGTCATCAGCATGGTTATTTTGTCATGATACCAGCCCTGGCACAGGTCGATAGGGGTTTGCATCAGCGATGAACGCCCTAATCCAGCCCTGGGATCCATCCGCGCCAACGCCGCGCCCCCCTCAGCCTCCGCCAGATAGGGCAACAGCTGGTGATAGGTCAAATCGCTGCTAAGCCAACCCGTTGCAGGGTTCAGCGCGACGATCCAGCGTCGCCCGCCATCGCCCTCGCCATCCTCGCCCTCACCAGCTTCTTCCCCATCCCCCGTCTGCCAGTCTAGCGGCGCGGTTTGAATGCCATAGACCCCTGCCGCATCGGCGGTATTTAGGCGACAAGCCAGGGTGGGAAAGCTGTGTTTGCCCCGCCAAATCTGATCGTTGCAGAACGATTCGAACGGTGGCCAGGCCTGCAACCGATTGATGCACACCGCCAACTCGGCCAACAGTTCCTGCACCCCCGCTATCAAGTCGGGCGCGGCCGGCAACTGGGTCGCGGGAATCGAACGGTCAAGATTAAAACTCATACCCGACTGTAGCTTTGTTGCGTATAGCCGACAAGACTGCCCCTGTGCTAAGACTGGGTTATGAGCGATTTGTACTATCAACACCACGTCTTTTGCTGCACCAACCAACGGCCAGAGGGCAGCGCGCGGGGCTGTTGTGCCAGCAAGGGGGCGGTGGAATTGCACGCCTATTTCAAACAACAGCTGCAACAGCTGGGGCTGTCCCAAACCATTCGGGTCAATAAGGCGGGCTGTTTGGATCGCTGTGAGCATGGGCCGACCGTGGTAATCTATCCCGATGGCGTGTGGTACCGCATACAAAGCCAGGCCGACATCGATACCATTGTGGCGGAGCATTTGTTGGCAGGGCGGGTGGTGGCGGCTTTGCGTCTGCCCGACCGCTCAACACCGCCTTCGCCAGCAGCATGAATCCATCATCCATGCCGACCCCCATCTCAAACGACACCATCTTTGCCCTGGCCACCGCCCCGCAACCCGCCGCCATCGCGGTGGTGCGGCTATCGGGCGATGCCGTGCCCGGCGTGCTGCAACGGTTGACGGGCGGCCTGCCCCCCGCGCGCCAGGCCAGTTTGCGTCGATTGTGCCATCCCGATACTGGCCAACTGTTGGATCACGCCCTGGTGCTGTATTTCCCCGCCCCCCACAGCTACACGGGTGAGGCGGTGGCGGAGCTGCAATTGCATGGCGGGCGCGCCGTCGTCGATGCCGTCCTGGCCTGTTTGGCGCAACAGCCAGGATGCCGTCAGGCGGAACCTGGTGAGTTCACCAAACGCGCCTTTTTGAACGATAAGATGGATTTGTTGGCGGCGGAGGCGATTGCCGACTTAACCGCTGCCGAGACGGAGCAGCAACGGCAACAAGCCTTGGCGGCCGCGACCAGCGATGATCCCCATGCCCCCGCCACCCTCAGCAGCCAGATTGCGGCTTGGTCGCAACAATTGCTGCACAGCCTGGCCTATGTTGAGGCCGCCCTGGATTTCCCCGATGAGGATTTGCCGCAGGATTTGATTGAGCAGGTGCGGCCAGATGTCAGCCAGCTGGCCAAGGATATGACCGATCTGCTAACCCAATCGGCCTTAAGCGAAGAAATTCGGGAGGGCTTTCGGATCGCCCTGGTCGGCGCGCCCAATGTGGGCAAATCCAGCCTGCTGAACCAATTGGCTGGTCGTTCGGCCGCCATCGTGTCGGCGCAGGCGGGCACCACCCGCGATGTGGTTGAGGTGCGGTTAAACCTGAACGGCTATTTGGTCATTCTGGCCGATACCGCGGGGGTACGCCCGCGCCCTGGCCAGCTGGAGGGAGAGGGGATCCGCCGCACCCGCGCCTGGGCACAGACCGCCCAGCTTAGAATTTTTGTTACCGCTCCGCCCCGTTCATCGGCAACCGATCTGCCCCTCTCCCGCACGCTCTCGACGGCCGTTTCCAACACCTTGCCCGCCGCGCTCCAGCCTTTGCGCCAACCGCATGATTTGGTGGTGCTGAACAAGGCTGATCTGCTGCCCAACCAGCCCTGTTCCTCAACCCCCCAGCTTGAATACAACCTAACCCTGTCCGCCAAAACGGGATTGGGCATCACCGATCTGCTGACCCTGTTGCAACAGCAGGTGCAGCAGCGCTATCACAACCTGCCCACCCACAGCCTCAACCGCGCCCGCCAACGCCGCCTGGTGGAACAATCAGCCGATCATCTGCAACGCAGTTTGTCCGCACCAACCGCGGAAATTATGGCGGAGGAGTTGCGGGTGGCCTTGCGGGCTCTGGGCGAATTGTTGGGAAAAGTCGATGTTGACCAGCTGCTGGATGTCATTTTTCGTGACTTCTGTTTGGGGAAATAACTATCTACCCTCTTGCCAAAAAAGCACTATGGGCTAGAATCTTGCCCAACAACCAACCGTATTGTTTCACGTGGAACAAGTTAACAAGGCAATGGACAGGGTGACTCAGGACAAAATCTATGACGTGGTGGTGATTGGCGGTGGCCATGCGGGGACGGAAGCGGCCGCGGCCGCTGCACGTCTGGGCGCATCCACCCTGCTGGTCACCTTGCAGGCCGACAAAATCGGCGAAATGTCCTGCAACCCCGCCATTGGTGGGCTAGGTAAGGGGCATTTGGTACGGGAGATTGATGCGCTGGATGGCATCATGGCGCGGGCAATTGACCTGGGCGGCATCCAATTCCGCACCCTGAATCGCAGCAAGGGCGCCGCGGTGCAAGGCCCCCGCGCCCAGGCCGATCGCAAACTGTACCGCCAGGCGGTACAAAAACTCCTGCAGGATCAGCCCAATCTAACCATTCTGCAGGATGAAGCCTGTGACCTGCTAACCAATGCGGATGGTAGCCAACTGATAGGCATAAAACTGGCCAGCGGTGCAACCATTCGCTGTGGGGCGGCGGTTATTACCACCGGCACCTTCTTGCGCGGGGTCATTCATCAGGGTGAGGCCAAAACCTCGGCCGGCCGCTATGGCGAGGCGCCCGCCATCCAGTTGGCCAAGGCGCTGGATCGCCTAAAGCTGCCGCTGGGACGCTTGAAAACGGGGACGCCGGCGCGGCTGGATGGCCGCAGCATCGCCTGGGACAGGCTTGACAGCCAGGCGGGGGATCAGCCGCCCCTGCCCTTCTCCTATCTTTCGCGTGAGGTTACCAACCCACAAATCGACTGTGGGGTGACCTATACCACCACCGCCACCCATCAATTGATTCAGGATAATCTGCATCGCGCGCCGATGTATTCGGGGCAAATCAGTGGCACGGGGCCGCGCTATTGCCCGTCGATTGAGGATAAGGTGGTGCGCTTTGCCAACCGTGACCAGCATCAAATTTTCCTGGAACCCGAAGGGTTGGACGACCCAACCGTTTACCCCAATGGCATTTCCACCTCTCTACCCATTGATGTGCAGGATGCCTTTTTGCGCACCATTCCTGGCCTGGAGCAGGTTAAGATCATCCGCTATGGCTATGCGATTGAATATGATTACATCGATCCCCGCGCCCTGAGACCTACTTTAGAGCTTAAAACGCTGTCAGGACTGTTCCTCGCTGGCCAAATTAATGGCACGACCGGGTATGAGGAGGCGGCGGCGCAGGGCTTGATGGCGGGGGTCAATGCAGCCTTGGTGGCGGCGGGCGGTGGCCAGTCCTTTACCCTCGATCGTACCCAGGCCTATATCGGGGTGATGATTGAGGATCTTACCCGCCTGGGCACCAACGAACCGTACCGCATGTTTACCTCCCGCGCGGAATACCGCCTAAGCCTGCGGGCCGATAACGCCGACCAACGCTTGACCGATTTGGGTCTGGCCATCGGCTGTGTCGGGCTAGAGCGGCAGTGTTATCATCAGGAAAAACAAGAACGCCTAAACGCCAATCGCATCTTACTGCAACAAGCCATTACATCCCCATCAAAGCTAGCCAATCACGGTGTGGCGGTTAATGCCGATGGCCAGAACCGCAGCGCCTATGATCTGCTATCCTACAGCCATCTTAGCCGCGACCAATTGCAGGCGGTTTGGCCATCTCTTCAAAGCATTGATGAATCCGATTGGCAGCAACTGGCCATTGAGGCGCTGTATGCGCCCTATCAAAAACGTCAGGCGCAAGAAATCCTTAGCCTGAAGCGGGATGAACAACTAACCCTACCCACGGATCTAAACTTCTTTGAAATTGGTGGGTTATCGCAGGAACTTCGACAAAAACTGCAAGAGATACGGCCACGAAATATCGCGGAGGCCAGTCAGATTCAGGGGATGACACCCGCGGCGCTGGCGGCCATGTTGCGCTATGTCAAAAAGATACCTGGCCAGCCCAATTTGCAACGGGCGGGTTAATCATGCATGAAAACCCGTTGCCCGTTACCATGGTGTCCGATGGTCATGGCCATCGTCCTGATATAACGTTCGAGCAATTTTATGATCTGATTCCTGTTTCACGTGAAACATGGCAGAAATTCGAAATCTATATCCGACTGTTGCTTGAGGCGCAGCAGCGGTTCAACCTGATTGCCCCCAGCACCATTCCCCAACTTTGGCGTCGCCACCTGCTGGACAGTGCCCAGCTGTGGCCATTGATACCGCCAGGAACCCGCAGCCTGCTGGATTTTGGTAGTGGCGCAGGCTTCCCAGGGTTGGTGTTAAGCATCATGGGGGTGCCCGAAGTGCGCATGGCCGAAGGCAATCCCCACAAAGCTGAATTTCTGGAGCAGGTCGGTCGGGAACTTGGCTTAACCATCAAGGTGTTAGGGCAACGATTTAACCAATTGTCTCAACAACCTGCCGATGTCATCACCGCCCGCGCCCTGGCTCCGCTTGAGGATTTGCTTGCACTGGCGCAACCGTTTCGCTATCCTCACACCAGATGTTTGTGGCCAAAGGGTCGTGGATATCAGGCCGAAATTCACCAAGCCAACCAGCGATGGGATGCCACGATTCGGTTTCACCCAAGCCTGGTACACCAAGGGGGCGTTATTCTTGTCATCGACCATTATCAACGACGCAAAAAAACCGCTCAAAATCATGGCCGTCGCCAATCAGAAGGGCGGGGTTGGCAAAACCACCACCGCTATTAACCTGGCCACCGCCTTGGCCGCCTGTGGTGAGCGGGTGTTGCTGATTGATCTGGATCCCCAGGGCAACGCCAGCACGGGGCTTGGCATCAGCAACAAACAGCGCGGCTTGACTATCTATCACGCCCTGCTGGGTCAGGCGACGTTGGCACAAACCACCCAACCAACGGCGGTGCCAGGACTGCATATTTCCCCATCCAACCCTGATCTGGCGGCGGCGGAGGTCGAATTGATTGACCAGCCCCAACGCGAACAGCGGCTGGCCAGACTGCGCGGCGATATGCAAAACTATCAAACCGTGGTGATTGATTGCCCGCCATCGCTAGGCCTGCTGACCCTTAACGCCTTGATTGCCAGCGATTCGGTGTTAATCCCGTTGCAGGCGGAATTTTTTGCGCTGGAGGGGTTAAGCCAGCTGTTGCGAACCATTGAACGGGTGCAAAAAACCTATCATCCCGCCCTAAAGCTGGAGGGAATCGTGCTGACCATGCTGGATCGCCGCAACCGCATCAGCATGCAAATTGAACAGGATGTCCGCCAACATTTTGCCGATAAGGTTTACAACACCAGCGTGCCGCGCAATGTCCGCCTGTCGGAGGCGCCTTCGCATGGCCGACCCGCGCTGGTTTACGATGTCAATTGCGCGGGGTCACAATCCTATATCCAATTGGCCAAGGAATATTTGCAACGGCAACGCGGCCAAATTCCCCCCTCTAACAACCCTTTACCAATTGATAAGGCAGCCTAACGGCACAGCGTTCCGATAAGGTTGAGAACAGCATGAGCAAGAAAAATACCCTGGGTCGTGGCCTGGCCGCCCTGTTTGACGATCAGCCAGAGGATTTGCAAGCGCTGGAGGAGGTGCGGGGCGCATCGCGCAAACTGGCGGTGTCGTTGATTGACAGCAACCCCCTGCAACCCCGTTTGGATTTTGAGGAGGCAGAGTTAACCGAGCTGGCCGCCTCCATCGGCCGACGTGGGATTTTACAACCGCTGCTGGTTCGTCGTCACCCCCAGGATCCCACCCGTTACCAATTGATTGCGGGTGAGCGGCGCTGGCGGGCTGCCCAACGGGCGGGACTGACCGAGGTGCCGGTTACGGTTCAGGATCTGGCCGACGATGACTTGCTGGAGGTTGCCCTGTTGGAAAATATCCAACGGCAAGACCTGAATCCGATTGAAGAGGCCTTAGCCTATCAACAATTGTTGGCGCAATATGGCTATGCCCAGGAAGATTTGGCCAAGGTCGTCGCCAAAAGCCGCAGCCATGTTGCCAACCTGCTCCGTCTGCTGAACCTGCCCAGTGAGGTGCAACAGCTGGTACGGCAGGGGAAGCTTAGCATGGGGCATGCCCGCGCCCTGGTCACCGCCGACGATCCGCTAAGCATCGCCAAACAGATTATGGATCAAGGGCTTAGCGTGCGTGCGACCGAACGGTTGGTGCAGGGTAAGGAGCTGGATGCTGATGAAACGCCCGACCGTGAGGCGGCGCTGCCTAAGGTCAACGGGGCAACCAGCCATGGTCAGATGACCAGCCTGAGCAAAGATGCCGATGCCGTCGCGCTGGAGCAAACCCTGTGCGACCTGTTGGGCACCAGGGTCAATCTGAAGCTGAACAACGGGCGGGGCGCTATTACCATTCAGTATGATTCGCTGGAAAAGCTGGATTTTCTGCTAAAACGCCTGACCGCTAGTGGCATCTAGCCGCCCAACCTACCGAACTTTACTGAGAAGTCTGCTTAAGCCCTTGCCAGGGATTTGGCCAGCTGCGGCCGCCACAGGCTCCAATTAACCATTGCCACCATCGGGATGCCGGTTTGCTTAACCCGCTGCTCCGCCACCAGCAAGCCGGACAGCAGTTGATGCACCTGCGCCAGGCTTAATCGCCGCAACTGATCCTCAAAACCAGGGCGATGGCGAAAAAACAGCTTGGGCTGCAACTGCTCAATCGCCGCCGATTGGCTAAGGCCGCTGGCCTGCGCGCCTTTAACCGATAACAGCCGCATCAGATATTGTTGCAAGCTACGCAGCACGACCATGGGGGGCAAGGCGGATTCGTCCACCAGGGCTGCATGACCCGCCAGCCAGGGCAATCGGCCATCCAAATAGGCGTTGATAAATTCCTGCACATCGCTGGCCAGCTGCAGGGTTAGCGCCTGCGTCACCAACGGTTCCTCAATCACGGGGTTTGCCCCCGCCAACAAACACAGCCGTGCCAGATCCTGACAAGCCATCAGGCGATCGCTGGGCAGATAGGATTGCAGGATATCCAGGGCGGCGGGCGTGGCCGTCTTGTCATGACCTTGCAGATAGCGCTTCACAAAAGCCGTCCGTACCGCGGGGGTTTCGTCATAGCAATCGCGCAACCATACCCCCGCCTGGGTTTTGAGGGGTTGCAACCAACGGGCACTGCCATGCTGACCAGGCGCCAACAGCACAATCAGACCGTCGGCAGGGGTGTAACAGGGGTTGGCCAGAAAAGCAGCAACCAGGGCGCCCGATCGTTCATCGACGCCATCAATTACCGCCAGTTGCCGCCCCTGACTAAACAGGCCAGGGCTGGTTAGCGCATCTTGCAACCGATACGGTTCCTTAAGCAAAACATCGGCGTCAAAACGGCTGACCGACAGGCTGGGATGCTGACGTTTGACGGCGGCGATTAGAGCGGCCGCCTCCTCCTCCATCCAGGCATGATTATGGCCGTAGAACACCACCGCCAGGCTACCCTCCAGCTGGGCACAGAGCTGGTCAAAGCCAATCGAACGACCCGCCACACTCACGGCTTGGGGGACTCTGGCTTAGGTGACTCTGGCTTAGGGGAGTCCAGCTTGGGGGACTCCGGCTGGGCTGCTGGAGCAGGCTTTGGCTGCTGCAACGCAATCGCCACCGCATCGGTCACTTGATAGGCCAGATCTTTCAGCGACCGTGCCAGGGCATCATCCTCCGCCGCCTTGCTGGCAAACAGGGAGTCCAGCACGTTATAGCTGGTGCTGGCGGTCAAGGTGCCCTGATCCAGCACAGAAGAATCGATTGCAGCGGTGGTCGTGGCGGCTCGGGGCGCAGCATCCTTACCTGTAGTATCCTTACCCGTAGCTTCTGCTTCTGCCTTTCCAACCTCAGCCGCCGTCTGATTTATCGCCACCAATTTGTAGCGCAAGACGGTGCGTAGGCGCGATAACGATACCGACGCATCGGAACGGGTGGCCAGGGCGGTTTTTTCGGTGGTCAGGCTGATGTCCAACCGATAAACAGGGCGGCTGGGCTCACCCCCCGCGTTCATCAGATCCAGCAAATGGTTGCGCAGCTGTTGCCCGGATCGATCGGGAATCAGCCCAATCTTCACCTGTGCCAACGCCGCCTTAACCCCGCCCGCTTGGCCAGATTCTTGCCCGCCATCACCGTTCAGGCCATTCGCCGCAGAGCCGTAAATGGGGCGAAAGCCACAGCCCGCAAGATTCAGCAGCAGGAACAAGGCGACGACAGAGCCTGCCAAGCTGCACCCTGCCCACCTGCGAACATCGTGTCTGGCCGCCGCCATCCCTAAGCGCACACCAGGTTTAACAATTTGCCAGGCACCCAAATTTGCTTGCGGATTTGGCCATGACCATCCACCGCGGCCTGCACGGTTGATAGCGCCAAGGCGGCCTGCACGGCATCCTGCTGGCTGCATTCAGGATCCAGGGTGATAACCCCACGCAGCTTGCCATTAACCTGCACCGCCACCTTAACCTGCGTCTGCTCCAACAAGCTTGCGTCATGCTGCGGCCAGGGCGCCTGAGCGGCCAGCGCGGCCCGCGACTGTAGCCCCAACATCGCCCACAATTCCTCGGCCAAATGGGGCAACAGCGGCGCCATCAGCACCAGGCTGTCGGCCAGCATATCGGTCACCTCAACCGCCAGGTCGCCACCCCCCAACAGCTGGCCTAGGCCGATGCGATGATCCTCAAACAAATTGGTCAGGGTGCGCAGGCTGGCCACCGCCCGATTGAACTGCAAATCCCCCAGCTGCAGGGTGACATCGCGAATCGCCTGATGCAGGGCAGGGCGCAGGCTGGCCAACACAGCGGCCGCGGCATCGGTTTTCGCCGCCTGCACCGCCTTATGATTTTGGCCTGGCTCTTGCCCCGCTGCGCCCCCCATTGCCACCGCAAAACCACGGTACAGGCTGTACAGGCGGCTGATGTAGCGGGCACAGCCATCAATCCCCGCCTCTGACCAATCCAAATCGCGGGCGGGCGGCGTGTCGGAAATCATGAACAGGCGGGCGGCATCGGCGCCATAGCGGCCAATCAGCTCCATCGGATCAATGGTGTTGCGCTTGGACTTGCTCATTTTTTCTGAACGGCCAACCCGCACCAGGCTTTGATCGTCGCGCTTCACCACCTGACCGTTGGCCAGTTTTTCCACCTCCTCAGGGTACAGCCATTGGCCAGCCTGATCCTTATAAGTCTCGTGGCACACCATCCCCTGCGCCAACAGCGCCTTAAACGGCTCGGCAAAGTCTATCTGGCCGCATCGTTGCAGGGCGCGGGTAAAGAAACGGGCGTACAGCAGGTGCAAAATCGCATGCTCCACCCCACCCAGATATTGATCGACGGGCAGCCAGTATTTGACCGCCGCCGCATCAAACGGCTCCGCCCCCTGCGGGCTGGTGTAGCGCAAAAAGTACCAAGAGGAATCGAAAAACGTATCCATGGTATCGGTTTCGCGGCGGGCATCCCCCCCGCATTGCGGGCAGGTGGTCTGAGCCCAGGTCGGATGGCGCACCAGCGGGTTGCCTGGCTGGCTGAAATCGACATCATCGGGCAGGGTGACGGGCAGCTGGTCGGCGGGCACCGGTTGCAGGCCGCAGGTATCACAATGGATAAAGGGAATCGGGCAGCCCCAATAGCGCTGGCGGGAAATGCCCCAGTCGCGCAGCCGCCAGGTTCGCACCGCCTTGCCCTGCCCCTGCTGCACCAACGCCTCAATCGCCTTGGCCTTGGCCGCCGTGACCGTTAGCCCATCCAGCCATTGCGAGTTGACCAGCACCCCATCCTCGCTAAAGGCGGTGGCGGTGCCAACAATATCGGGCAATTCCCCCTTCAACGGCGCCACCACGGGCAGGATGGGCAGCTGGTAGGACAGGGCAAATTCCAAATCGCGCTGATCATGGGCGGGACAGCCAAAAATTGCCCCCGTGCCGTAATCCATCAACACGAAATTGGCGATGTAGATGGGCATCTTGCGCCCGCCGTCAAACGGATGAACGGCATACAGGCCAGTAAAATGACCTTTTTTCTCCAATTTGCTGACATCCGCCTCTTTGGTGGCACCCAGGCGACAGTCGGCGACAAAGGCCGCGACCGCTGGATCACTTTTGGCGACCGACTGTGCCAACGGATGATCGGCCGCAATCGCACAGAAAGAGGCACCAAATAGGGTGTCGGGGCGGGTGGTGAAGACAGCAAGGGTGTCATTGCTATCGGCTATCTGGAAGGCAATTTCTGCCCCCTCTGACAGCCCCAACCAATTTTGCTGCATCAACCGCACGTTATCCGGCCAGCGATCCAGCTGCTGCAGCCCGGCCAGCAGGTCGGGGGCGAAATCGGTGATCTTCAGGAACCATTGCGCCAGCTGCCGCCGTTCCACCAACGCGCCACTGCGCCACCCGCGCCCCTCAATCACCTGTTCATTGGCCAGCACGCTGTGATCCACCGGATCCCAATTGACATAGGCCTCCTTACGGTACAACAGGCCAGCCTGGTAAAAGGCCAGGAACAGCTTTTGCTGCTGGGCGTAGTAGCTGGGGTCACAGGTGGCAATCTCCCGCGACCAGTCATAGGACAAGCCCAGCCGTTGCAGCTGACCGCGCATGGTGGCGATATTTTGCCGCGTCCACACCGCGGGATGCACCCCCCGCTCTAGCGCGGCATTTTCGGCGGGCAGGCCAAAGGCATCCCAACCCATCGGGTAAAGCACGTTAAAGCCCTGCGCCCGTTTGAACCGCGCCAGCACATCGCCAAAGGCATAGTTGCGGACATGCCCCATATGAATTTTGCCAGACGGATAGGGAAACATCTCCAGCACATAAAATTTCGGCTTGGCCGCATCAGCCGTCACGGTGAAACAACCCGCCGCGTGCCAGGCATCCTGCCACCGCGGTTCGGCCCGACCCACATCATAGCGCTCCGCCGCCGTCACCATGCTAACCGTCACCGCCTGACCCCCCCCTTAATTATTTGTCGTAGGCGGCCGCAACCCGCAGCTCACGCGCGCGGGTCAGGATAGCATTTTCCAGGTCGGTCGCGGTTTTTGGGTCGCTGGCCGCATCTTGCCAGGCGCCGTCAGCCTTATTGCCTTGACGTTTTTGGCGAAAGACGCTGACCCGCACCGCATCGCTGCGCAATTCGTTGCTGGTGATATAGACGGTTAGTTTCAAACGCTCATTCGGCGCCTCCGCCAACGTCGTCCATTCGGTCAGGATGACGCCGCCAAAGGGATCGGTGCTGGCCAAGGGAATAAAGCTCAGCACGTCTAGCGAGGCTTGCCAGAGGAAGCGGTTGATGGGCAGGCTGTCTTCGCCCTTTTTACGGCCACCGCCGAACAGGGTAAAGCCATCATCGCCCGTCAAGCTGCCATGCGGGCGCCGTTGCGATTCAAATTCGGGATAGGATTCCTCGGTCTTAACCCCGCTGCAGGCGCTCAACATCACCGTTGCCATCAGCGTCAGCAGCAGGGCGCGGCGACGGCCAGCAACAACCCTGTCCCCAACAGCGCGGCGGGCTGGGGATAGAGAGGGAAACAATCGAGAAATCAAGCGGTTCATTGCAAACAGTCCAAGTAAGTTAAGGGCAGCAAACCGCCACCTTAGCCCAACCCCATCCAAAAATCCAGGCCTGGGGCAAAGGAAGTGGGGAAGTCATATTTGCACGCAATTCCCCCCCACCCTGCTGGAGGAGAGTGTTTCGGTTCCCTCTCCCCTTGCGGGAGGGGGTTAGGGGGAGGGGTCATAAAAAAACAAGGGGGAGGGGTCATACAAAGTCAGGAAGCGGGGTCAGTAATGAGATCAACAGAAACAATACCTGGCGGGGAATCCTGCAACTCTCTCAACAACAGCTCCAAACACCCATCAATATTATGCAGAACCTCATGATTCCAAAAACGGATTACCCGAAAATTGTGTGTTTGCAGATACAGAGTTCGATCTGCATCACGCGGACTGCTATTATGTTGCCCCCCATCGATTTCCACGATCAAGCGCTGGTTTAGGCACACAAAATCCGCTACATACTGCCCATCGATTGCAAATTGCCTGCGGAATTTAACCCCCAGTTGCCGATCGCGCAGGCGTTGCCAGAACATTCTTTCCGCATCCGTGAGATTTTTACGCATCGCCCGCGTAAAATCTTTCAAATAGGGAGGGTACGGCTGACGCATGGCAAAGTTCATTAGATACCCCCCACCGGCTCGCTAACGCGATCCGACTCCCCCGCAAGGGGAGAGTGTTTTTTCTATCATTTTCATATCATTAGAGTTGCGCGACAACAACCCCGCACCGCAAGGGGAGAGTGTTTCGGTTCCCCCTCCCCTTGCGGGAGGGGGTTAGGGGGAGGGGTCACACAAAGACAGGGGCGGGGGAATAGGAAAAAGTGTACAGCAAAAATCTGGACAAAAAAAACGGGAGCCCCTGAAATCAGAGGCTCCCGCAGAGTTCTTAACCTTCTAAGCATAACCCAGAAGGTTTAGGAGGGTATTAGAAGTCCAGCTTGGTGCCCAAAACGAACACGGTGCTGTCATACTTTTTGCTGGTGTTGCCAGACAAGAAGGCATCTTCGGATTCGTAGTTCACGAAGTCGACTTCAGCAAAGGTGCTGAGGCCAGGAGCCAGCTCATAGGTACCGCCCAGGCCAACAACTTGCAATTTGTTGTTGTCGGGATCGGTAACATCACCTTCGGTTTCGGCGTTCAGGTAGTTAACCCCAACGGCGAATGGGCCGGTGGCGTATTGCAAACCAACGTTGTAGCTTTGAGCCGCATCGTCAGAGGTTTGGGTTGCTTTACGCAGACCGCTTTGGCCATCGTAGGTGTAACCACCGCCCAGGGTGAAGCCCTTAAAGGTACCGCTAAGACCAAGATTCAAAGAACCCAGATCTTCACGAGCATCAGCGGAAGTGGTGGTTTTTACAGCTTTGGCGTAGTTGTAACCAACGCTGGCACCCAAACCAAGACCGTTGTCGAATTTGTAGCTGTAGTTGGCAGCGGCTTCGATCAGATCTTCGTATTGGTTCCACAGAGCTGGCGTATCACCAGAGTAGCTGGTGTACTTGTCACGGCTAACACCGGTCAGCTCATCGCCCACTGTTGGGGTGTAGCTAACGCCCAATTGGAAGCCAGCGAATTTCGGGGTCAGGTAGGTTACCTTGGTCGAATCTTCGTAATCTTCCAGACCAGATTCGGTCAGGGTTGGTTTGTAGCTGTTGGCCAGACCACGGAAGTAGAAACCTTCTTCAGAACGGTTCAGGTCAAAGTTGGTGGCATCGTCACCAACATTGTTGATCAACAGGAACTTTTGATAGTCACCCGCAAAACCACCGGTACCAAAGCCGGTTGGCGCGGTCACGGTCAAACGGTTGGCGGCGCTGTTTTCATCGCCCAATTCAACACGACCCCATTTACCGCTTAGGTAGGTAACGGCCTTGTCAAATTCGATGCTGTCTTTACGGTCGTAGTTGGTCTGACCAACAAAGTCAGACTCACTATCCAACTCGATTTTACCACCATAAACCAAACCGTTGCTGGCTTTGCCTTCGGCGCCAACAACAACATTTGGGGTGCTGGTAAAGTCATAGTTGCGGTAGTTGCTGTCGAAGTCTTCGTCGGCATAACCGGCTTGGAACTCGACGCTGCCGCCAACGGTGACTTTTAACGGATCGGCTTGCACCGGTGCGCTAAGGGCAACCAAACCCAACAGGGCGGTGGTTGCTAAAAGAACTTTTTTCATCGTTTCCTCATTCGATGTTTGAAAGAAATGCCGCCTGCATGATACCCAATAAGGAATATTGCCGCATCATGCAAAAAGACATAGTCCCATCATGACCACCAACACCCAACCCGCAACACCCAACCCGCCCCAAACGATGTTTTTTTGCGACAACTGTTGCAAAGTTACAACAGAATTGGGTGGGGCGCGGCGCGGTTGCTGGATTCCCACCTTCGTGGGAATGACAACGGTGGGGGCGGAAATGACGACGCTGAGCAGCCTTCTCATGCTGTCATCCCCGCGCAGGCGGGGATCCATAGGATGGAACCGCCAGACCACGCCCCTAATGTTGCTGGATTCCCACCTTCGTGGGAATAACAGAGTTTTTCCTAGGAAAAAACAGATGCTATCTGCGAAAATTTCTTGCCCCCGTCACCATATTGAGCCAACCCCATGACCATACCAAGCGCCCCCACCATCTTAGATCGCCTCGGCCAGCTGACCCAGGCGATGGCCGACTATCCCACCGCCCGCCTGATCGTGGTCAGCAAGAATCAGCTGCCCGAAGCGCTGTTGCCGCTGTTGCAGGCTGGCCAGCGCGACTTTGGCGAAAATCGGGTGCAGGAGGCCGCCGACAAATGGCCAGCCCTGCGCGCCCACTTTCCCGACCTGCGGCTGCATCTGATTGGCCAGCTGCAACGGAATAAGGTGGTGCAGGCGGCCAGCCTGTTTGATGCGATTCACAGCCTGGATCGACCGACCCTGGCCGATGCCTTGGCGGCGGTGGGTTACAGCCGCCCCGTGCTGATCCAGGTGAATTTGGCGGCCGAGCCGCAAAAGGGCGGGGTTTTGGTGGCCGACCTGCCCGCCCTGATAACCCACAGCCGCGACCGCCTTGGCCTGAATCTGGTGGGGCTGATGACCATTCCGCCACGCGGCGAAGACCCGACGCCCTATTTCCAACAGCTGGCCACCCTGGCGCGCCAACACCAGCTGCCCGAGCTTAGCATGGGTATGAGTGAGGATTATCCCCAGGCCTTGGCGGCAGGCGCCAGCCTGATCCGCGTGGGATCGTATTTGTTTGCGGAAGATTGAAGGTTGGAGGGGAGATTGGCGCGTTCACGGCTGCCGCCCCCCGCCTGCAACGCCCTACACCACTCTATAGCGACTGATCCAGCAGCAGGCCATCATAGCCATAGCCGCCTATAGGCGCCGATTTCTTCAGGGGTGCCGTGGCGCTGGCCGGAATCATGCCCACCACCCCGGCCGCCCTGTCCTTTTTATCATCATTTCGGGCATCATTGGGGGATTGATTGGCCATGCCAGCGGCCGCATCAGCGGCTTGGCGCGCCTTAACCAGGGCTTGATAGCGATCCAACCCCTCCATCATTTTGTTGCGCATATCCTGCGGCGACACTAAGGGCGCCTGCGCCATGTCGGCCGAATGTCCTGGCAATTTGGCGGGCGACTTTGCTGCATCAAGGGCGGTTGGTTGTAGATTTTTGCCGTGCGCCTGGCTTTTATCTTGCGCCCTATCTTGGCCTACCACCTGCGCCAGCTTAGCTGTTTCTGGCAAGGCGGAGCCAGCCTTAGCACCAGCGGGTGAGGAAACCGCTGATGCTGCTGGGGCTGGGGCAGCGACTGGAGCTAGGGTGGTCGGCATGTTAGAGGCTGAGGCCAATTGAAAAGCGCCCGAATTGTTGGCCACGGGGGTTGCCTGAGCCAATTTGGTAGCGGCCGCCTTATCCTGCCCCGTCCCCTGATCCTTACCATCCAACATCGCATAGGCATGGCCAAGGGGTTCATCGCCGGTGGTATCCTTAACCTGCTGGCTGACCACCGCCGCAATCAGGCCGATGGGTCCGCCATACAGCAACCCGCCCATCACATTGGCGGTCGCCGACTGTTCATCGCCCGTCAGCTTGCGATAAATCGTGCTAACAATCGGCAAATGTTGCAGGGGGTTTATCATGTCCAGGAAATCGCCAAAACTCAGGTCGACCGATTCTGTCTCCACCTGCTGGCCATTGGTGCGGCCAGCCACGGGGCGGTTGCCATAGCCCTCATTGCTAACACCCGCAGAGGAAGATGCGGGCGCAGCTGGTGCCGAAGCGGATGCCGAGGCTGACGGCGCCAAAGCTGTAGGAGCCGGCGGCAGCGGGGAATAAGGGGATGGTTGACGGATTGCGGTCATTCGTCAAAGCTCTACAGGGTTAAGGGAAAAAAATGAGGACAAGGGATTCATGCGCAACAACCAGCCTGGCAATCGGTAAGGATTCATAAGGGTGACAACAACGTTTTCTGATTCTTCGCAACAACCGTGCCAATTTGATAAAAAGGGGCAACAGCCGCTGGCAACGGGGGGCGGCGATGCCCAATTGGTAGCAAAAGCCCTGGATTCCCTGCACACCCAAGCGGCCAACCATGGCCTGAACCTGACACGATCCGACGCGAATGATGGCGGCAATCCGAATGGCTGTTGGTTGGCGGGTAAGCGCTGGTCATGGCCACTGGCTTGGCGCGCGGTGCTGACCCATCATCTAAGCAAGCTGGGCGATGGGTTGGAAAACGCCCTCGCCACTCCGCCACCCCTTGACCCTGGCTCTGCAACAACGTTATCGGCCATTCACACCCTGCCCGGCGGCTATCAATTCGATGCCAACCGGTTGCAGCTGAACGGCTCAAACCTTGACCCGCATCAACCCCTGCGCCTAACCGGGCGGGAGGGGCAATTGCTGCTGCAACTTCTCGGCAACCCCAATGGCCTAAGCCGTCAACAGGTGGTGGAGCAATGGTATGGGCGCGAATCCAACGTCAACCATGACAGCAAGATTTTTGAAACCCATCTCTATCGGCTGCGGCAAAAACTGGCTCAGCTTTCCCCCGCGCTACTGATTGAAAACAGTGCCAACGGCTATCGGTTAACGCTGTCACCAACTCCCCTGATTTAGCCAATTCTGCTTGCCAAGCTTCAACCGCGGCTATATCGGGCTTTAGCGCACTGGTAGGGCGGGCGGGGGCGGATAGGGCTGCGGATAGGATGCGCCATAGGGGGGGCGCGGCCGTGTTGAAAAACCTGTGACGGGCTGATGCTGCACCGTGCGCGCTTCATAGCCCGACAGCGCCAACCAATTGATCAGCTGCTGATCCGACCATTGCACCCCGTCGGCCAGATCAACGGCAATCACCCGTTCTTCGCGGTCATAGTAGGTGGCAACCACGTCGGGCTGGGCATCTTGAGTGGCGGTCTGCAACCGCGTCCAACACGGTTCGCAATACATGTTATCGACGGTGATGCGGACGACATCTGCCGCCGCCTTTGGGGATGCTCCACACAGCGCGTATACCAGCAGACCGATGGCTATTACGGCTTTGGCCATCACAGGCATGCTCCCCAGCAACGATCTGACGATGAAAGAATTCGGATGGCTGGGGCGCTAGGATTCGAACCTAGGAATGTCGGTACCAAAAACCGATGCCTTACCACTTGGCGACGCCCCAAAAAAACAGTCCGTTTCGTTGTATTGCCTGAAAATCCTGAATCGCGCAAGACTGTCGTGCAAAAAAGATTGTGGATAAGAAATTTGGCCTCTTGGCAACAGGTCATACTTGGTATTACACTCGGTAACACCGCCAAAAGCATGAAATTC
>JBILMH010000005.1:0-60855 GCA_044375625.1 Alphaproteobacteria bacterium
TATTTTCTGGGGTGGTCTAATACTTATTGGGGCAATTTTTGTAATCGGCGGGATTGCTGGTTGGTTAAAAGAAGGATGGCAACACCTTTAACTCTAAAATTGGCTAGACAGGTATATAGGCCCCATTTTTAAAGTGGAATGACTATAAAACTTACATCGCCCGAAAGGTGACCACCAATACGTCACGATAGGCGGGCAGGGTGGGGTCGATGGGCGTGACGGGGGTAACGCCATGCATCACCCGTCGATCCTCCACCAGGGCAGCATCGAATGGTTGGGTCAGGGTGAAACTGCCCAACAGGGGTGGTTTGGCTGAAGCCGATGACGGGGCAGGTGATAGGTCACCCCCCTGGCCTGCCTGCTGATCGGGGATGGTGTGCACCTGGGTGGTGCCGCTGGCGATATTGACGCGGTTGATCATCAGCACCAAGACGTGATCCACCCCATCACGATGCACCCCTTCGGGCGTGGGTTTGCCCAGCATTTCCGCCGCCGCCTCAATCCGAAACTGATGCACCTCCACATGCCAATTGGGCACCGCGGGGTCAATCCCGCCGAACAGCTGGTGGCAGAAGGTCAGGATGGTGGTCAGGCTTTGCCCGCCACCAATTTCAGGCAGAATCGGTTCAAACCACCGCTCAATCCCGCCGTTCAGGCTGTTGTAGTCGGTGCTTTGATAGTGCGGCTGATCGGGTTGCCGCTGCACAGCCGGCTGCCCCGCTGCCCCGTCAGTCGCCCGATAAACCGCATGACGGCGTTTGCGATAGCGTCCCTGATCCGCCATGTAGCGATCGGGGTGCAGGCTGTTCCAACTGTCGGCAAAATCCGCCCAATCGCTCAGCGACCCTGCCGCCTGCAACAGCGGCAACATCTGGTTGGCGGACACAAAGGCAAAGCCAGCGCGCAGGAAGTCCTCCAGATTAAAGGATGCGGGCGCCAGGCTTGCGGAGTGGGCGGGCGCGGCGGCGGCTGTCATAGCCAATCCCCCCTAATGCCGAAAATGGCGGACGGCGGTCAGCACCATCGGGATGCCAGCCTGATCGGCGGCGGCGACCACCTCCGCATCGCGCATGCTGCCCCCCGGTTGGATACAGGCGGCAATCCCCGCCGCCAATGCCTTCTCCAGCCCATCGGCAAAGGGGAAAAACGCGTCGGAGGCGATGACGGCACCGGCGGGATCGGTTTGCTGCCGCGCTTTTTGCAGGGCGAATTCCACCGCATCCACCCGACTCATCTGCCCCGCGCCAATGCCAATGGTGGCCAAATCGCGGCTAAGGACGATGGCGTTGGATTTCACATGCTTGGCCACGGTAAAGGCAAAGCGCATCTCCGCCAGCTGCCCCGCCGTCGGTTGCGCGGCGGTTGGCACCGTCACATCCTGATACAGGCCGACATCCTGCCCCTGCGTCAAAAAGCCGCCCTGTAGGGTTTTGACCTCTGGGCTGGCCAGCTGCGACTGATAACGCTGCACCTGCAACACCCGCAGGTTTTTCTTAGCCTGCAACAGTTGCAACGCGGATGCGCTATAGCTGGGCGCCAACACCACCTCAGCGAACAGGGCGGCAATTTGCGCCGCCACCTCCTCCCCCACCTCAACATTGCAGGCGATAATGCCACCAAAGGCACTGATGGGGTCACAGGCCAGGGCTTTGTGCCAGGCGGCCAGCGCGGTTTCGCCCAGGGCGACGCCGCAGGGGTTGGCGTGTTTGATAATCGCCACCGCTGCCCCAGCTTCTGCCCCAGCCCCAGCCCCAAAGCTGCCATCGAATTCCTGCACCAGTTGCCAGGCGGCGTCGCTGTCGGCCAAGTTGTTATAGCTCAACGCCTTACCCTGCAGCTGTTTGGCATTGACCACCCCGCCGATGCCGCCTACCGTGGCGTACAGCGCGGCGGCCTGATGCGGATTTTCGCCATAGCGCAGGCTGGCCAGCTTGCTGCCCGCAATCACCATGGGGGCGGCCAAGGGTTCCGCCACCTGCCCCTGCCCCGCCACCTGTTCCGAAAGCCAACGCGCGATCAGGGCGTCATAGGCCGCCGTCACCGCAAAGGCCTTGGCGGCCAGCTGTTGCCGCATCGGCGCGCTGATAACCCCGCCATGCGCCGCCGCATCCTCCGCCACCCGATCAAAATCCTGCGGATCGGTTACAATCGCCACATGGGCATGGTTTTTGGCCGCCCCACGGATCAGGGCGACGCCGCCAATATCGATTTTCTCAATACATTCGGCCACGCTGCCCCCCGCCAGCAGGGTTTCGGCAAAGGGGTACAGCGTCACCACCACCAGGTCGAGGGGGGGGATGTCATGCTGCGCCAACTGATCCATGTCGGCCGCCACCTCACGCCGCGCCAGAATGCCACCGTGGATAGCGGGGTGCAGGGTTTTGACCCGCCCGCCCAAAATTTCAGGAAAGTTGATCAGCGATTCGACCGCCTCCACCGGCAAGGCCGCCTGTTGCAAAAATTGGTGGGTGCCGCCGCTGGCAAAAATCCTGCTGCCCGCCGCGGCCTGGCACAGGCGGCTTAGAAAGTGGTCAAGACCTGTTTTGGTGTAAACGGAGGCAAGGATGTTCATGGAATCGTGCAGCTCTATTTAGGGGTGGTTGGTTGGTGGTGGTTGACCATCATTAGGCCTTCACTGATAGGCCTATTTGCCCGCTTTGTCACGCGGCCATCAGGCTTTTTGGAATAATGAAAAAAGACATAGACCATATCAATTTTTTGTTGACATTAAACCAATTTGGTTGCATATTCAATTTCTGTTAATGATTTGCCCTAAGTTTTTGTGCGAATGGCAAGGAATTGATGAAACAATATTTTGATTGAAAAGGATCATGTTATGCAAAAAAAACTTGCTGTGTCTGCTTTGGCTGCTTTGCCTGTAATTGCTGCGGTTGCTTTCGGCAACCCTGCTAACGCTTCAGCCGCTGAGCAGACCAAACCTGCCGCGACCAAACCCACTCCAGAACAGTGCGCCCTAATCTTGAAAATGAAGCCCAAGCAAGTATTAAATTTGGCTCGTCAGATCGATCAGCGGGCTGCGTTTGGTAAACTCTTGAGCCCAGATGCTATACAACAGTGCCCCGTAACAGTGTCTTATCAAGAACTCAGGGGGGCGATAGATAGCGCTCAACAAAATCAATCTTTGGTTGGACTTACTTATGGTCTTGCTCTTGGTGCTGCTGGTGTTCTCGCTCTCACTCGTCACGGACGGGGACGGTAACGCCCCACTCCCCCTACGACCCCATTCCCGCCAGCCCCGAACATTTCGCTTGGCTAAGGGCAAAGTTTCTGGTAGAAGCGGCCAAATTGGCTCGTCCTATCAAACAACCCTTTACGCTAAAAAAGAGATTTTTCCATGGCTGTTGAACAAACCCTATCCCTGATCAAACCCGATGCCACCCGCCGCAACCTGGTTGGCGCCATTTGCCAAGTGTTTGAGGCAGCCGACCTGCGGATTGTGGCGCAAAAACGCCTGCACCTGACCCTGGAACAGGCCAAGGCCTTTTATGCCGTGCATGCCAGCCGCCCATTCTACAACGATTTGTGCAGCTATATGGCCAGTGGCCCCATCGTGGCGATGGTGTTGCAGGGTGAGGGGGCGATTGCCAAAAACCGCGACGTGATGGGCGCCACCAACCCCGCCAATGCGGCTGAGGGTACCATTCGCAAACTGTTTGCCGAATCGATTGAGGCCAACAGCGTGCACGGTTCCGACGCGCCCGAAACGGCGGCGCAGGAAATCAGCTATTTCTTCAGCGGGTTGGAATTGGTTGGCTAAGCGGTTAACCGCAAAGCCCTTGTGAATCGCATCGGCTTTTGGGCATGATAACGCGGCACGCTGTCAACAAAAACGGGGCAATCCTTTTTGGCAATCAGGGTGCTATCGCCTGATTCAAAAACGCAACCCGCGATGGCATGACGCAACATTCTTCCACCACCAAATCCTTGACTGTTGAACGGCCACCGTCGCATTTACAGGCTGGGCAGCCCTTTGCCGTGGTGGTGTTGGGTTCCAGCTCCATCACCGCTGAGGCGTTTTATTTCTGGCCCAGCCTGCCCCTGGTCGGCCTGTACCGCCAGCCTGGGGATGAGGCGCCGTTGACCAGCCCGTTGCAGCTGAAGCAATCCTGCCGTTTCCTTAGCCAGCCGGGGCAGCCTGCCCGCCTCGACCCCATTTCCCTCCATCGCGCCTTCGACATCCTGCTGCCCTATATTCAGGCCGCCAGCGCCAGCGGGGTTCAACGCTTTTTCGGCGTGGCGACTGAGGCGTTTCGGCGCGCCGACCCCGCCATGGTTGACAGTTTTTTGCAATCCATTTACCACCGCAGCCATGAAAAACTGGCCATCACCCTGATTTCTGGCGCTGAGGAGGCGGAGTTGGCGGCGGCGGCGGCCAGCTGGCAATTGGGGGAATCGGCGGCCAACGGCCTGGTGCTGGATTTCGGCTCCGCCAGCCTGGATCTGGCCTGGATGCAGCGGGGCAAGGTGTTGGCGGCTGACAGCCTGCCGCTGGGGCCCCTATGCAACGATCATGCTGGCCGCGCGGTGCAGGAATTGTTGATCAGTCGGCTGGGGCGGCAACTGAATGGCCAAACCCTGATCCTGCGGGGTGGGCTGATGACCCGCACGGGGCTGATGGCGCTGCGTGAGGCGCATTACCCCCTGGATCGGATTGATGGCTTTGCGGTCAGCACCTCGGCGTTGTTGCCGATTTTGGCGCGTTGGATGCACCAGGATTTTACCAAATCCCGTGAGCTGGCGGTGCGCTTTAACCTGGCCGCGGGGCAACAACCCTATTTCGCCTATGCGTTGCAGGTTTTGCACGGCCTGCTCAGCGCGACCAACCCCTCCAACATTATTTTTACCCAGGCTGGATTGCATGAAGGCTTGGCCTATGGGCTGTTCCCATCCGATTGGCGGGGGCAGGATCGGATGTTGGATTGGTGCCAACAGCTGGCCGCCCCATGGACAACGGCCAGCAGCCAGGCCTATCTGCAAGAGCTTGAAAAACAAGTGTTGTTGCAACAGCCGATGCAAACCCATTGGCATCGCCGCCTGTTAAAGGCCTTATGCTGGCTAACCCTGGTGCAACAGGCGGTGGCGGCGGGGCAGACCACATCCCCCCTGCCGCTGTTGACCAACGCGACGATCCCGGAACTTAGCCCGCGGGAACGGGTATTCCTGCTTATCGCGCTGATTTTTTATGAGCATTTGCAGGAGGTGCATCGGGGCAAGTTGGAGGCGTTTGCTAAGCTTATGCCGCATGAGGATATCGCCCGCGCCCAAAATCTGGGCTTCCTGCTGCGGGAAATTGCTGAGCTGTTGCTGACCATGCCCGCGCCCTATGGCTGGGGGCATAGCGCCCCGCCCACCGCTGACCTGCCACCCATCGCCGCTAGCATCTTGGGCGACGCCGCCGACCCCGCCGACCCTGCCGACCCCACTGCCTAAACGCCGCCCCCGTCATCACGCCGCAAGAAAAAAACAGCTTTTAAGCTGTAATTCGTCAATTTACTTACAGCTTTTATTCTGTTAGAATGAATTTAATAAACAGACTATAGGCTGTAAAATGTTCGGCAAATTCACCCAGCTGCAACGGCAAACGCTCGATCGGCACTTGGCCAACCTGCGCGATTGTGATCGCCCCACAGGCGGTTGGATCGTGGCTATCCGCAAATCTCTGGGCATGAGTGTGCGCCAAATGGCTAAGCGCATGGGGATAACCCAACAATCCGCCGCGCGTTTAGAAGCCAATGAGGTGGAGGAGGCCATCACCCTAAAGTCGCTGCGTAGGGTCGCCGAAGCCTTGAATTGCCGCCTGGTCTACGCGCTGGTGCCAGAGGGGGGTAACCTGCAACACCTTCTCGAACAACAGGCACTAATTAAGGCCAAAGACATCGTGGCAGCGGTGGATCACACCATGCAGCTTGAGGCGCAGGGCGTTGGCAATCTTCACCAAAAGATTCAAGAGATTGCGGAAGAACTGGCCAAAAACCCCAACACCAAGCTGTGGGATTAAACCGTGCAATACCACTATATCGCAGGCCAAACGCCGCTGGATGAGGAGGAAAAGCGCGCCCTGATCCCTAGCCTTATCACCCGTGAAGATCTCAATGCGTTCGAACAAGAAAATATCCTGGAAGCCCGCCAGTGGGCGATGCAGCAAGCCACGCTCAGCAAACTGGATGTGTTCACAGAAAAGTTCCTGCTCAACCTCCACAAACGCATGTTTGGCCATGTGTGGAAATGGGCAGGCACTTTTCGCAAGACCAATAAGAATATCGGCGTGGATCGCCTGTGCATCATCACCGAACTGCACCAGCTGCTTGGTGATGCCTTATATTGGTCAGATCACAAAACCTATCCGATCAGCGATTTGGCCGTGATTTTCCATCATCGCCTGGTAAAGATTCACCTGTTCCCCAATGGTAATGGCCGTCATGCACGCATGTGCGCCGATGTTATTGTGGCCAAGTTCAATGGCGAGAAACTCAGCTGGGGCGGCAATTTAGACCTCACCAGGCCAGACGACCTGCGCACCCGCTATATTGCTGCCCTGCGCGATGCAGATGCTGGCCATTACCAACCGTTGCTGGCATTTGCGCGGTCATAGCGATACTTATTCCTCTTGCCCCATAAAGAAGCGGCCAGATTTGAACACCACGCCAGGCCAGCAAAGCTATCCTTTGCGCTGGACACAAATTGTTGCTAAGGTGACAACATAATGGGTATGGTTTTTGCCGTTGGATGCCATTAAAGGAAGCGTGGCCGAGTGGTTTAAGGCGGCAAGTCTTGACAAAAGTCCAGGAGGACTTTTGGGAATCGAGCGGAGCGAGAGACCCCCAGAGGGGGCGCGTAGCCAGTAGGCGGAGCGTCAAAACTGCCGAGGGGGCTGGGGGGATGTTGGTGTAGGTGATGGTTGATGTCGAAAGGCGAATGATATTAAGGAAGCGTGGCCGAGTGGTTTAAGGCTGCAGTCTTGAAAACTGCCGAGGGGGCAACTCCTCCGTGAGTTCGAATCTCACCGCTTCCTCCATTCCCGCAACCTGGTCATGCCATCAGCGTTAACAACAAGAAATGACATTTTTTAAGGAGTATGGGTTATGAGCGATTTTCTGGGACTCAAAGACTGCAACGCTAAAGGCCAACGGGTGTTGGTGCGGGTGGATTACAACGTGCCCGTCGCCAATCAGGATGGGCAGGTGGTGGTAACCGATGCCAGCCGTATCGAAAAATCGCTGGCCACCATCAAAACCCTGGCGGATCAGGGGGCGCGCGTTATCCTGCTGGCGCATTTTGGCCGACCCAATGGCCAACGCGATACCACCCAATCGTTGCGCCCCGTCTATGACGTTCTTAAGGCGCAATTGGCCGCTTATCCCGTGGATTTTTGCGATCAAACAGTCGGTGCAGAGGCCGAAGCCGCGGTGGCGGCACTGGGCGATGGTCAAATTCTGCTGTTGGAAAATGTGCGGTTCGAAGCGGGGGAGGAGGCGAATGAGGCCGCCTTTGCCCAGGCCTTGGCCAAATTGGGCGATATTTATGTCAACGATGCCTTTTCAGCGGCGCATCGTGCCCATGCCTCGACGGAGGGGGTTGCCCACCTGCTGCCCGCCTATGCTGGCCTGCTGATGGAGGCGGAGTTGGCGGCGCTGGCCAAGGCGTTGGAGCAGCCGACCCGTCCGGTAGCAGCCCTGGTTGGCGGTTCCAAGGTTTCCACCAAGTTAGAGCTGTTGTCCAACCTGTTGGATCGCGTTGACCATCTGTTGATTGGCGGCGGCATGGCCAACACCTTTTTGCACGCGCTGGACTATCCTGTTGGCAAATCGCTGTGTGAGAAGGAATTGATTGGCACCGTGACCCGTATTTTGGATCAGGCGGCCGCGGCGGGGCGCAAAATCCACCTGCCCACCGATGTGGTGGTCGCGCGGGAGTTTAAGGCGGGCGCGGAAAGTCGGGTGGCGGCACTGGGCGATGTGCAGGCGGATGAGATGATTTTGGATATTGGCCCCGCCACCGTGCAGGCCTGGAGCCAGGTTATTGCCGCCAGCAAGACAATGGTCTGGAACGGCCCCGTTGGCGCGTTTGAGCTGACCCCCTTTGATGCTGGCACCATCGCCCTGGCGCAACGGGTGGCCGAATTAACGGGACAGGGGCAGTTGCTGTCGGTTGCAGGCGGTGGGGATACCGTGGCCGCCCTGGCCAAGGCGGGGGTTACCGACCAAATCAGCTATGTTTCGCTGGCGGGTGGTGCCTTTTTGGAATGGTTGGAGGGCAAAACCCTGCCAGGGGTGGCCGCCCTTAAGCGACCCCTGCAACAGGCGGCCTGAATCCCAATTGCTAGCCAAAAAGCCTAAGCCGTGACAATCGCGTGCCATCAGCCGATTCATCGTTTGGCGCTGCGGGTTTATTATGAGGATACCGACGCGGGTGGCGTGGTTTATCACCCCCGCTATCTGCATTTTGCCGAACGCGCCCGCACGGAATGGTTGCGCACTGGTTGGCCACGGCAATCGGCCGATCTGCGCGACCAGGGGATGGCCTTTGTCGTGCATCACCTGAACGCCACCTATCACCGCCCCGCCCGCCTGGATCAGCTGGTGGTGGTCAGCAGCTGGCTGCATCAACATCGCCCCAGCCGCCTTATCATGACCCAACAGATTCATCGCGCCGATGAACAGCCCCTGGGCGCGCTATCGGCCGGGCAACAAGCGATGGTGGGGGATTCGGGGGATGCGGGGAGTTCGGGAGATCCTGCCCAAACCCTGCTGGTCAGCCTGTCGGTCACCCTTGCCCTGGTCAAGCTGGACAGCGGCAAACCGCAACGCCTGCCCGATTGGCTGGTGGGGGGATAACCAGCCCAATCAAATCCCCTGCAGAGCGAAAACGCTCTAACCGCCCAGTTTTTCGGTCAGCCAGCTATCGAGTTGGGTTTTTGACATGCTGCCCACATGGGTGGCAATCGCCTGTCCATCCTTAAACAGCACCAGGGTTGGGATGCTGCGCACGCCATATTTGACGGGGGAATCGGTGTTTTCATCAACATTCACCTTAACCACCCGCACGCTATCCTTTTTTTCCTCAGCGACCTGGTCAATGACGGGGGCAATGGCGCGGCATGGGCCACACCAGGGCGCCCAAAAATCCACCAGCACGGGTTTGTCGGACTTCAAAACTTCCTGGGCAAAATTGGCATCGGTGGTGTTGTGGGTCATGGCCATCTCCTGTAAGGGGAAAAAAGTATCTATCCCCAATGTAATACCGACTGGCGCCGCCTGCAAGGGTGGGCATCAGCGCACACAAAATGGTCGCCTACCCCCAAAGCATAACCGCCCTAACCGCCCCCGTTCAGGCGGCGCCAGGCGATCATGTCGATGGCGGCCTGGGCGGCCTCCCACCCCTTATTAAACCCATCATCCTGCGAACGGGCGATCACCTGTTGCAGGTCGGCAACGCCGATAATTTCGTTCAGAATCGGGATGCGATGCCGCAACATCACCTCGGTCAGCCCCTGCGCGCACATATTCAGCAGCATGTCGTAATGGGCGGTTTCCCCCCGCTGAATAATGCCGAAACAGATGATGGCATCGGGTTTGGGCTGGGCACCCGCCAAATCCTGCGCCGCCAGCACCAGTTCCAGGGATCCTGGCAAAACATGCTGCGTCACCTGTTGACAGCCAGCCTCCGCCAGCAGTTGGCGGCATTTGGCAATCATGCGATCGGTATGCGGGTGGTGCCAACGGCTTTGCAGGATGGCCACCCGCGCCCCCGCAATGTTGGGCAAATCAACGGGTTTTTGATAAGGGTGTTGCAAGCTGGCCATGTTTCGGTTGATATAGACGGGAATTTTCCCCACCATTTAACACTGTTGACCTTATGTTGAAAACCTTTCTCCACGGCAAAATTCATCGGGCGCGCGTCACCGCGACCGAGCTGGATTATGAGGGCAGTTTAAGCGTGGATGAAGCCCTGTTGGCCGCCGCCGGCATTGCGGTGCATGAGCAGATTCATGTGGTCAATTTGCGCAACGGTGCCCGCTTTGTTACCTATGCCATCGCCGCCCCCGCCGGCAGTGGGGTAATCCAGGTCAACGGATCCGCCGCCCATTTGTGCGAACCCGATGATTTGGTTATCATCTTTGCCTATGGCTTGGTGACTGAGGCTGAGGCCGCCACCCTTACCCCCAAAGTTGTGTTTGTCGATGCCCAAAACCGCCCTGTTTAAGCTTGCTCGCTCCCTTTTCGCCCTGGTGCCCCTACTGCTGCTGGCCGCCTGTGCCACCACCATGGGGGGGGATAGCGATGATGCGGGGTCGCCAGCGTCACTCGCGTCGCCCGCGCCCTCTACATCCCCGAGAGCCAGCCAGAATTTCAGCCGCGCCTGCGCCAAAACGGGTTCCTGCACCGGCCTGACCGGCTATCAGGTGGTGTGGAACAGCGGCACGGTGGGCGACAATGGCGGCAGCTTCACGGTCTATTGCCCCGATGGCCAGGTGGCGATTGGCGGCGGTGGAGAGGTGGGCGGTGACGGCCTATCTTTGAGCGCCAGCAAGCCGTTGGGCGGCAATATCCAGGGTCTGTTCGGCCAGGATGGGGTGGCCAGCGGTTGGCAGGTGGTGGCCACTGGCCAGGCGAAAACGGCACAACCGACGGGGCTGCCGCTTAATCCCATCAGCGTCTATGCCTTTTGCGTCGATGGCCGTTAGGTAGATTCCGCTATGTACCTCTGGACATCCAACGCAGAAAATCGGTTGCGACTAGAGATGGGATCATCTTTGGTACAGTTGGCGAGTAGCAGTTACGGCAGCGGTCATCAATTCGCGGCTGTTGGAGTGGGCAAGGTTGCGGGGAAACCAATTTTGGTTCGTGGTGTCAACCAGAAATATGAGGCATTAGGGCACGGCGTTTGTGCGGAGACCACCGTCATGAACGGTTTTGTCCAACAGGGTGGCATTCTGGAACGGATGTTCCTGCTGGGTCCACGGGGTGCAGGGGAAAGTTGTGGTGCCTGTTTGCAGCTGATGACCGAATACGCGCAACTTTCAGGCGGTCTTTTTCCTTGGAAATTGCCCTCTGCAAACGTTCAGATTGATTACTTTGACAGTGACGGTGCATGGTATCAGCGCCGCGCGCTTGATAATTTGCTTCCTAGCCCGTTTCTCAACGAAAGGCGAAAAACGCTGCGGCAAAGATTGAATGATGCCAATTTGCAGGCGGATCCTATCGCGCCTGATACCATACTGACATTGTTGAATCAGCCATCTGTACCGACCAAGCTAACGTCGACAGAGATGCCCCAATATTTGGCTAGATTGGCCAATGATTCAGGGCTAGAAAAACGGGCGGTGTTAGCTGGCTTGGTCACGACCGATAATCAGTTATTTGTTGGGATCCGTTTGCATCCTGGCGGTGCTTATACGGCTCCCGCAGTACTAACAGCCTTGGCTGCTAAGGCCGCCGCAGGGTGCGTTACTCCGCTAGCGCATCTTATCCTGCTGGGCGGAGATGATCAGCCAACAGTTGAGATAAATCCTGCCCGTCAGCTGTTGCGTGCACATTTGATGCAAAATGAGAATGGGGATACTTGGGAAGATTTGCCTGTCGATCTCTATAACCGCTCTGGCGAGATGCTGAAAAGCTATACCTTGGCGACCCTGCCAGTGATGTTTGATGACGACATTCATCGTTTTATTTTAAAAATTGGGCTGACACAATGACCGCTTTTTGTGTAAGGCTCTATCCATGACCCAATCCCCCCTTCTCACCAATCCCAAGCTGTTCGGCACCGATGGCGTGCGCGGACGGGCAAATCAGGCGCCAATGACCGCCACCATCGCCACCCGTATCGCCATGGCGGCGGGCAGCATTGGGCATCAACCTGGCCGACGGCGGCTGGCGGTGGTGGGTAAGGATACCCGACGGTCGGGTTATATGTTAGAGGCGGCGATGACCGCGGGCTTTACCAGCGTTGGCATGGATGTGGTGCTGGTGGGTCCCGTGCCAACCCCCGCGATTGGCTTTTTGGTGCGTTCCCTGCGGGCGGATATGGGGGTGATGATCACCGCATCCCACAACCCCTATCACGACAACGGCATCAAAATTTTTGCCCCCGATGGCCATAAATTAAGCGATGAGCAGGAGGCGGCGATTGAACGGTTGGTGGCGGGCGATGATTTCCCCCTGGCCAGCGATGATCAGATTGGCAAGGCGCAACGGTTGGATGACGTGGCGGGACGCTACATCGAATTTATCAAATCGCATTTTCCCGCCGATTTAACCCTGGATGGCATGCGAATCGCCCTGGATTGCGCCAACGGGGCGGCCTATAAAATTGCCCCGACGGTGCTGCGCGAATTGGGGGCTGAGGTGGTGGCGATAGGGGTTGATCCGAACGGGATGAACATCAACGATCGCCTGGGCGCAACCAACCCCGCCCGCCTGCGCCAAACCGTGGTGGAACAGCGCGCCGCCATCGGCCTGGCGCTGGATGGGGATGGCGATCGGCTGGTGGTGGTGGATGAACGAGGCAATGTGGTCGATGGTGACCACCTGCTGGGCGCGTTGGCGATCGGCATGCATCAGTTGGGGCAGTTGCAGGGGGACGGGGTGGCCTTTACCGTTATGTCCAACCTGGGGCTGGAGCGGTGGTTGACCAGCCAGGGGATTCAATCTTTCCGCACCCCCGTCGGCGATCGCAAGGTGATGGCCAGCCTGCGTCAGCATGAATTGAGCTTTGGGGGGGAGCAGTCGGGACACCTGCTGTTCCCGCAAAAGGCCACCTGCGGCGATGGGTTGTTGGCGGGGTTGCAACTGTTGGCATTGCTGCTGCGTTGGAAACAGCCGACCAGCGCGCTTAGCCAGCTGTTCCCCTTGTGGCCGCAGCGGCAGGCCAACCTGCCACTGACCGATCCCACCCTGCTGACCCAGCCAGCGGTGGTCAGCGCGATTGCGGCGATTGAGGCGGAGTTGGGGGAGCATGGTCGCCTGCTGGTGCGGCCATCGGGCACCGAACCGCTGATCCGCCTGTTGGTGGAGGGGGAGGATCTGGGGCAGGTCAATCGGGTGATTGAGCAGTTAACCGCGCTGCTGACACCCGTGCCTATCTCAGCTACGTTTGCCCAATAGTGGCCTGTGGCCGATTGCCAGCCCAGATCTAAAATTAAGCGCAAAGCCTCAAGACGATGATAGGCGACCCTTTAGCTTTTCAACAAAACGCCCCATATGAGGGTCTGATTTTGCATAAGGAATGTCGTCAAAATGAAACCAGCGAACATCATGAAATTCACTCTCATCAAAGCTGTAGGTTTGATGACTATCCCCCCTAAGCACATACCACAAACTGACGTCTGTATGACCCGCCGTTAAGCCAACTGTTATTGTAGAGGTTAAAAAGAGAGGATTTGGCGACCAAAAATCGGCCTGCAATCTCAGTTCTTCTTGACATTCTCTTTCAACAGTAATTTTTGGATCTTCATCTATTTCTACATGCCCTCCGGTTGGAAGCCAAAGCAGTGCTTTTTTATGATCGACCAGCAAGATTTTTTGATGAACTTCGTCAAAAAGCACAAAATACGAAACCAAGTGCCTGATTGGAACATTAGGTTTTTTGATACGAAAAATAGGCGCACCACTTTCAATCCAAAGACGTGCATCCGTAATTTGCTCTTGTTCAATATCATCATAGGGCACAATGTTGGTAACAAGATGATGAATATGTTTTCGAATAAATCTATTTTTCACAGCAAGGTTATTCATTTCATCAAGCTCAAAAATTCTTTAAGAAAACTTATTTTTTATAGCATGTCCGCGTCCGATCAAAGGGAAAATATCTCCAAATGGACAACCTCAGACCTCTACCCCCTGCAAATGCCGTTTAAGCTGTTGGTAGGCGCCGTTGATGTTCTTCATGACGTCGTCAGCCCCCGCTGGCGGCTCATTTGACCCGGTGCCGCTGGCTGTTCCTGCCGCTGTAGCCACCACATCGGGGTGATACTGCTTAACCAGCTGGCGATAGCGTTGCTTAAGCTGTTGCGCCGAAAATGGATAGGGCAGGTTGAACAGCGCCAACGCGCTTCGCAAATGGCGCGGCGGGGTCATGCCATGCAGCTGCGCCATGGTGGCCGCATCGGCCGCCGCCCTGTTTTGCCCGCCGGCTTGACCCGAACTTTTTCCCGATCCTTGACCCGCTGTTTGCCCCGCCCGCCCATCGGCATGCGCCTGAAAAAACTGTGGCGCAAACTCGGTCAGGCCAATTTCGTCCAACAATTGCCGTTCCGAATCGTGCCAGCCGCGAAAGCTTTGGCCAGGGCGCCAGGTTGGCCGCCGCCAGGTCATGTCGGCCTTGCGATGCTCCTCCAACAGCTCATCGCCCAGCCCGTCAAAATAGTTCCATTTGGTGTTATAGCTTTTGATATGTTCCAGGCAGAACCAACGGTATTGGCGCAGTTGGTGGCGGGATCGCGGCGCGGGATAATCGCCCGCCGCCGTGCAATCGGGATGTTCACAACCGCGGGCGGGTGCCTCACCCCGCTCCTGTCCCTGCCCCTTGCCAGGCTTAGCGTCTGCGGTTGACCCCAAATCGAGCCAGGGGTTACGGGGGCGCACCATATTCCATTTTCCTTCCGACTTTGTCAGATTATAATCGTTTCAATTTAGAAGGCTACAGCATGCGAAATTTCGGTTGGGTGCATAAGCCCCGTATCGCAGCCATCCTGTTCGTTGCAGCACTGCAGCCTTTTAAAGTGGAATGATTATAGCGCAAGCTGATGAAATTTTGACAATTGCCCACCGCCTTTTTACCCCCCTATAGTTGTTCCAATTTAGAAATATACAGCCTGCGAAAATGTTACGAGGTCGAGAAACGGAGCGGCTGGGCGCGCCATAGCGTAGCGACGGCGGGAGTGTACATGGACGTACATGAGCACCGTATCGCAGAGATCGTGACATTTGCAGCACTGGAGATTTTTAAAGTGGAATGACTATAATTTTTTGAGATAAAACCCTATGCCCGATTCACCCACCGCCACTCAGCCGCAGCCAGCCAGCCGTCAACAGCGAATCCACGCCACCCTGCACGCTGCCTTTGCCCCCAGCCATTTGGAACTGATCGACGAATCGGCGCAACATGCGGGGCATCAGGGGGTTAGGGAGGCTGGCCATGATGGGGGCGAAAGCCATTTTGCCCTGCGCATCGCCGCCGCCAGCCTGCAAAACCTATCCCGCCTGGAACAGCATCGCCGCATCAACCAGGCCGTCGCGGCCGAGTTTGCCAGCGGCCTGCACGCCCTGCGCATCACCGTGTTGCGGGATGAAAAACCGTCTACTACCATCAACCCTTAGGAAATAATCGCCGATGTTATCCAGCAAGATTGATCTGAATCCTGATTTTCAACAGGCCATTGACCTGATGGAACATGGCCGCCAAAGCCTGTTCATTACGGGTAAGGCGGGCACCGGAAAATCAACCTTGCTGTCTTATTTCTGTGCCAACACGACAAAAGAACCAGTGGTGTTGGCACCGACGGGGGTGGCCGCACTGAATGTTAAGGGGCAAACGATTCACAAATTCTTTGGATTCTCCATTGATGTGACCCGCGAAAAAATTGAGGCGGGCGAATTTAAGCCCAAAAGCGCCAAGCTTTACAAAAAACTGGCGCTGATTGTTATCGATGAAGTGTCGATGTTGCGCGCCGATTTGTTGGACTGCATCGATATGTTTTTGCGGCTTTATGGCCCCGAAGCTAAGCAGCCTTTTGGTGGGGTCAAGATGATTTTTATTGGCGATCTTTACCAACTGCCCCCCGTGGTTTCGCCCGCTGAGCGGGAAATGTTTTCCACCACCTACCAAACCCCCTATTTCTTCAGCGCCCACGCCCTGAAACATCTTGATCTTGAGTTGATCGAGCTGGAAAAAGTCTATCGCCAAAAGGATCCCGCCTTTGTTGAGCTGTTGAATCGCATTCGCAACAATTCTGTTGAAGATGACGATATTGTTCAGTTAAACCAACGGTTTCAGCCCAACTACACCGCGCCCGAAAAGGTCTTTACGATTCATCTGACCACCACCAACCAACGGGCGGATGAAATCAACGACGCGCATTTGGATGGATTAACAGGAAAGATGCATCACGCCTCCGCCGGCATAAAGGGTGACTTTGGCAAAGAATACTACCCTACCGCGACCGATTTACGCTTTAAGGCGGGGTCACAAATCATGATGGTCAGCAATGATCAAAGTCGTCGTTGGGTTAATGGCAGCATCGGTGTCATCGAATCCCTGCAAAAAGATGAGGATGGATACCCCTGTTTATCGGTACGGTTGCAGGGGCAGGATGAGGCGGTAACGGTGTATCCCTTTACCTGGGAAATTTACCGCTTTGCTGTTGAGGGTGGCAAGATTGTTTCGGAACCCATGGGCAGCTTTACGCAGTTCCCCTTTCGCTTGGCCTGGGCGGTGACCATTCACAAAAGCCAGGGCAAAACCTTTGACCATGTGGTGATTGACCTTGGCCGCGGCACCTTTGTTGCGGGTCAATTGTATGTCGCGCTAAGCCGTTGCACCTCCTTTGAGGGGATTGTGTTGAAAACCCCAATCCGCAAGCAACATATTCGTACCGACTTTCGGATCTATAAATTTCTAACGGGCTATCATTATCGCAAGTCAGAGGCCGCCCTATCCCTGCAAGACAAGGTAAAATTGATTGGCCAGGCGATTGCAGAAGGCAAAAACTTGGGGCTAACCTATCTTAAAGCCAACGATACCAAGTCGGAACGGGTGGTGACCCCCCTGACCGTTGGCAAAGAAACCTATAAGGGCGCGGAGTATTTGGGCGTGAAGGCCTATTGCACCAAACGCCATGAGGAACGGATGTTTCGGGTCGATAGAATCCTGACCATGCAGCTGCTGTCCTGATACCAACCTGTGAAAGGGCTTTTTGAATGGCGGCTGGGGATAAAAATAATGGATGCGCCCGCCGCCAAGCTCTGCTAAACTGCCCGCCTGAATAGATGGAGAGGTGGCCGAGTGGTCGATGGCGCACGCCTGGAAAGTGTGTATACCGAAAGGTATCGCGGGTTCGAATCCCGCTCTCTCCTCCATCCCCCGATGCCAAGGCATCCAAAGGCAGCCAGAAAACTGGGGATTCTGGCTATTCCAGGATTAAAAATCCAGCTGGGTTTCATCAATGCCAAAAGCCTGCGCGATTCTTTGGCGGCTGGATTTGCGGATGGTTTTTTTGCTCTCAAGCTGGGCATAGGATCCCTGGGTAATGCCCATGCGGGTGGCAACATCGGTTTGGGTAAGCTCAAGATACTCCCGCCAGGCACGGGCAGCCGACCAATCATGCGCCAGCGCCCTATCCACCACCTCAAGCGGGATGGCGGGCTCCGCCCTAGGCTTGTTATGAATCAACGCTTGGTATTCGGCAAAGGGCAACACGGCAAAGGCAGGCTGGCCAGCGTTGTCACGCAGAATTTGTACAGTATCAGTAAGTGTGTTCATCACGTTTCTTAACCTCCTCGATTGAGACGATGCGAACAACACCGTCAAAATTGAAAAAAACTCGAAAATTACCAACGCGCAGACGGTACTGATAGTCGTGATTGCTAAGGGCTTTGACGTTGATGCAGTTGGGCATGTCAGCAAGGCTGTAGCACGCCGCAACAATGGCTTTACTGTCTTCGCCCTGCAACTTACGCAACTGTTTGGCGGCCTTGCGGGTAATCTCGACCTTGTTCATAGGTCTTATTATGGGTTATTTATTGGATTTGTCAACAGTTTTCTAATAATTGGGAGCAGAGGTAAGGGGAGGGATCACCGTTTCTATACCTCAGAGTCTATACCTCAGAGTCTATACCTCAAATTTTGGGGCGCGGCATTCGACGGCGCGGGCGTGCGCCTCTAACCCCTCTAACCGTGCCAGGGCGGCAATTTCCCGTGCCAACTGGCCTGGTAAGGTTGAAGGCAAGGATTGGGTGTATGCCGCCGCGCCATGATCGGTGATAAAGGTTTTGGGCTTTAGAAAATTGCTGACCGACAGGCCAGCATGGAAGCGCCCCGACCCGTTGGTGGGCAGGGTGTGGTTGGGGCCCAGCCCATAGTCGCCCAACACTTCGGCGGCGCGGGCACCGACAAAAATACCGCCATATTGGGTGCATTGCTGCCCCCAATGCGATGGGTTTTCGGTCATGATTTGCAGATGTTCTGGCGCCAATTGGTTGGCCAGCTGCACCGCCTGTTCCAAACTAAGCTGTACCATGGCACCCTGGGACAATGCCGCGCGCGCGGTTGATTGATTCGGCTGCGGCAGGGTGGGCAGCTGGGCGGCCAGGGCATCTTGCACGCTGGCCAACAAAGCGGACGATGGCGTCAATAGGGTGACAATCGCTTCGGTATCATGTTCGGCCTGCGCCAACAAATCGGCGGCGATCCAGGCGGGATTGGCACTGTCATCGGCAATAATCAGCAATTCGGATGGACCCGCCAGAAAATCGATGCCGCGCTGATTGGCGACCATTTGCTTGGCCGCCGCCACCCATTGATTGCCTGGGCCAACAATCATGTCACAGGGGTCAATCAGGCCGCCACCAAAGGCCAGGGTGGCAATCGCCTGCGCCCCGCCAATCGCCAACACCGCATGCGCGCCCGCAATCGCCGCCGCCGCCAACATCAGGGGGGCGGGGTTGGGCGAGGCCAAGGTAATCTGCCGCACCCCCGCAACCTGGGCGGGAATGACCGTCATCAACACGCTGGACACCAGGGGATAGCGCCCGCCCGGCGCATAGCACCCAACCCGTTCAATCGGGATGTGGCGCACCCCCATGCTTAGCCCTTCTGCGCCAGCGGGCATGTCAAAATCCTGATACAGCTGGCGTTGGCGGGCGGCAAAGCCGCGAATCCGTTCCGCCGCGGTTTGCAACAGCTGGCGCGGCTCATCGGCCAGATTGGCCAGGGCGGCTTCACAGGCGGCGCGATCATACAGCATCGGCTGTCCCGCAACCCATCCATCCCATTGCGCGGCATAGTTTTCGACCGCGGATCGGCCGTGGCGACGAACATCCTCAAGAATCTGTTGCGCCCCCGCCAACACTTCAGCGGGCAGCGGGTTTGCGGCGCGTGCCAGCAGGCTGGCGGCATCCTTGATAGGCATGATCATGATGTGGCCTTTCTGTCGCCCCCACGGCGGGCAATTTTGCGGGAACGGCTGTTCAGTTCGTCCCAAACAGCTGACCAGGGAATGTGCTGTTGCGCCAGCTTGACGGCGGCAAAATACAAAACATCGGCGGTTTCGGCGACAATCTCCTGCACGGAATTGGCCATCGCCAGCTCGCCCCCCTCCTCCTGAATCTTGGCGTTTAACAGCCCCGGTTCGGCCAGCAATCGTTGGGTATAGGATTGCGCATCCTCCGCCTGCATCGCACGATCTATCCGCTGCGCCAGCGCGCTGATACCGCCATTTGTGCCAAAGTCGGCCTCAAAACAGCTGGCTGTTCCCAAATGGCAAAAGCCGTCGCCCAGTTGTTGCACCGTGAATTGCAGGGCGTCGCGATCGCAATCCACCGCAATCCGCAACAGTTTCTGGCGGGCGCCTGAGGTTTCCCCCTTACGCCACAGGCCGCCGCGTGATCGGGAATGGTAAATGCCCGCCCCCTCAGCCAACGCCGCCTGCAAGCTTTCGCCATTGGAATAGACCAATCCCAGCGCCTGGTGGTTGCTATCCACCACCACAGTTGGCCACAGGCCGTCGGCACGGTCGGAAATCATCATGGCCGCCAAACAATCGGCGATGGTCAATTTGCCCGTATACAGCGCCATCCCAACCTGGGCATCCACCCCCATCCTGTCCAATTCGGCAATCTGTTGCGCGGTGGTAATGCCGCCCGCCATGGTCAGCTTAACGGTTGAGGCCGCCGCCAAAATCGGTGCCACCGCCGCGGTGTCAAAGCCGCCCATGGTGCCTTCGATGTCGATGTTGGTTACCAAAAAGCCGCCAACCCAATCGCGCAGCTCAGCCATGCGGGTCAGGCCAGAGGTTTCCTGCACCGTTTTCCACCCCTCAACCGCTACCTTGCCGCCACGCATATCCACCGCGGCCATCACCCGATCCCTGGGCAATTGCGACAAAATGGCCGGCTCAGCCTTAGTGCCCAAAATGACCTTCACCGCCCCCGCGTTCAGCCAATCGCTGGCCGCCTCAAGGCTGCGAATCCCGCCACCAACGCGACAGGGGGCATGACGGCACAGGGTTTTGATCAGATCGCGGTTATCGCCCTGCCCCATGGCGGCATCCAGATCAATCACCGCCACCTCACCCGTCATGCCAAATTGTTTGGCCAGGGCAATCGGATCCTCAGCCGCCTGCAACGCCATTTTTTCACCCTGTACCAGCTGAACGGCTTTGCCATTCATGATATCTATTGATGGGATAATCACGGGCGAATCTCCTGACCGGCTTGCGAAAGATAGGTTTTGACGTCGGGGATGCTAAGGATGCCATCATGGAACAGGCTAGCGGCCAAAACCGCGCTGGCGCCTGCCTGCAACGCGGCCAGGAAGTCGGGCAACTGCCCCGCCCCGCCTGAGGCGATGACGGGAATGGCAACGCTGCCGCTGACCGCCCGCAACAAATCGGTGTCATAGCCGCTTTGCTGACCATCCCGATTCATGCTGGTCAACAGGATTTCGCCCGCCCCCAACTGTTCGGCCTGTTTAGCCCAGGCGGTTACGTCCCAGGCGGTGGCGTCATGGCCTGCGCGGGTAAAGACCTTGCCGTCTTTCGCGTCAATGGCCACCACCGTGCATTGACGGCCATAAGCGTTCGCCACCTGTGTAATCAAATCGGGCTGCGCCAGGGCGGCAGAATTCAGCGAGACTTTGTCCGCCCCGACATTCAGCAAGGCCTGCACATCGGCCAAACTGCGCACACCCCCCCCAACCGTCAGGGGGATCGACAACACCTGTCGAACATCATGCACCAGCGACAGGGTGGCCATGCGGTTTTCAACCGTGGCCGTGATATCTAAGATGACCAGCTCATCCGCGCCCTGATCCTGATACAGCTTGGCCGCGGCCACGGGATCGCCCGCATCGCGCAAATCTTTGAACTGCACGCCTTTGACAATGCGGCCATTTTTCACATCCAAACAGGGAATAATGCGGCGGGTTAGCATGAAGCGCCCTCCAACCACTGGCTAATTAGGCCTTCGCCCGCCTTGCCCGACAACTCTGGGTGAAATTGACAGGCCATCACCCCCTGCCGCCTTAGCATGGCCACATAGGGGTAGGCGGCGTCATCGCCATAGGCAAAGGTGGATAGCTGCCAGCCATCATCGGCCTGCAAGCTTTCCAATCCCACAGCGGGCAGGGCATAGGAATTGGCGAAATAGACATAGTCCTTTTCAGGCGACATCAGGTTCCAACCCATTTGCGGCACCGGCAGTTTTTGGGTGTTGAGCTTTTTGACGGTTGCGTCTATCACGCCCAACCCCGCCACCCCCGGGCTTTCATCACTGCCCGCGCACAGAATTTGCATGCCAAGGCAGATCATAAGGGTTTTCTGCCCCGACAAAATGCGGGCACGCAGGGCATCCGTCCAGCCGCGATCCGTTAGCGTTTGCATCGCCACGCCAAAGGTGCCCACCCCCGGCACCGCCAGGGCGGGCGCATCGGCAATATCCTGAGCGGTTTCAGCATAGGTTACCGTGTATCCCAGCCGCTTTAGGCAGGCCGCCATTGAGGCAATGTTGGCAACCCCGCTCGACAAAATACAGACATCGCGGCTCATAAAACGCCCTTGGTGCTGACGCTGCCATTAACGGTGACGGCGGCCGCCTGGCGAAAGGCCAACGCAAAAGCCTTAAAGGCCGATTCAACCTTATGATGGTCATTCTCCCCACGTAGCACGTCAAGATGCAGGGTCAGGCAGGCTTCAGCCGCCAACGTCCGAAAAAAATGGCTGATGTTTTCACAGGCGACATCGCCGATATTCTCACGGTTCAGATTCAGCGAAATGATGGCGGTCACCCGCGTCGCCAGATCGATAACGGCGCGGCTTAAGGCCTCATCCAACGGGGCATAGGCCGACCCAAAGCGCTGAATCGATTGCCGCTTGTCCAACGCCTGGCCAACCGCCTTGCCCAGCACGATGGCACAATCCTCAACCGTATGGTGATCATCCACCTGCAGATCGCCTGTCGCCTTCAGCTGCAAATCCCAGCCAGCATGTTTGGCCAAACATTCCAACATGTGATCAAAAAACCCCAGACCGGTGGCTATCTCACACTGCCCCTGGCCATCCAGATTCAGGGTCAGGGTGATGGCCGTCTCACGGGTTTGACGGGTTACGGTGGCGTGACGGGTCATGGGGAAACCTTTGTTATAGCGTTCATCAGGGTGGCCAGATCCTGTTCATTTAAGGGTACACCAATGCGGACACAATGGGCGATATGGGGATCATTGGGAAAGCAACGCACCGAAATCCCGCGATCCCCCAAGGATTCGAACATCCTTTGGGCTTGTTCCGCATTTTTGCAGGCAAAGAATACAAAATTTGCCTGGGATGGCCAAACAGAAAAACCAAGCTTGGTCAGGGCGGATTGCAACAGGGTGCGGTTGGCCTTAATCGCCGCGATGGCCGTATCAACCTGATGCTTTGCGGCCAAAAGCTTTAACCCCTGGTTGATGCTGGGCTGGGAAATGCCATAGGGTTGCGCCACCTTTTGCATGGCCAGCAGCAGATCGGCATGGCGGCTAAGGGCGTAACCCAACCGCAATCCCGCCGCGCCATAAGCCTTGCTGAAACTTTGCACCACCACCGTGTTGGGCATGGCCAGCACGGCATCGGTGATATCCTGATCGCTATAGGCCATGTACACCGCATCCAGCACGATTAAGGCCTGGGGGGCATGATCACGAATGCGGGCGATGACATCAATGGGCACCACCTGCCCCGTTGGATTGTTGGGGGAGGTGACCAGAACAATTCGGGTTTTGGCATCAATGCTGTCAACGATAGCCTGTTCGGGAAAGGCGGGATCAATCCATGGCACGCAACGCATATCACCGCCCGCCATCGCCACATAGCGCTGAATCATCGGAAAGGTTGGCACGGCGGTTACCAAATTCCCACCTTCCTCCATCATCGCCAGCATGATTTGCAACAGGGCATCATCCCCCCCCGCGGTGGGGTGAACCATGGCCATGGGCAGCCCTAGATTGTTGGCCAACGCATCCCGCCAGCCATCAATTTTGGGATAGGAGCCGGCGCAATCACCCAGGATCGCTTGGAAATCAGGAATCACATCGCGCAGATCCAGCTGGGGGGGACGTTTAGGCCGTGGCGGGGCATAGGGCGCACCAAGGCGGGCAACCCGTTCGGCAAATTGCAACGTCATCAAAGCACCACTTTGGCCAAATTGGTGATGATAATGTCACAGGCGCCCGCGTTCTTAAGGGCAGGGATCAGGGCAATCACTTGCTTTTTTTCCACCACCGATTTGATGGCATAGCCCTGATCGCCCAACAGGTTGGCAACCGTCGGTTGCTTCATCGCTGGGAAAATTTGCATCACCTCAGGCAATTTTTCGGGCGGCACATTGGCTTCGACCATGACGCGGCGGCGCCCCTCCAACACCGATTGCAACACCAAACAAAAATCCTGAATCTTTTTGGCTTTTTGGGGGTCTTGCATGGCCTTACGGCTGGCATACAGGCGGGTGGAGGACTGAAAAATCTTTTCCACAATCGTCAACCCATTGGCGTCCAGGGTTGCCCCCGTTGAGGTGATGTCGAGAATATAGTCGGCATCCTCACTAGGAAACACCTCGGTCGAGCCAAAGGATCGGACAAAGGTATCTTGGCGCCCCCCTTGTTGCTGCCAATCGGCGGTCAGCTTAGCATACTCACTGGCAACCGTCAGCTGGCGGGGGGGCAGCGCGCCATCCTGAAGCAATTTGTTGGGGGCGGCCACCACCAACCATACGGGATCCAACGCTGTATCCAACAGCTCCACCAGATTGGCGCCCAATTCCTTAACCCAATCCGCGCCGGCAAAGCCCAAATCGCGCGTGCCCATATCCAGCATTTCAATGATGTTTTGCGGCTTTAGCATTTTGGCCTCCATCGCGGCGCCGCTGATGGTTGGGCGATAGGCGCGGCTGGCCGTCCGCACGATGACGCCGGCATCCGCCAACAGCCGTTCGACGCCATCGAACATCCGCCCCTTTGGCAGTGCTAAGCGTAAGGATTGCTCTGAACTCATGGTTATTTCCCCCTCAAATGTTGGTGCCGTCAAAACCTTGCTGGCGGGGAATATCTGCAAAAACCATGAAACGCCTAAACAGAGTCACCGCCATATCAAAAGCCCTGGCGGCGGTTGCGTAAAAATTAAAGCCGCCAAAGCCCATGATGCTGCGCACCATGATGATGCACATGATGATGCACATGATGATGCACATGATGATGCACATGATGATGCACATGATGATGCACATGATGATGCACATGATGATGCAACAGATGGATGCAATGCTGGCAAATTGGCGTGTTCTGAATCATGATGCCATGCTGATACAGATGATTTCCCTTGTCAAGCTTCAGGCATCCGACTCAACGTCCAAATCCTTAACCCAATCCGCGCCGGCTGTTCCCTGCATCGTCAATCTTGACTATTGGCGATCCATACTGGGCTATTCATAAATGCTCAGCCCATCTTCATTCCTTTTGACGAAACAATCAACCGAAAAAGGAACAGGAGCCTTGACTTTAACCTTTTCTCAGGATAACCTTAGACCCAATTGCCAAAAAACTTAAGAACCGGAGGAAAAAATGGCACAAGATCATCAGAACAATTTTTGGAGATACAAAGCAGAAGTTGGATTTTGTGGCGCTTTATTAGCACTATCAGCAGCCGCATGCAGTGGTAACCATCAAACTTCCCCACAACCACCTTCAGCAAACCCTTGCCCGAACATTTCACCAAAAGTTTTTTTAAATGATCGTGCACTTAGAGCTGACAGTACAAACAGTTTTTTAAAAAGACGTTTGCCAGAATACAGCGTAAGATTGATCGCCGAAGAAAAACGTACAGGTGCGATTTTGGAAAGTGGAGATAGTACATGCACATACATCGTAGACCGCGCAGCCCCATTTATTGTTAACGTAACTTATAGTGACGCTGCATCGTCCAACCTGTTTACCCACACATACGATTATGATGGAGAATTTTTAAATAGTGGTAACCATAAAATTGCCCCACAACCACCTTCAGAAAACCTTTGCCCGAGTATTCTCCCAAGAGTTTTTTCAGACATAGCTTCTAAGGGTGTAACACAATCTATTAATCAAAAAATCGATGGAATTGCTTTAAGAAAATTTCCAAGACATGAATCTGGAGCAATAGGCAGGGCTTTCGACAACAGAATATATACAGGTGCGATTTTGAACGGTGGAGATGTTCAATGCACATACCTCGTAGACCGCGCAGCCCCATTTATTGTTAACGTAACTTATCGTGGCGCTGCATCGTCCAAACCCTTACAGTTTATCCGCACATACGATTATAATGGAAAATTTTCAGGAGAACGACCTACCAGATAACATGAAAAATTTATCAAGACAGCATGCCCCCCCCTCAGGGATGAATCCCGCACCTCAGGTTAACGTATCAGCCGTGAAGTCTGCCGATCCTGTCCAATCGGCAGATATCAGCGACCGCATCCGCGGATAAGCAGGTCACCCCCTCACCGAACTTTGCCTTGCTTTTTCGTGTCGGAATTCGCCACACTTACCTTGCCAAAAACCATCAGCTGTGGCAGGGTTGCGACCTGGTTGGTTGGTCAGCCCTTTTCTAAGGAATCTGTTTTTCAGCAGATATCCTTAAAAGTTGTGGCATAAACTTCCACCAAAGTCTTGCAGGCCGCTATAGCTCAGTGGTAGAGCGCACCCTTGGTAAGGGTGAGGTCGACAGTTCAATCCTGTCTAGCGGCACCAGCCTTTATCCCACCCCGCCCCCAACATATATCTTGACGTAGGGCGCTGGTGGCCTGCAAATCATAAAGTCCCCCTTTTTTTCACACCGGGTGTTTGCCTGTTGTCATGCTGAAAATCTTTGAATCTTTTGGTCTGGAATCTCTTAGCCAGCTGCCCCCCGAGTTGTTGACCCGGTTCGCAACCATACTGGCGATGATCGCTGCGGCAATTGCCCTGCTGGCCAGCCTGCTTGTCGGCCTTATGTACCGCCGTCACGGCCAACGGCTGATGCATCTGGCTGGGCAACAGCAGGCCAAGCGGATTGAGGATTTGCAGGCGATGTTGAACGCCATTCCGATTCCGCTGTGGCGGCGGGATGGTGCCGGGCACATCATCACCTGCAACCAATTCTATGCCGACCAGGTTGGGTTAACGGCAGAGGCGGTGGTGGCCAACCAAACCGAATTGGGTGCCAGCGTGATCAGCGATGGGGGATTGGGGCTGCACCGCCGCGCCATGCAGGTTGGCCAGTCGCAAAGCGAAAGCCATCATATCATTGTTAAGGGGCAACGGCGGCTGTTGGAATTTCACGAAATACCGTTAGCGGAGCAGGCGGGGGCGGGGCAGGCGGAAATGGGTGCGGGCGGCATTGGTTTTGCCCTGGACTATACCGCGCTGGAGGATACGCAGCAGCAGTTGGCGCGGCAATGGGATGCCTATGCCGATATCTTAGAAAGCCTGCGCATCGGGATTGTCATGTTTAACCGCAGCCAGCGGGTAATCTATTTCAACACCGCCTTTGCAAAGCTTTGGCCATTGGATCCGCAATGGCTGGCCAGCAGCCCCAGCTTTGGTGAGGTGTTGGAGGAGTTGCGCCTGCGCCGCCGCCTGCCCGAAGTATCGGATTTTCCCGCCTACAAAAAACAACAGCTCAAATTGTTCAGCACCCTGTTGGCGCGCCATGAGGAATTGTTGCATCTGCCCGATGATACCACCCTGCGCATGACGGTGGTGCCACACCCCCTGGGCGGGTTGTGCTTTACCTATGATGATGTCAGCAACACCCTGGCGTTGGAGCGGTCATTCAACACCATGTTGGCGGTGCAGGGCGAAACCCTTAGCAATCTCTATGAGGGGGTGGCGGTGCATGCCAGCGATGGTCGGCTACGCCTGTTTAACACCGCCTTTGCCAAATTGTGGGAATTTGACCCCGATTGGTTGGGCAGCCAACCGCATTTGGGCGAGATCGCTAAACGCCGCCAGGATCAATTTCCCTCACAGGAAGCTTGGCAACAGTTTGAGCAGCAAACCCTTCATGCCGCTGAGGCACGCATTCCCGCGCATGGCACCATCGAACGGCGGGATGGTAAGATTTATGAATATCGCCTGGTACCCCTGCCCGATGGCAGCTTTTTGATCAGCTATGTGGATATCACCGACCAGTTGCAGGTTGAACGCGCCCTGCGCGAACGGGGGGAAGCGTTGGAAAATGCCGATCGCCTGAAAAGCGACTTTTTGGCCAGCATGTCTTATGAATTGCGCACCCCGCTGAACAGCATTGCCGGCTTTAACGAACTGTTGCGGCTGGAACTGTTTGGCCCGCTTAACCCCAAACAGCTGGAATATGCCGAAGGTATCCACCAGGCCAGCCAGCATCTGACCACCCTGATCAACGACATGCTGGATCTGGCCAGTTTTGAGGCGGGGATTTTTGCCCTAAACCGCAACCAATTGGATGTGTCCGCCTGGTTGGCCAACCAAATCAGCCTGGCACAGCCAACCGCGATGCAAAAATCGGTGCGGCTGATTCTGAACATGGATGAGGAGCTAGGCAATATCCAGGCCGATGCCCAACGCCTACGCCAAGCGTTCTACAACCTGTTGAACCATGCGATTAAGGGAACGCCCGATGGCGGTATGGTCAGCTTAAAAGCGGGCTTAACCGAACAACAGGGTGCCGCCTATCTGGAAATCCTGCTGCAAGATGGGGCGAAAGGCACCCTGATGCAGGAGCAGGAGCAGGCCTACAAAACCGCCTGGGCACAATCCACTCCCGCCAACAGCCGCCGCAGCAGTGGTGGTGGTGGCGACATCGGGTTATCGCTGGCCAAAACCATCATCGAAGCCCATGACGGCCAGCTGCAGCTAAGTGGCGATCCGACGGTTGGCGTTACGGTGCGCTGCCTGCTGCCTGTGGCGGGAACTTAGCGCGCTGGCGTCGATACCACCGCACCATCCGCTGCGCCTAGCTCAGACCAATACGCGCCAGACAGTGCCTGGTTGCGGTATAAATTATAGCCAATCACCTGTGATCGACATTACAGCACACAAAGAAACGAAGAGTGCAAAGTATATGTTTACAGCAAAAAAGATAATTGTAGGTATTCTATACCCTCTATTTTTAAAACAGCAATAAATGCCGTAAATTAAAAATACAGCCAAAACAAACACAACAAAATATACAACAAAGTTCGGCCAGTCAGATGGATTTTTTTGATCCCTAAAAACACCTCCCCATAATCCTATGATAACCCAAAATGCTGGCATCAAGGCGATAGATTTTCTTACATAGAAATCTTTGATGAAGCGATATGGTAAGAATGCCAATAGTACAGGCAATATTATTGCAAACGGCATTATAGGGTGAAGTAAGTTGCTGGCCGACATAGAAATAAACCAACATAAAGACATGTAGGTCGCAGCTATTTCTTGAAACAAATTAATATCACCCATCCGTCAATTACATTTTTTTATCACTGATTTTTAGGCCAAATTGCTTTGCCCGGTTACTGAACCCAATCATTGCTGCAGGGGGGCGCTGTAGTCACCACCGATATAGGCGCGCATGTGATTCAGATCGATGGCCAACGCCTGATTCACCAAACTGTAAATCTGGCGAATCGACAAAATGTCAATCACCCTGCCGTTATCCACCACCAGCAAATGATGCAGGCGATGGCGTTCCAACAACCCCAAAGCATGATCGATGGTATCATTGGGCGAGGCCGCCACCACAATCGGGCTCATCACGGTGCAAACCATGGTTTTGCGCGGATCCAAATTGCGATCCAAAACATTGGTGGCCAAATCATGTTCGCTGAACAGACCCGCCACCTCAGAACCATTAACCACCACCAGCATGGAAACATGGTTTTTGGTCATGCGATGGCAGGCGGTATAGACGCTATCACCGACATCGATGGAAACCACGTTTTTTTCCTGCCGCAGCAAATTTTTTACTAACATTGTTTTAGCCCCTCCTATTGGCTAACCGGCGAAAGAAAACTCCATTTCAAGCAAAGCTAAGAAGAATACGGTGCATCGCCGTTAATGCATCCAATCCTTCCAACCAAACACCCCCTTTCCGCCAAACCAAATTTACGAACCAAAGGATTTTGAACTGTTTTAGGCCGTCACCCCGTACACATCACCGTTCACATAGGATCGTATCCGCCGCATACCATCCTCCAGCTCGACACGCATGCATTCGTACAATTCCTGTATCGACAGCACCGCGATAATTTCGCCATTGACCTCAACGGGCAAATGCCGCACCCCATATTCCCGCATAACCGACAAAGCCTTATCGGTGGTGTCCAGGGGCGAAATGGTTGCCGTCACCGGCACCATAACCCGCCGCAGCTGGGTTGTTTCGGGATCCATTTTCTGGGCGACCACCCTGACCAAATCATGCTCCGTGAAATAGCCGACGATCGTGTTGTTTTCGGTAACAAAGACGATGTTGGTATCACGGCTTGCCAAAATGCTACAGGCGGCCTGGACAGTGGTTATGGCCGATACCGAAATAACGCCCATCTGCTTAAAAACACTGCTTAGAACCATATGTTCCATAAAAAGCCCCCGCTATCGTTAATACAAAGTTAGTATAACACAAAAAAGCCGCAAAATCATCACAAAATTTTTTGATCTTACTTGACAGTTTTTTCAGAAGGGTTTTGATGAAAGGTTTTTTTACTGCAGATTATTGTATGCTGCTTTGGGTGCTGCCCCGTTGGAGTCGTTTCCGGATCCTGCGGGGCATTTAGCCATCGTGGATTCGGGCACCATCACGATTGGATTTGTCTTTTTAATTTGTCTTGGCATCATTTTCTGCCTAACAATCACACCATGCCGTCGCATCGTGAACAGAAACTGTTGCCCTATCCCACCGATTTTGTTTTCGATTTGGTGGCGGATGTGGCGCGTTACCCCGAATTTGTCCCCTGGTGCGTCAGTTCAAAGATTTTGCGCTGCGGCGATTCTTGGTTTATGGCCAATTTGGGCATTGGCTATAAATTGATTCAGGAACGCTTTACGTCAAAAGTTCTGTTGGATCGCGCCAATCGCATCGATGTCGAATATTTTGACGGCCCCTTTCGCACCCTGACCAACAGTTGGCAATTTCAGGCGGTGGCGGATGACCAGTGCATGATTGATTTCTCGCTGGCGTTTGAATTTAAATCCCGCCTGCTACAAACCGTGGTCGAAGGTCTATTTCTTGAGGTGGTGCGGCGAATGGTTGGCGCCTTTGAGCAACGCGCCCTACAAATTTACACCAAACAAACTGGCCTGGCCGAAGATTCCCCCAACCATTCGGCGCCCCTTTAGAAAAAATTTTCATTTGCCGCTATTGGCTAACGCCTTGCTTAATCGTTATTTTTTTCAGGACAGGCATTATCTTACTCGGGCAAACTTAATTTTAGATAAATTTACAGTTGACACACAAACCAATTATGGTATTTATAGTTGGCGACGATAAAACCTAATTGATCTTGTCAAAATTAAGGGAATTTGTAATGATGAAAAAAATGGCTACTTTAAGGCAAACCATGACTGAGTCCGACTACGCGGAATATTTCAACGGTCTTAACCCTTTTGAACGTGTTTTAGAGGCTGAAAGGCTTTTTCGGGGGCTGCAGTCCATCGATATAGCGCAGCTGTATGAAGCGCAAGAACTGTTGGGCGGTGAGCTGGCGGTTCAAGAAAAGTTTGCGATGACCGAATCCTTTTTGCTGAACATTAAATCCCGTCACCCTAAGGATTCCACAGCTTTTATCCTAAGTCAAAAACTGTTGGGCGCGGCGGTGCATGACGCCTGTCGTTTCTGGATCAGCGTGCCGGGTCAATTGCTGTTTGACTTTGACAATTTCCAACATTTGGAAATGGCGGAGATTGTTTTAAAGGCGATGAACCGCATCAACCGCGCCTATTTGCACCAGGTGCAAACCCGTCGGTTAGAGGATTTGCGGGTGATTATGCGCCGCGCCACCGATCAGCAGGATTTTCGTCATGAAATGGAAACCAGGACTAAGGTGATCGAGTTCCTGAACTTTGTGCATTATGAGGAGCAGTTGCAGCAACCATTTGCCCACAGCGGCTCTGTGGTTGCCAGCCAATAGGCGATGCCCCCTGTGGATGCCGATACGCCCTGTTTGGGGTACATCACCACCGCCAGCGTTCACGATGCCCAGAATTTAAGCTATCGATTGCTAGAGGCGGGCGTGATCGCCTGTGCCAACATCCTGCCCACCATGACCAGCATTTACCGCTATCAGGGCAAAATGGAAAGCGCGACCGAAGTCGTGTTGCTGATCAAAACCACGACAGCGCGGCAGCAGGCGATTAGCGATTTGGTGCGCAAACACCACCCCTATAAACTGCCCTGCCTAATCTTTCTGCCCATCACCGGCGGCCTGCCAGGATTTTTGGACTGGGTGAAGTCTAGCTGCACCGCGCCTTAAAAACCATCAAACCAGGTTTTGGTTATAAAAGGTGTTTCTCAAGATATTTCGTAGCTAGGGGAACACCAATTCCCCCTGCAACCTTAAGTACCCAATCTCCTGCCGCCCTACCAAGGGCAGACAACGCTTTCGAGATTTTCGCATTGTCTTTTTCTTTGGCTCCCTCTTCTGCTTCCGCTACAGCGTCAATAATGATCTGATCTTGGCCGTCTTTTGCTTGAGTAGCTAGGGCTTCGCGTAATTGACCCAACTCCTGCGCCAGCGGTTCAAAGTCAGACGCTTGAATATTAACAGTGTTGGTAGATTGGTCATGAGAGTTAACACTTACACGCGCATTCGGACCATTGAGATGAAAATGGTTCTGATTTAAGAAACCCTGAGGCAGCGATGCGGCCTCGCCAATAGGCTGGTTTACCGGGGCAGGGATTTCATCATAATCCAATTGCTCTTCAAGATTCTTAACCGCGGCATTAAGTGATGCTCTTTTATCTTTTATGCATTTGATAATTTTTTCTTTTTTTTCTTCTAAATCGACGCACCCCAAAGCAAATGGAATAAGGTCTACAATATATCGATTGTAATTGAATTCGGTTTTATCAAATGCTTTTTTGAGAAGATCTTTTATGCTAACATCTAATTCTTTAATTTCAGAAGGAACATCATACCCCTGCTGAATAGTGCTAGGATCAAAAGCATCCAGTGCAGCAATGCGCTCCTTGATTTTCTTGATATAGAATCTCTTCTGGTCTGCCGTTTGTTGAGATCTTGTTGGTATTTGCTGTAGGGTACTACGCGTTGCCATAATTTATATCCTTTAGAATTACTAACACTTCTAAAGCTATGATAAGTCATTTGTTTGTGTCAACAGCAGATCTTTTTTAGCTCTTCTAAGAACCTACGATCCATCGCCACCTACTTTGCCCCCTACTTCGCAAAGAACAGTTCGGTGACGATATAGTTGGCGAACAGGATCAGGATTGAGGCGGTGACGACCGCGTTGGTGGTCGCCGTCCCCACCCCCTCTGCCCCGCCGCGCGAACGAAATCCCTGGTAACAGCCCATCATGGCGATGATAAAGCCAAATACCGCCGCCTTTACCAGGCCAGAGAATACATCGATAAATTCCAAATACTGCACGGTGTTGTGCAAATAGGCGGCGGCGTTGAAGTTCAGTTTGTAAACCGAAATGATATAGCCGCCCAAAATTCCGATGACATCGGCCACCCCCACCAACAGCGGCAGGGTGATGGTCGCCGCCAACAGCCGCGGCGCGATCAGGTACTTAAAAGGGTTGGTGGACAGGGTGGTCAGGGCGTCAATTTGCTCCGTCACCCGCATCGTCCCCAGCTCCGCCGCGATCGCCGCGCCAACGCGCCCCGCCACCATCAGCCCCGCCAGCACGGGCCCCAACTCCCGCGTCATTGACAGCACCACCACGGTTGCGACCGAACTTTCCGCCGAAAAGCGGGAAAAGCCAGAATAGGTTTGCAGCGCCAACACCATGCCGGTAAACAGCGCGGTTAGCCCCACCACCGGCAGCGAGTAAAAGCCGATGTCGCGCATTTGTTTGATTACCAAGCGCAGGTAAAACGGCGGGGTAACCGTGTGGTGCAGGCTGGTTCCCACAAAGGCGACCAGCCGCCCAATCACCTGGGTGATGATCAGCACGCCGCGGCCAAGGGCGGTTACAATGGGAATCTGATTGGTCAGCATCTGGGGGTTACCTCACGCGCGGTTAAACATCATCACTGTAATGCCGTTGCAACCGTCCGCCAAGCCCTGTTAGCACGCTGTAGCCTATCGTGCCCGTATCACGCGCCAACGACTCAGCGTCATAGCGGGCGCCCAGCACGATTGCCTCCCTGGCCTTCGCCAACAGCGATTCTGGCACGGCCGACACATCAATCACGGTCAGATCCATCGATACCCGCCCGACCACCGGGCATGGCACATCGTCGATATAGCACACACTGTGGCTGGTTGGCCGCCACGGCACGCCATCGGCATACCCGATGCCTAAGGTGGCCAGCCTGCTTACCCCCGCGGGAATCGGGGTGGCGTGATAGCCAACGCTCAACCCCGCCCCCGTCACTTTGACAGAGCGCAGCTGCAAAATCGGCGCGGTCAGGGTAACGACCATCCGCATGGGGTTGGCGGCGGCGGGTGTGGGGTTCAGGCCGTACAGCGCCATGCCGGGGCGCACCTGATCAAAATGGTACCCCGCGCCCAGGAAGATGCCCGATGAGTTGGCCAGCGATTTGTGTTGGTGGTCACGCCATGGCCGAATCGCATCCAACGCATCCCGCTGCTTAGTATTCATCGGATGGTCGGGCAAATCGGCGCAGGCCAAATGGCTCATGATCCCATCAATGGGCAGGGCGCGAAAATCCGCCGCCTGGCACAACTCGGCCAAATCCTGCACCCCCAGCCCCAATCGGTTCATGCCGGTGTCGATATGGATGATGGCGTTTGTGGAATCGGGGGCGGCCTGTTGGCACAGGGCGGCAAAATCGATCACCTGTTGGCGGCTGTTCAACACGGGGGTCAGCCGCGCCGCCAGAATCGTTGCCGCCTCATCCGCCTGAAAACCATGCAGCACCACCACCGCGGCGGGGGGATCGGCTGGGGGAGCGGCTGAGAGCGCGCAATCCTGGAGCGCTTGACGCGCCGCCACCCCCTCAGCGGTGGTGGCAACGTAAAACCGCCGACAGCCCGCCCGCGCCAACGCCTGCACCACAGGCCTAAGCCCCAAGCCATAGGCATTGGCCTTCACACAGGCACCGACCTGCACCTTAGGGGTCGCGGCCTGGGGCGCGGTGGGGTTGGAATTGGGGTTGGTGGCGGCGCATAACTGGCGATAGTTGGCCTGCACCGCCGCCAAATCAATGGTCAGCCGCGCCGCATCGCTGTGGGGAAACATCTTGCTCATGGCCAACAGCTTGCCGCATTGGCGGCCAGAACTCTACCGATTTCTTTTCTTCTGTTCCGTGAATCGGCGGGCATGGCTGTCCGCTAAAACGGGGCGGGGACGGGCAACCGTTCATTCGGCTGATAATCGCTAAAGCGGGTGACCGCGCCATCAAAGTGCAGCTGCACCTTACCCGTTGGCCCATGGCGGTGCTTGGCCAAAATCACCTCAGCCAGGTTTTGCAACGATTCAAATTTTTGGCGCCAGGCGTCATAGGCCAATTTGTCGTTGGGCGACGGTTCCTTACGCGCCTCATAATACTCCTCACGGTACACAAACAGCACGGCATCGGCATCCTGCTCAATCGATCCGGATTCGCGCAAATCGGCCAGCTGGGGGCGTTTGTCATCGCGTGATTCGACCGCCCGCGACAGTTGCGACAGGGCGATGACCGGCACGTCCAATTCTTTGGCCAGGGTTTTCAGGCCACGGGTAATCTCCGACAATTCCTGCACCCGATTTTCCCGCCGACTGGTGCTGTTGGGATGAATCAGTTGCAGATAGTCGATCACGATCATCGACAGGTTGTGACGGCGTTTCAGGCGGCGGGCGCGGGTGCGCAGCGCGCTGACCGTCATGCCGGGGGTGTCATCGATATACAGGGGCAGTTGGTGCAAACGCTGGCTGGCCTGCACAATGCGATCGAAATCGCCCTTACTCAGCTCCCCCCGTCGGATTTTTTCGGTCGACAGGCCGGTTTGCTCCGCCAAAATACGGGTGGCCAGTTGCGGCGCCGACATTTCCAGGGAAAAAAAGCCGACCACCGCGCCATCGACAATCCGTTCCACCCCCTGATCATCATGCTGGCGACGGCAATTTTGGGCGGCAAAAAAGGCAATGTTGGTGGCAAAGGCGGTTTTGCCCATCCCTGGCCGTCCCGCCACGATTAACAAGTCGGATTTTTGCAACCCGCCCATCAATTTGTCCAAATCATGAAAGCCGGTGGAAATGCCCGGCAACTGCCCCTGGCGGCCAAAGGCGGCGTTGGCGGATTTAACCGCCTCGGCCAGGGCTTGGTCAAAGGCCTGAAAGCCCCCCTCAATCTGCCCCGTGCTGGCCAAATCATACAACTGCTGCTCCGCCTGCTCAATTTGGGTGCGGGCGGGCTGTTCAATCAGCTGTTCATGAGCGCGGTTCACCACCTCCTCCCCCACCGCAATCAGCTGGCGCCGCAGGTGCAGATCGTGAATCAGTTTGGCATAGTCGGTGGCGTTAATGATGCTGACCATCGCGCCGGTAATCGCGCTGAGATAGCCGATGCCGCCAACGCTGGCAATATCGGGATCCTGCTCAAAAAATGGTTTCAGGGTGATGGGGCTGGCCAACTGGTGCCGTTCCAACAGCTTGCCAATCGCGGCAAAGATGCGGCCATGCAGACCGCTGGCAAAATATGCCGGCTCAAGAAACTCAATCACCCGTTCATAGGCGGCGTTGTTCAGCAAAATGGTGGCCAGAAGTGCCTGTTCCGCCTCAAGATTAAAGGGCAATTGGCGGGGTGCGGTGATGGAAGCGCCCGCAACGCCATGACCCGATGCGGCATTGACCAACATCGGCAGCTGGCTGTCGCCCTTATTATCACTGGTCGCCGCAGAAAATTCGCCCAAACCCTGCTGGGTTGCGGCCAATTCGGCGGGGGATAGCGATGCAACACCAGTTGCCATCTTAGGATAGCCTTAACATTACAGGCAAAATTGACGCCATATGGATAACCAAGTGGTCAGCCAAGTGGACAGCCCTGTTATCCGCCAAATTGGACACAAACGGCTGAGAAGGCAAAGCCTTAGGCCGCCTGCTCAGGGTTGTCCGCCTCAACCTCGGCTGGCGATTCCACTGCCGCTGCTGCTGCTGCCTTGGTTTTGGCCGCTGGCGGGTTGCGCAAGGCCTCCGCCTGTTCCGCAGAGCTGGCCACCACCAGGGTAATGGTGCGCGCCACATCGGGGTGCAACCGCACGGTCACCTCATAGATGCCAACCAATTTGATCGGCTTGGTCAGCTCAATTTGCTCAACATTCAGGGCAAAGGCATGCTCCGCCAGGGTTTTTTGAATGTCGCGCTTGGAAACAGAGCCAAACAGGGCGCCGCTGTCGGCGGCCTGACGCAACATGGTGCAAACCAACCCTTCCAATTTCTTGGCGGCGGTTTCGGCATCCTGACGCTGCTGATCCGCTACGGCGGCCAGTTGTTGCTTTTGCGATTCATACAATTTTTTGTTGGCTTCGGAAACGCGCAACGCCAATTTTTTCGGCAACAAAAAGTTGCGGGCAAAGCCAGGCTTAACCGATACAATTTCGCCCATCTGCCCCAATTTGGCGATACGGCTTAACAGAATAACTTCCATAATATAACTCCATGCTAGCGGGCTGATAGTTGTCGCAAGTTTTTATCCATTTGGCAACTGTTGATTGCGGGTGATACGGTTTTTTTGTTGCCCCCACCATTTTTTGCCGTGAATAGCAGGGTATCAGGACGGGTATGGGTTGGATATGGGGCGGATATAGGGCAGATATGGTGTCTGGCTTGCCGAGCTTTAGGCGGGCTTACCCCCCCCTACATCCCCTTTGCTTTTGGCCAAAATTGGCGCATTCTGGTATCATCGCAACAACATTGTTCGACCAACAGTTTTGGATCCGCTATGGCCAGCCCGCACGATTCCTCTCATCCCCATACTCATCCCCATACTCATCCCCATGCCCATCACGGGGATCATCACGGGGATCATCATGGCGCGCATGGCGCCGATACGCCGACGGCGCTTATGGACGGCCTGTTGGCGATACTGGCGCAGCAGGGGTGGCGATGCTATCCCACCGCCAGCTTGGCCAGCGCCCTTGGCATTGCCGAGCCACAGCTGCAGGCCTGTTTCCCCAGCCCTGGGTCGGTCATCACCGCCCTGAACCGCCATTTGAACCAAGCCATGTTGGATGGCTATGCGGTCGTGGTGGGGGAATCGGTGCGGGATCGCCTGTTCGACCTGATTATGCGGCGGTTTGATGCCATGCTGCCCTATCGCCCCGCCCTGGTGCGCCTGACCCGTGATTGGTGGTGCCACCCGTTGCTGAAAGCCAGCGTGCTGGAAACCACTAAGGGCACCATCGCCCTGATGTTGCGCCAGGCGGGCGGGCCCACCCATGGCTGGCAAAAAAGCTTAGCTGAGGCGGGATTGACCCTGTTGTACGCCGATACCATGCGGATCTGGCTGAAGGATGACAGCAGCGATCAGGGGCAAACCATGGCGCGGCTGGAACGCAATTTGGAACGCGCCGATGGTTGGGCGCATAAGCTGTTGGGCTGACCCGCATGCTGAAAAAATCCTATGTCTGCCAATCCTGCGGCGCCTGCACCACCAAATGGGCGGGGCGGTGTGAGGAATGTGGCGCGTGGAACAGCCTGACTGAGGAAAGCGTGGTATCGCTGCCCATCAGCAGTCGGGCGGCGGCCATGCCCGCCAAGGCTGGCAGTGGTAAGATTCGCGGCGGCCAGGCCATGCCCCTGCACAGCGTGGCGTTAAGCGATAGTGAAGAGGCGGAGAGTCGGGTGCCGACCAGCATGGCGGAGGTGGATCGGGTTTGCGGCGGCGGGCTGGTACGGGGCAGCGCGGTGTTGATCAGCGGCGATCCGGGTATCGGCAAATCCACCCTGCTGCTGCAACTGGCCAGCCAGCTTTCGCCCATACTGGCCAGCGTTTATGTGTCGGGGGAGGAGTCGGTGCGGCAAATCCGCCTGCGCGCCAACCGATTGGGCTTGGGGCAAGTGCCGTTGCAGCTGGCGGCGGAAACCCATCTGCCCACCATTTTGGGCTTGTTTGCCTCCAAAACCCCGCCGCAACTGGTGATCATCGATTCGATCCAGACCCTGTATCATGACGAAATCAGCGGCGCACCCGGCACCGTCTCGCAGGTGCGTGCCTGCGCCCATGAGCTGATCGTACAGGCTAAGCAGCATAACTGCACCCTGCTGATCGTCAGCCATGTGACCAAGGAGGGGTTGATTGCCGGCCCCCGCGTGTTGGAACATATGGTGGATACCGTGTTGTATCTGGAGGGGGAACGCAGCCATCAGTACCGCATCCTGCGCGCCTTTAAGAACCGCTTTGGTGCCAGCGATGAAATCGGGGTGTTTGAAATGGGGGAGGCTGGCTTGGCGGAGGTGCCCAACCCATCCGCCCTGTTCCTGAACCAACATGCCGAAGCCGTCAGCGGCAGCGCGGTGTTTTGCGCGTTGGAGGGCACGCGCCCACTGTTGGTGGAGATTCAGGCACTAACCGCGCCCGCCAATTGGGGGGGCACCCCGCGCCGCAACGTGGTGGGTTGGGACAGCAGCCGTCTGGCCATGTTGCTGGCCATCCTGGAAACCCGTACCGGCTTTCGCTTTAGCGATCAGGAAGTGTATCTGAACGTGGCGGGCGGCATTCGGATTCAGGAACCAGCCGCCGATCTGGCGGTGGCGGCCGCCCTTATCTCCGCCCTGACCGGACAACCGCTGCCAACTGGGGCGGTGTTCTGCGGCGAAATTGGCCTAGCGGGGGAGGTGCGGCCAGTTAGCCAGCTGAGCCAACGGATGAAAGAAGCGCAAAAGCTGGGCTTTTTGCGGGCGATTGCTCCCAAATCTACCCCACTGGCGGGAACGGCCAACCATTCGACCAAGCCAACTGGGGCGGGGGCAGCGGCCAAGGCGGGCAATGCAACAGCGCCCACAGGTCAGGCTTTTGCGATGCAGGTTGATGAGATCTCTTCCATCCGCCAGCTGCATCGGGTAATACAGACTCAACCCTCCAAGCTTGCCTCCTAAATGCCCATGTTGACCGTTGCAGACATTGCCATGATAGCCCTGATCGGTTTGTCCGGTCTTTTTGCCTTTGTGCGCGGCTTTGTGCGCGAACTGTTTGGGGTGGGCAGCTGGATCGGCGCGGCGGTTATCACCTTTTTCGGATACCCCTTTAGCACCCAATTGGGGCGTGAGCTGATCGAAAATCGTCTGTTTGCTGAGGTGGCGGGCATTGCCGGCCTATTTGTGGTCAGCCTGGTAACCTTTTCCCTGATTGCCCATGTGGTGTCGGATCAGGTGCGCGACAGCATCTTTAGTGGGGTGGATCGCGCGCTGGGTCTGGCCTTTGGGCTGATTCGCGGCCTGTTCGTGGTGGCGGTGGTGCTGCTGGGCATTCATAACTTTGTGGCTGAGGAAAAATTGCCAGACTGGTACAAAGAATCGTCCCTGGCGCCGATTATCCTGAAATACAGCGAGCAGGGGTTGCATGAGGCCACCAAAACCTATGGCCTAGGGGGTGATGGCGCCACCAAGCAACAAGATGGTGGGAAACAAGATGGTGCGAAACAAGATGGCCAGCAACAGGATGGCAACAAAGACGGGGCAACCTCCGCCCCCCCTCATAACGGCCAGCATGGGGGTGCCGCGCCCACGCCCGCACCAACGCCGTCCAATCCCGCCCCTAATGCTCCAGAGAGCGGCCATAATTCCCCTGCCGCGCCTGCTCCCACGCCTGCACCCGCACCCGCACCCGCAGCTACCCCTAGCGCAAAGCCTGGCTACGGTATAGAAGAACGTAAGCGGCTGGATGACTTGTTTACCAAAAAGCCCTAACCTGTTGTGCTGGTTGAGAATTGCTCAGCCTATCGTTTTGCCCCATTATGCCTAAGGGAAAAGTTTGATCGTGCCTTTTGATAAATTCAACGATGAATGTGGCGTTTTTGGCATCTATGCCCACCCCGACGCCAGTGCCCATGCCGCCCTTGGGCTGCACGCCCTGCAACACCGTGGGCAGGAGGCGGCTGGGATCGTTTCCTATGATGGCCAGCGGTTCTACGTTCACCGCGGCCTGGGTCATGTCGCCGACAATTTTAGCAATGACGCCACCATCAAAAAGCTGGTGGGCAACACCGCCATTGGCCATGTGCGCTATGCTACCAGTGGCGATACCAGCCTGCGCAATGTTCAGCCGATTTTTGCCGACCTGGCTAAGGGGGGGTTCGCCCTGTGCCATAACGGCAATTTGACCAACGCCATCAGCCTGCGTCAGGAATTGGTGCAGGGTGGGGCGATTTTCCAAAGCACCTCCGATACCGAGGTGATTATCCACCTGATGGCGGCAGCGAAAAAACGTAACCCGGTGGACGACCTGATCACCGCGTTGCAGCAGGTGCAGGGTGCCTATTCGCTGGTAGCGCTGGCGCGTGACCAGCTGATTGGGGTGCGTGACCCCTGGGGGGTGCGTCCTCTGGTGCTGGGTCAATTGGATGGCAGCCCCGTGTTGGCCTCGGAAAGCTGCGCCCTCGACATCCTGGGGGCGAAACTGGTGCGGGATGTGGAGCCGGGGGAGGTGGTGGTTATCAGCCAGAGTGGGGTAAAATCGCTGTTTCCCTTTCGCACCGTGCCCAAACGCTTTTGCATCTTTGAGTACATCTATTTCGCCCGCCCCGACAGCCAGATGGAGGGAACCAGCGTCTATCTTGGCCGCAAGGGAATAGGCGCCGAATTGGCGCGGGAACATCCGGTTGAGGCCGATGTGGTGGTTCCCGTGCCCGATTCGGGCGTGGCATCGGCGCTGGGCTATGCGGAGGCGGCGGGTTTACCCTTTGAAATGGGGATTATCCGCAACCACTATATCGGCCGTACTTTTATTGAACCGACGGCTCAAATTCGTGACCTGGGCGTGAAGCTGAAACACAACGCCAATCGGGGGGTGTTGGCGGGTAAGCGGGTGGTGTTGGTGGATGACAGCATCGTGCGCGGCACCACCAGCACCAAAATCGTTTCCCTGGTACGCAACGCTGGCGCGCGGGAGGTGCATTTTCGGGTAGCCAGCCCGCCAATCGTTAATTCCTGTTTTTACGGGGTGGATACCCCCGATCGCGATAAGCTGTTGGCCGCCAACATGGATTTGGCGGAAATGGCACGCTACATCGGGGCGGACTCGCTGGCCTTTGTTAGTTTGGATGGGCTGTACCGCGCCTTGGGGGAGGCGGGTGGGCGTCACCCTGACCAGCCGCAATATTGTGATGCCTGCCTCAGCAACGACTACCCGATTCCACGCACCGATTATGAGCAGCAATACTCGCTGCCCGTCAATTCCACCCTGTTTTAGACCACGCGCACCGCAACTAACGGCCACAGCTATGAACGGCTAGAGCGGGAGTGGTGAAAAGGTTGTGGGGTAAGGGCAGGTTGGCTGGCCATGCCTGTGAGCAGGGGGCGACCGCCGTCATGACGGGGAAAAGGCTGGCCATAACAGGCATCACGCCAAGATCGCTATCATCAGGGGTTATCGCCGCCAACAGCAGAGCCATGCGGTAATCCTCCGCCTGCTGCTGGGTAGAAAACTGTTGCCGCAGGGGGCCAACCGCACGGGCGGTGACCTGATGGCCGAAATCGCCGTTCAGTTGGGCGCACAGCTGTTGCGCCGCCGCCCTGTTGGGGCACAAATCCATGAAGGACACCACCTGCAAATCCTCCGTCACCCCATAGCCGCCGTTATCCAGGACGCTAACATCGCCACCATCATCCACCACGAAACCGATTGCGTGATCGCCCGACAGCGGACAATCGGGGCGCAAGGTTACCTGGACACCGAATTTTTGCGACGCTACAGTTGCGGCAACAGCCAAATCCGAAATTGCCCCCTTAATGAAATCCCGATCGGCGCCTATACCGTTTTCACCAAAAAGACTCATGCCCCATATCCTTTTTTATTTAGGCTGTTTGTTACAAATTTTTTACAACTGATAACCAATAAACTATAAAAGTGTTACCATGCCCTTAACGTCTTCCTGTTTCTGGTCGCTTGGCCTGATGAGTGGCACCTCAGCCGATGGGGTGGATGCCGCCCTGTTGCTGACCGATGGGGTGCGGGTGGCGGCCTGTGGGGCGCATCTGACCCTGCCCTATCCCGCCGATTTCCGCCAAGCGCTGTTGGCCAGCTATGGCCAGACCAGTGCGCCAGCCGCCCTGGTGCGGCAATTAACCGATTTTCATCTGCAGGCCTGTCGGCGGCTGTTGGCGGGCTTTGACCAGCCGGTCGCGCTGATCGGCTTTCACGGCCACACCCTGTGGCATGATCCCGCCAACCGTTGCACGGTGCAGATTGGCGATGCCGCCTGGCTGGCCGCGCAGTTGCAAATCCCCGTTGTATCGGATTTTCGCCGCGCCGATGTGGCGGCAGGGGGGCAGGGGGCGCCGTTGGTGCCGATTTTTCATCAGGCCTTGGCCGCCGATCTGGCCAAACCCTTAGCGGTGGTCAATATCGGCGGGGTGGCCAATATCAGCTATATCCCCAACGATCAGCCTGAGGCGATGATCGCTTTTGACACGGGGCCCGGCAACGGCCTGATCGACGATTGGATGCAGCAGCAGTTGGGGCAGCCCTTTGACGCGCAGGGGGCGCTGGCGGCGCAGGGCAAGGTGGATGAGGGGGCGTTGGCGCAGCTGATGGATCATCCCTATTTTGCCACACCGCCGCCCAAATCGCTGGATCGCCGCGCCTTTAGCCTAGCCCCTGTGACGGGACTGTCAGCCGCCGATGGTGCCGCCACCCTAACCGCCTTTACCGCCGCCACCATCGCCGCCGCCGTCCACCATCTGCCCCTGCCACCAAGGCAATGGATTATCGCGGGAGGGGGAACCCAAAACCGCACGCTGATGGCCATGTTGGCACAGCGGCTGGGGGATGTGCCCGTCTGCATCGCGGAGGCGGTGGGGTGGTCGGCCGGCGCGCTGGAGGCGCAAACCTTTGGCTATCTGGCCGCCCGCCATCAACGCGGCCTGCCCATCAGCTTTCCAGGCACGACGGGCGCACCGCAACCGATGACGGGCGGGGTGCTGTCACAGGTACAATAATCGCAAAGGCAGGGCGTTTTTACCCTATAGTCGTTTCAATTTAGAAATATCCAGCCTGCGAAAATGTTACGAGGTCGAGAAACGGAGCGGAGTGTACACAGAAGTACATGAGCACCGTATCGCAGAGATCGTGATATTTGCAGCACTGGAGATTTCTAAAGTGGAATGACTATTAGCCCCGTCGCCCGCCAGACTTCGGCTGAATCGGCGCGAAGGAGACGTTGCCGATATAGGCATCCGCCACCGTCATCAGATCGTCCACCTTACCCCCAAACAGGTGTTTGGCACCCTCAACCGTTTGGAAATCGACATGAACATCGCGTTGGCGTGACAATTTGGCGGCCAGCACTTTGGCGGAATCGGGCGGCACGATTTCATCCTGATCCCCAATGACAATCAGGCCAGAGGCCGGGCAGGGTGCCAAAAAGCTGAAGTCATACATGTTGGCGGGCGGGGCAACCGCCACAAAGCTGCGAATTTCTGGCCGCCGCATCAGCAATTGCATGGCAATCCAGGCGCCAAAGGAAAAACCCGCCACAAAACAGTTGACGGAGGAGTTGTTGACCGATTGCAACCAGTCCAGGGCGGCGGCGGCATCGCTAAGCTCCCCCTCCCCCCGCGCAAATTTCCCCTGGCTGCGCCCAACGCCCCGAAAATTAAAGCGCAAAACCGAATAGCCACGATTCACGAACAAATGAAACAGGCCATAGGTCACCTTATTGTTCATGGTGCCGCCATGTTGCGGGTGGGGGTGCAGCACGATGGCCAGCGGCGCCCCCTCAGGCCCCTGGTGATAGCGACCCTCCAAACGCCCCTCTGGGCCGTTAAACATAATATCAGCCATTTTATTTCCCTTTTTAATTTTTTCGGCGCAATCCAGCGCTCTGCGTTCTTTATGTAGCCCCTTTGGCACGAAAAACCAATGACTTTCTGCACGATTTTCTTAACCAACCTTGCGCTTTTTTGGGCAAGGGGGGCTTATCATTATTTGGGCAATCGCCCAGGGACTGGCCAGCATCCAGATTCGTGCTAAAGTCTTTCTTAGCACTTTTGTTTTAGGATGCTGGGGTTATGGTAATGTCTACAGCCAACAGCCTGGGGGCGGTGGTACCCTTTGGCCTTGCGGGCAGCGCGGAGCGGGTGCGGCCGTCGGCGCGGGTTGATGGCGGCCGTTTGTTGCAGGGCGATAGGCAGGCATGGGATTCCCCCCAGGATGCTTATCAAGACGGCCAGCCGCCCTCAAAAACCGCGGTTTTGACCGCTGTTGGGGACGTGTTGGAGGATGGGGGGCGCCAAGGCGGCCATTCCCGCCAGGGCTTAGAGTCCGGCAAAACCGCCGATCAACGCTTGCTGAGCTATCACCAGCCGATCGATGCTACAGCCGAGGCGCCAACAGCCGTGCGCACGGGGCAGGTGGTGGATTTCCCCAAAACGCCCCAAAGCCGCCCGCCAGATTTTCTAAGCGCGCAACCTGCCACCTATTCCGCCGCCCAGGCCGCCGCCCATTCCACCACCCAGGCCACTGATACGATGGATTTTGTGCAACCAGCCCTGCTGGCGCAGATGATCAGCCAGAATGATCAGTCACCACGGCTGAACATCGAACCCTTTCGCCAAACCGCCAGCCTGTATGCCCGCCAACAAACCCCCACCCCCGCGCTATCCGCGCTGGATATAAGGATTTAGCGGGATCGTTTTATCGTGTTACCAATTCATTCCTGGCGGCAGCTATTCGTTCGCAGGCTATTTCCAGCTCGCTTTTAGGAAGATTGAGCGACCCACGTAACATGGGTTCTTGGTAATTAAAGGGAGCGCCAAACATCATCGCCACACCAGCTTTTTCAACGAGATGATTGGCAACATCGAGATCTGTTTCAAATGTCGTTTTTCCATCTTTGGTGATAAGTTCCGTCCAATCTCCGCATTCGATGCGAACGTAGAAAGTTGACATCGGTGATATAGCATGCAATCCCCTAACCTGTTGGTTAATCCCGCACACGAAGGCATCGCGGCGATCCTGTAGCTCAGCCATCCAAGCTTCCAAGAAGTCGTGATTACCCCCAAAAGCTGCCTTCATAGCCCACTGGACTGGTGTACAAATACTTGATGTAGTAATCGATTGATGGTTGGTCATTGCAAAAATTGTTTCTTCAGAGCCAGAGGCAAAGCCCCCACGTAATCCAGTCCCAGCATAAACTTTGGATATCCCATTAGCCACCACCACTCTATCTTTTAAATCAGGAGCAACAGTCAGCAGGCTACAAAACTCATGGCCATCGAACACCAGTTGTTCGTAAATCTCGTCGAGAAAAATCCTAACATGAGTATTTTTGCGCAACACCTTGGCGATTTGAACGAAATCCTCTCTAGTATAAAGACTACCCGTCGGATTAGTTGGTGAGTTTATTATTAGCCATTTGGTTTGTTGGGTAATGGCATCCTCTAACTGCTTAGCGATTACGTTATAATTGTTATCTTTACTGCAAGGGACAAATTTACATACGCCACCATATTTGGTGATGTTAGGCTTATAGACCCAACAAGGTGCTGGTATTAATACCTCGTCGCCTGGCTCAAGGGCTACGGCAAACAGGTTTTCAATCACCTGTTTAACACCATTTGATAGCATCACTTCTCTTGGTGAATAGGAAATTTTGTAGTCGCGCTCAAGTTTTGCGCGTATAACTTCTAGAACCTCTTGTTCCCCTTGGGGATCAGTGTAGCGGGTTCTATTCGCATCAATAGCCTCGTGCATCGCAGCTTTGATATGTGCAGGAACTTCAAAGAATGGTGGCTGCAACTCACCCAGCACCATTTCCAATATATCTCTACCTTCGGCTCTTAATGCACTTACCTTTGCAGCGTAATTCAGGGTTGGAGACCCTTGTTGGTACCGGGGGTTCAAATAATGTACTTGCGTCATGACGTTATCTTCCTTTATCGTAAAAGAAATAATGAAAACGCAACTTAATCAAAAAACTTTCCCCATGCCAAGCAAAAAATGCACCCCCCCCAACTATTAGTACAGGGGCATGGCAGGGGTTTGGGGGCGCACCATAGGGTAAGGATGCTGGCCAGCTGCCGGCGCGCAGCGGCTGTACCCCCCACCCCCGCCCTATCCGCGCTGGATATAAGAATCTAACCAAATTTAAGCGGTTAGGTGGCTGATGAGAGGGGATGGAGAAAGGGGCTAGGCCGCGACCGCGTCACTGCCTTGCAGCTTGGCCACCGCCGCGCTCATTTTTTCACAAGCTTCCCGCAGTTTGGCCTGATTGACGTTACCAAAGGACATCCGCAAATGGGGTGACAGGCCACAGGTATAGCCAGGCAAGGCCACCACGCCCGCCGATTCCAACAGATAGGCGGCCACATCCTGATCATTGGCCAATTGTTTGCCCGCTGGCGTGGTGCGACCAATCAGGCCGCCACAATTGGGGTAAACATAAAAGGCACCGTCGGGGGTCAGGCATGTGATGCCATCAATGGCGTTCAACCCCGCCACCAACACATCACGGCGCCCCTGAAACTCCGCCACCCATGATGGCAAAAAGCTTTGGTCACCCTCCAACGCGGCCGCCGCCGCCGCCTGGCTGAGTGAAGAGGGGTTAGAGGTGGATTGCGATTGAATCAGGGTCATCGCCGCAATCAACTCCTTCGGGGCGGCGGCAAAGCCCAAACGCCACCCGGTCATTGCATGCGATTTGGACACACCATTGGCGACCATGGTGCGATCCTTTAAATCAGGGGCAACATTCAGAATGTTGCAAAAGCTCTTTCCATCAAACACCAGCTTTTCGTAAATATCATCGCTTAAGATCATAACGTGATCGTTGCGGCGCAACACATCGGCCAGGGCGGTTAATTCATCCCTGCTATAGGCACTGCCGGTTGGGTTGGACGGCGAACACAGAATCAGCCATTTGGTGTGGGGGGTAATGGCGGCCTGCAACGCATCGGGGGTCAGCTTAAAATTGCTATCCTGGCCACAGGGGACAACCACGGGCTTGCCGCCCGCCAACAACACCATGTCGGGATAGGATACCCAATAGGGTGCGGGAATAATCACCTCATCCTGGGGGTTTAGGGTGGCCAAAAAAGCATTAAACAACAGCTGTTTGTTGCCTGTACCCGCCATCACCTCATCCGCGGTATAGTCCAGGGCGTTATCCTGCAAAAATTTGGCGCAAATGGCCTTTTTTAACGCCGGCGTGCCACCAACCGCGGTATAGCGGGTTTCGCCACGCGCCATCGCCGCAATCGCCGCCTGTTGCACATGGGGGGGCGTGTCAAAATCCGGCTCACCCGCCGACAGGTCGATAACATCGCGCCCCGCCGCCTTTAACTCCTTCGCCAATTGCACCAACGCCAGGGTGGGGGAAGGCTTAACGACGGCCAAACGGTCGGCCAAAAATTTGACTAAGGAATTGCCTGACATCCATAACCCCTTTCGTTTTTTGCAAAGATGACGCCCCCCACTTAACCATAAAGAATGGCCATCGCCAAGGAAAAATCCAAAAAATGACAGGGGGGATGATAGGGGAATGATAAGAGGTTCGGGGTGTTGTTGTCGGGAGGGGGAGAGGGGGAGAGGGGGGGAGGGGGAGAGGAAGGGAGAGAGCCCGCTAGGAGAGAGCCCGCTGCCCACCGATGGTTGCACCCCATGCGATAGGCGGTTACAGGCTGTTTTTATCGTCCTTTCTGTGCTATTTCATTATAGCCAGGCGTCGCAGTGAAATCTCCAACAAACCCGTATTCATCCTCTTTGAGATTAGGAGTGGTCTGGCTAGTTGCGTCTATTCGGCCTTGTTCTTCGTCCGTTAGTCCCTGTTTAGAATTATCGTTAGAGCGACTGGGACTGGCAGCAGCTTGGGGCGCGGCATAGCCAAATTTAATAAGCATACCCGGATACATATTGACCAACACAACCGCCAAGGTAGCCTTAACAGGTGCGGTAATGACGGTTGTCGTTGTTCCCAACAGATCCATCATGGCTTGAATTAATTCTTTATCCTTATTATTGGCATCGATCAGAAAGCTGGCGAAATTAAAGGCGGCATCGGTCGCCATCCATGCCCCATCAACAGCGCGACGCCATGTCGAACCAATACCATTTAGGCCTTTGGCAACGTTCTGTACATAGGCTGGTGCTTTTGCGTCAGCTACAAAACGCCAAGTCTGCTCCTCAGTTATCTCAGCATCCATAACATTTAGGATTGTTTTAGCGCCTGAAACCGCCTGGGCAGTATATTCAGGATGATCCCTTGCCCAAGCGGCACTGACATAGGTGGGATGCGGTGCTACATGAATTTGCGTTCTTGATGGCGCGGTAGCAGTGGCGGGAGCCATAGGCTTTTCCATGAATCTATTTGTTAACAAACTCCTTCTAATCTACCCAAGTTTTATGAAGATTATGTGAAGGTCGCCCGATTTTGGGTATCGGGGGGGGAAGTTATCCCCGCACGGGTGAAGGCGGGGATTCATAAGGCCGAAACCAATCAATTTTGCGGTTACGGTTGGTGGATTTCCGCCTGCGCGGAAATGACAAGGCTTTCTCTAACGCAGCACCGCCAGATAATTGACCGCGACGTCGTTGCTTAGCCCCCATGTTCGGCTCAGCGGGTTCAGGGTCAACCCCGTCAATCGATCCATGGTCAGGCCGACATCGCGTGCCGCCGCCGCCAGCTCACTAGGCTTAACAAATTGCGACCAACGGTGGGTGCCCACCGCCACCCAACGCAACACCCGCTCTGCCGCCACCACCCCCAACAGATAGGATCGGGTGGTACGGTTCAGGGTGCTGATGATCACCAGGCCGCCTGGCTTTAACCGCTTGGCCAGCTCTGCCACAAAGCGCGCGGGGTTGGCAACATGTTCGATGATCTCCAGGGCGATAATCGCGTCAAACGGGGCATCGGTGGGCAAATCCTCAACCGCGCTGCAACGATAATCGATGCTTAACCCCTGCTCCGCCCCGTGCGCCGCCGCCACCGCCACCGTTGCGGGCTCGGCATCCACCGCGGTCACCGCCGCCCCCAGCCGACTTAATGGCTCAGCGATCAGGCCGCCGCCACAGCCAACATCCAACATGGTCAGCCCCGTCAACGGCTGCGCCGCCGCCGTATCCAGGCCAAAATGTTGGCACAGCTGTTCGCGGATATAGCTTAGGCGCAACGGGTTGATGGCGTGCAACACGTCATAGCCACCGCCGCTGATCCACCAACGGTCGGCCTGCGCCGCGAAATGGCGTAGTTCCTCAGGGCGCGCCGTGCTGGTTGCAGATGGTTGAGGGTTCGTGGTGGTGGTCATATAGGTGATTCAATCCAAAAAGCAGCAACTAACGAAAATGACAATCGAGCGAGAAACAGAACGGCGTGTACTTTTGCGTACATAAGCATTGTATCACAGACTGAGCGCATTTGCAGCACTGGTGCTTTCTAACGAGGAATACCTATAGCGGCAACAGTCCCCCATTAACGTGGCGCAGGCTGGCTAAGGCTTGTTCAATGGCGGGCACCAAAATCCTGGCAACCGAATCGGCCTTAGCAGGCGTATCAATCTGATCCGATCGAACCTCTAAAACAATGTTTGGCAAGGCCAGCGGGACAGCATGAAAAGAAATGGCAAAAGATACGCCGCCGCGAATGTCATAGGGCTCATTATCTCCCACCACCCAATCGGTAGCGGTGGTCAACTGCGCCAACATCGCGGCGCTTAACCCAAAATCCTGATCCCACAATACCCCAACCTGCCAAGGGCGCTGCTGGCCATGAAAATTGGGGGTAAAGCTGTGAACACTGATTAGGGCGGGGCGCACGCCCTCTAACAGGCTTTGGCTAATTTGGCGGGTGATAGCCTGATGATATGGCCAGAACCAAGTTTTGGCGCGCTCCGCCACCTCCTCCTGCTGCAGATTCTGGTTGCCGGGGATCTCCAACATTTTCTGTACCCGCTGTGCCACAAATTCGGGGTCATAGGGCCATCGGTTACATTCCACCACCAAACGGCTGACAGTGGCCAGCACGGCGGGGGCATGCAACCACTTTGCCAAGGCACGAGTTAGATCGGCCGCCCCCACGTCCAACAGCGCGTTCAAATGCTGGTCGGGATCGTTAAAACTGGTGGGTAGCCCCAGGCCGTTTAGCGCGGTCGGAATAAAGCTGCCTGCATGTTCGCAGGTCAGCACCAGATCGGATCGACCCGTAGGATTCAACACGGAAAAAGGATCTGGCATAGCCGTCATGCCAACCATCATGCGCCGCCGCCCGCTGCAAATCAAGATCTGGCGGTAACACTCCATCGCAAGAGGGGGGGAATTGGTGGCGACAGAAAAAGGCTAAACTTATCCGCACCACCAACTGTCATTCTACCCTTTATGGGTAGAATCTCTAATCCTAACCGCTGTACAGGCGGTGCCATCGCATGGATCCTACCCACAAGGGGTAGGATGACAACAGAGAGGCGGGAATGTTTCATCATCCCCCATCGCCAGAGGGGGGATGCCCAGCACGCCGAACATCCCCCCTCTAATCTGATAGTCGGGTGGCCAAAGCCCCCTATCTACAGCGCGATGAACAGCAGGCAGTTGCGGTCGCTGCTGGTGCCATCATAGCTAAGGTTGGGTGCCGTCCCGGTGGTGCAGCCCGTGCCCGTCGCCATAACCTTGCCCGTGCGGGGATTGCCATCGTCCAAGGCTTTATCAATCTGATAGGCCTGATCAGGTTTTAGGATAGGGGTGCCTGCAAAATCACCCGTTGTTGCACCATCCGCCGTGGTTGGGGATCCATCGCCAACCCGTAACCATGTCCCCTTGGGAATGGCCACCGAATTGCTGGTGGTGGTTCCGTCGGCCGCAACCGCAACGATGCCACCGCCCAGACGGGTGGCGGGAATATCCTTACCCAACTTAGCGCTGGATGCAGTTGCGGTGGGATTGGCATTGACCCCCGTCACCAAATTGGCCGCAACCAGATGCTGCCAGAATTGGGCGTTTTCCGTGCTGGCAGCACTAAGGGCGGTTGAGCCTAAGGCGCCTGAACCACTGCCGTTGCTTAAGCTGGCGTTCAAGCGGGTGGTGGCCTCAGAAAAATTGCCGGGCAGCGCATTGTATTTGTCCTGAAACGTGGTGACCGCCGTGCGATAGCCCTGCACCTGATCCACCAACGACTGTATGCGGGCATTTTCAATCAAGGTTTGCCCCTGCAAGGCGCCGCCAATCAACAGACCCGCCACCGCCAAGACAATGGCGGCTTCGATCAGGCTGAACCCCGCCTGGCGATTTTTTCGTTTGGCGGCGGATTGTTGGGATGGATTGGTCAAAATTTTGGCCAAAATTTTGGAATTTTTCATGGAAATAGCTCCTGATGGTTGATGTTACGGGTTAGGGTTAGAGGAAATTGGTGCAGGGGGTGATGATTCCCGCGGCGTATCGCCTGGCGACCTGGCCGCAGGATCCTGTTCTTCCGGCAACGTCTCGGCGCTATAGCCTGGCAAGGCTAAGGGGCGCGGATCGCGGGTAAATTTCTGATACAACTTGGCATCGGCGGGGCTAACGCTGGCCTGGGCATCGGCGGGCGGCAACAGGGTTGCGCGCAGGAAGATAACCAATTCCACCACCTCCTGCGAATCATCCTTTGCGGCCACCAGCGGGCTTAGCAGGGCGGGCACATTATCCTTTAGCCCTGGAATCCCCTCCTTCTGATTTAGCCCGCGATCCTGCATCAATCCGCCCATCACAATCGCCTCACCCGATTGCAGGCGCAGCACCGAATCCAATTCCCGCACCTCAACAATTGGCACGCTGGACACCACCGTGTTGTTTGAGGCAATCGCCACCGCGGGATCGGCGGTAAAGCCGGTAATGCGGGAAATGGTGGGGCGCAAGGTTAGGGTGACGTTTTGGCTGTCGGGGTTAATGGCGGGTTGCACGCTCATCACCAGCCCGATGGGCACCGTGTACAGCTGGCTGCCAACCGACACCACATCGGGATCGCCGTTTTTGCCCTGGCGCCGTTCATAGTCCAGGGTGAAATACACCTGATTCTGCGCCACTTTCAGAATAGCGTTTTGGTTGTTCATCACGGTTAGGCGGGGGTTGGATAGGGTGCGGGTGGTGCCAAAACTGTCCAAAAAGCCCAATACACCCGCAAAATTGCTGTCGTTAAGCGATAGGGTTAGAAAGCCTGGGGCAACCTTACCGGTTGAATCATAAGGACCTTCCTGTAGGGCAGAGCCCGCACCAAAGCTGCCCGCCGCGTTAAGAGCGGGTTTGCCCTTAACAAAAGTGCGCCAGTTGATGCCGCTGCGATACTGATCATTCAAGCTGACCTCAACCACCTTGGCCTCAATCAACACCTGCCCCGTCATTTGCCGTTGCAGCTCCGCCAGAAATTCTGTCACCCGTTTTTGTTGTACCTTGGTGCCGGTCACGGTCAACATCCCCGCCTGACGGTTCAGGCTGAAACTGCTGGCACTGTTCTCATTATCCTCGGCCTTGCTGACCCGTCCATCCTTACTAAGCAGCAGGCGTAGGTTGGTTTCCAAATCGCCAAAGGGATCCGCCGTTGCCGTGCTACGAATGCGGCTTTTCGACCCGTTATCGCCGCTGTTGTTGGCATTCTGACCCTTAGCGACCGCGCCAAACACATCGGTGGAAATCCCAATGCTGCCCTGGCTTTCGCGCACCGCGTTCAGGAAGTCCAGATGGTAATCCTGGGTATAGGGCAAATCCCGCTCCACCTGCAAAAAGCCGTTGCGGACGTGATAGCGGGTGTTGGTGCGGCTGGTAATTTGATCCAGCACATCGCGCAGAGGGCGGTTTTGCACGTTCATCAGCAAGCTACCCTGCACCTGTGGATCAATATCGGCGTCCAACCCCGTTTGGCGCGCCAGTTCCAGCAACAGGTCGCGCAGCGGCACCCCATCCCCCACGCTTAACGACACCGGCTTTAGCAGGGCGGCATCAATCGGCTCAACGGTAATCGCCTTATTGGGGGCAGGCGGGGTGGCAGCGGGCGGTTGCGCGGGCGGCATGGTGTTGTTGGGGTTGATCAGCGATTGGCGATAATCCTCAGGCGTCAGTTTTAGGGTGGGGTCGTGCATCGCCTCATGCCCCGGGTCACACCCCATCAGCATGGCTATCAGGCCAGCAAGCAGCAGCGGCCTGCAAACAAATCGATGGTGGGGCAACAGTTTGGTCATGGCTTAGGGGCTGCAGTTTCTTTGGGGGTTGAGGATTTCGGCTTAGCGGTTGTTGGTTGGGGTTTGGGGGATGGATGGGGAAGAGTGGGCGGCAATTCGGTGGCCAATTCAGCGGACAATTCGGTGGATAAGGGTGGTGGTGGCGGCAAAATCGCCTGTCCCGCCATCGGGTGATAGCCAACTGGCCGCAAGCCTTTTGCACTGGCGGCAGACTCTGACGCTGTAGAAGGAACCACATTGACCATTGGTGCCAGGGGACTATCGCTGCCCCCCGCCGACAGTTTCAGCAGGCGGCCATCCACGCTGTGTTGCCACAAAACCGATTGGGCGGAAACCGTCAACAGCTGCCAATCGCCCAGCTGAATGCTGGGGCTGCTGCTGTCATATTTCTGACCATTCAGCCAAAAGCTCCAGCGTTCGGGGCTAAGGTACAAAATCGCGCTGACCGTCATGGGTCTTGCGCCAGCTACCCCAACGCCCCCCCCCATTTGGTCAGAGGGCGGCGCCATCGATGCCCGCGGGTCGGCCAAGCCAACCGCTTCGGGTGACAGCAGCGGCCGCTGCATCCCCTGAGCTATCCCCTGATTCACCCCCTGATACGCGGCTTGATAACCGTTCCTATCCCCCTCTTGGGCGCTAAATTGAGGGGCTAACCCATCTTGCCCAGCTTTTTTGGCCTGCGTTTCCAATGAACCACCCGCCTGGCTAGCCGCCGCCAGTGCTGGCCAAGCTGGCAAGGGATCGGCCAGCCCGATGAGCAGCAATTGCCATTGGCTATCCACCAGGGCGGGGCTTTTGTCGCTGGCGAGCAACGGCTTTTGGGTTAATTGCAAGGGAATCACAAAGCCTGGCAGTTGCGACGCCAAGGTCATCACCACTTGCCGCCCCTGCAAATCATCGACGGTTTTAACTGCCAGCTGCAGCTTAAAGGCGTTCAGCTTAAGACTTTGCTCGGTTGTGCCATCCAACTGATCCTCTAACGGATAGCGCGCCGCCCCCACCATCAGGTCACCCAGTTGTGGGCGCAGCTGTTGCACATTGGGATCTTGCCGCAATTTGGCCAGGGCAACGGTTACCGCCTGCGCCGTCAGCGGGCTGGCCAGGCTTTGGCGCTCATACAGCCCTATGGCGGGCAGGCGTTGTTGCCAAGCCTGCAAATTGTTCAGCTGCTGATTGGCCAGGCGGGCGGTCTGCTTAGCCTGCGTCAACCGTTGCTGCTGCTGCCCACGCCAGCTGTGACCCGCGATGACCATCAGCACGCCGACCATCAGCACCAGCATGGCCAGCCATTGCCCCTGGCGGTTTTGGCGCATCAGCGGGCTGGTGGATTGGGGATGGGGGTGGGAAGGCTTCATGACTACTCGTTCGCCCCCGCTTTGCCAGAATCTTTGGATGCCTGATTGGCCGCCTGATTGGCTGGCTGAAGCGTCAGAATTTGCGCCCCGTTGGCGGCGGTTTGCCAGCTGGCGGTCATGGATGCGGCTTTGTCAGCGGGCTGGCCAGCATGGTCACCTGATGATTCAGAAGATTCGGGCGATTCGGCGGATTCGGCCAGTTGGCTGGGCAACAGGGCGATGATGTTGGCAACGGTGGGATCCTCCGCCAGGGTGGCGGGCACCTGGATCTGCAATTCGGGCTGGCTGGTTTTGGTTAGGGCGGCATGGCTGGGTTGCCACCATTGCTCTGGCTTGCTGCGACCCGCCTGCCAGCTTAGTTTGTCGGCCATCAGCGCACTTGGCCAAACCGCGGATACCCTCGACAACCAGCCAAACAGGGGGGGATGGTTGGCCACCTGCTGTTGCCACCAGCGATCGGCCAATTGCCAATGGTGACTATCGGCTAACGGCATCGGCATCTGACCCGCCAACTGTTGAACCGATTGTTGGGTGGTGACCGCCTTGACCTGCATCGCCATCGCTTCCTGCCGCAGCTGCACCCCATCCAGCAGCAACAAAATCGTCACCGCCACCGCCGCCGCCCCGCTGACCCATTGGCATCGCCGCAACCACAGCCATTGCTGGCTAAGCCGTTGCCAAATCGCGGTCAGCGGTAGCCATAGCGGAATCGGCGCGCCATCGTCCCGCCCCGCCAACATAACCTTGCTCAGGCGGTGGCCATCCCCCTGCAACAGATCCAGCAGTTCGGGCAAATAGCCAAGACCGCGCAACAACCACACATCGCGGCCACCCGTGGCGGGCTGCCCGCCGCCAATGCCACCCTGATACCCATTCGGGCTTGATCGCGGCATGGCCGTTGCGCCCACCGCCACCAATTCCCCCGCCATCAGCTGTCGGCTAAAGCGTTGCTGCAAAAACGGCGCCCATTCACGGCGCTGCAACTTTGGCCACACCATCACCTGGGTCTCGGCGGTTTCATGAGCGATGACCAGCTGAAGCGGGCTAGCGGGGGGCAGGTGATCGCGCAGCTGCCGCCAAATGCCTGGGATACCATCTTGGCCAGAGGGGTTGGCCGCGCTGTTCATGATGGGGGGAACGGCAACAGACCCCTCCTCCTGCCAGCCATCCGGCGACCAGGATTGCACCCGCACCGATTGTTCATCCAGCAACAGGCGCCAAGCGTTTTGATTCAACCGGGACAACAGGCGCTTGAGCATCTAAAAACCCTTGCCCAACTGACCGACCGCCTGATAGACGGGCAGCATCATCGCCGCCAGCACCCACAGGATCATGCCGCCCGCCACCAGCAGCAGGCCGTTTTGCAGCTGGCTCCAACGGCGAGGCCAGGTAATCGCCAACTGCCGTTCCAACAGGGTTAGCCCTTGTTGCAAACAGTGATCCAGCCGCCCCGTTTGCTCTCCCATCAGCACCAAATCCTGCAACAGGGGGGGCAACAACCGACTGCCCATCAGGGCGATGCTAAGGCTTTGGCCATCGGCCAGCTGCTGTTCCAACCGTTTGGCCTGTTCCACCAAGCTGCGATTGCTCAACGCCGCCCTGGCCAGCTCTAGCCCGCGCAACAGCGGCACCCCCGCCTGCCAGGCCAACAGCCAGGCATGGGTATAGGGAATAATCTGGCCATCACGATGCAGTTCGCCCAACAGCGGCAGTTTCAGGCGCACCCTATCCACCACCGTTCTTACCCGCGGCAGGCTTATAGCGGCGATAACCACAGCCACGCTAAGGCCAACCAGCGCTATCAGCACCGCCCCGCCGAAACGGCCGACCGCACCCGAAAATTGCATCAACAGCTTGGCGGCCAGGCTGGGTTGGCTGCCCAAACTTTGCAACAGACCGCTCAGCCCGGGCAACAGCTGCTGACTGATCATGCTCAACAACATCAACACCACGCCAATCACCATCAGGGGATAGCGCATCGCCTGCCAATTCTGTTGCTTCCAGGATAGGTGCCAGCGGTAGTGGGCGGCCAGGCGATCAAAACAGCCCGCCAACTGACCAGTTTGATCCGCCGCCTGAAACAGGCTGGTGGCCAGGGCGCCAAACCCCCCATGGGGTAAGGTTGATACCGCCTGCCCCAGGCTTTGCCCCGCCAACAATTCCATCCGCAATTGCTTAAGCATGTGGCGCAGGCGGCGTTGCCGCACCATCGTTTCACTTTTGGCCAGCGCGTCCAGCAGGGGGATGCCCGCCGTCATCAACATCGCCGCCCGCTCAAAAAAACTGGCCAACTCTGCCCTATCCAGCTTTTGCCAGGGCATTACCAGCGACAGCCAACGGCGACGAGCACTTAGCAGCACCAGCCCCTGCCGATGCAGCAATTGTTGCAGCTGTAGGCGATCGGGCGCCTCTAACAATCCCCGCACAATTTGGCCAGCGCCATCAGGGCTTGCCCCCCCATGACCAACGCCCGCCGTCATCGCGCGATAGGCAAAGCGGTTCATGCCACCTGCCCAACCAGTTTCAGGGGTGACGCTGTTTCAGCAATGTTCTCAGCCATGCTCATGGCGGCGGGCAACACCCGTTCCACCTCGGCCAGGCTGGTTTGGCCAGTAGCGGCCAGCATCAACCCCTGTTGCCGCAAATTCAGCTGGCCATCCATCAACGCCTGGGCACGCAACAGCTTGCGGTTGGCGGAGCTGGCAATCAAATCGGCCAGCGTCGGGGAAACGGGCAACAGCTCGCCCACCGCCAGGCGGCCACGATAGCCGGTATCGTCGCACAGGGGGCAGCCGACCGCCTGGTGATGGTGGCTGGGGGCGCTAAGCCCCGCCAGCTCATACAGCTTGGCCTGGGCGGGCGATAACGGCTGGGCAATCATGCAGGACTCACACAGGCGGCGCAGCAGCCGTTGCGCCAACCCCGCCAGCCAGCTTTCGGCCAGCAACCCTGGCGCCACGCCAAAATCCAACAGGCGGCTAACAATCCCAATGCTGTCATGGCTGTGCAGGGTGGTCAGCACCAAATGCCCCGTCAGCGCCGCCCGCAAGGCCATATGGGCGGTATCCTCATCACGGATTTCGCCGACCATGATCACGTCGGGATCCTGCCGCATCAGGGCACGAATCCCCTCCGCAAAGCCAAAACCTATATCGTCGCGCACCGGCGTTTGCCGCACACCCGCCAACACCGCCTCCACCGGTTCTTCCAGGGTCATGATGTTGCGCTGTTGGGCATCCAGACCGCGCAGCAGGGCGTAAAGGGTGGTGGTCTTACCGCTGCCGGTGGGGCCACTGATGACCATCAACCCCTGCGGATAATGGCTTAGTTGGGTCAGCTTGGCCGCCAAATTGGCCTCAAAGCCCAGCTCGGTCATCGCCAACAGCCGATCCGGCCGATCCAACAGCCGCACCACCAGATTTTCGCCATGCAGGGTGGGTTGGGTCGCCACCCGCATATCAACCGCCCGCCCGTTGATGCTATAGCTTAGGCGGCCATCCTGCGGCAAACGGCTTTCGGTGATGTTCATCTCGGCCAACAGTTTCAACCGCACCAGCAACCCTGCCCAGCGTTCCTTATGCAATTCGCGCACCGTCACCAACCGCCCATCTTGACGCAGGCGGATGCGCACAAAGGCTTGTTCGGGTTGCAAATGAATGTCTGAGGCGTTGGTGCGAATCGCCAGCTGCAAAATCTCATCGACCAGATCGACCGCGCTGTTTTCGCCCCCCTCACTGACCTGCCAACGCATCGCCGACACCGCCTGTTCATTCGGATAAGCCTTGGCATGGGCGGCGCGTATCGCACTGGGGCAGGCCAGGTGCAGGTGGATGTCGCCAGCCGTGCTATGACCGCCCTCGCCATGACCGCCCGCGCTATGACCACTATGACCAGCCGTTAAGCCGTGCCGAACCGCCTCCCGCAGCGCCATTGCGGGTTTGGGATAGGCGGTGGCCAGGTGGGTTTGGCCATCCCGTTGCCAACTAATCATCAAAAACCGTTCGGCCACCATACGGCCAAAGGGTTGGTCGGCTACCCAGGCTTGCCAATCCTGATGGGGGCGATAGGGCAGCTGTTGCAGGCTGGCCAGCACTGGCCACAACCCCTCCTCCGTCACAAAACCAAGGGTCAGCAGCAATTCGCCCAACGGTTTTTGCTGACCATCAGGCTGACGCGCCTGCTCCGCCAGGGCAATCGCCAACTGGTCGGGGGTAATCTGTTTGGCCTGCAACAAGGCTTGGCCAAGCAAGGGGGTGGAGAGTCTTGCCAACAATCTTGCCAAAGGTTAACAAATGCTTAAGATATATCGGGCTATTATTATGGTATGCACATACAATTGTAAACCATCTTTTTTTGGTCGCGTTCCCATCAACCAACTGTAAATCATCAAAAATTCTTATTCTAAAGGAAGTTTCATGGCGTATCATCACGGGCGGCGGGTGTCGCGGGGGCAATGGATAGGGCTGCCAGGGTTTGGCCTGGCTATGGGAATCTGTGGCGGGCTGATGCTGGCGATGATGGCGGCGGCCAACCCAGTGATGGCGCATGGAACCGATCACAAAAAGACGCCAGCGGGCAGCGTGATTGCGGGGGATGAGGGCGGATCTGAGGCCGCGCCCGCAGCGGATACAGCCGCGGTCAACAGTTGGCAACCCAGCTTTGATTTGGTGGATCAGCGCAATCAGCCCCGCCAGGCCAGGGATTTTCAGGGACGTTTTATGCTGGTGTTCCTGGGCTACACCGCCTGCCCCGATGTTTGCCCAACCTCCCTCGGTACCATGAAGCAACTGTTGAACGGATTGGATAAGGGGCAGGCCGCCAGCATTGCGCCGATTTTTCTCAGCGTCGATCCCGCCTCTGACACCCCCGCCCATCTGGCCAATTATTTGGGGGCGCTGGATCCCCGCCTAATCGGCCTGACGGGTAGTGAGGGGCAGGTGGCGGCGGCGGTTAAATCCTTTAAAGCCTATGTTGCCCGCCAACCGGCCGATGCCAAGCTGCCAAAAGATGAACAGGGGCGGGTTGACCATACCGCCTTTTTCTATCTGCTGGATCGCCAGGGACGCTTTGTCACCATCCTGGATCCCACCATGCCTCTGCCCAAACTGATCGCCGCCCTTAAGCTGAATATGCGCTAAGCCACCACGGCCATAACGCTTTACGGTTGATTTTTGGGGCAAAGTCTGGCATTTTAAGAAAATCCTCATCATTGCGTAACAGTCGGCGGGCTAAGCTGAAAGCTGTGAGGGAAAAAATACCCACCGCCCCGATGGCTTAGAAAGGTTTTTTGCGATGACCGCTGCTGCACTTACGGCTGAGGCAAATACGAGCTATGCGGATTCCCCCGAAATGCCAAGTTTTAAACCAGTTATAGAGGCATGTGCCAATTTGATTGGCACGACAGCGCGTGGGATCGTAAGCACGGGATGGTCGGCCGTATGCAGCCTGATTGATCCCAGTTGTGGAGGTGGGCAGAGCTTTGACACCACCTGCACACAGGTTTTTGCGGCCACAAAAGCAACGGGCGAAGCGCTATACAGCTTTTTCCAAGCAACCCGTCAATACCAAGCGCAGCGTAACGCACAGTTTGCCTATGCGCGGGCGCGCTAGCTCTAATCCCGTCTTAAACGGCTGCCTGGTGGCGGGACAGCGGGGCCCTGGCTGCGCACCTTGCCTTTTAGGCGCAGGATATAGCCAATGATTTCCGCCACCGCCTGATAATGTTCCATCGGAATTTCCTGCTCCAACTCGACATCCTTATGCAGGGCGCGTGCCAGCGGCG
>JBILMH010000032.1:0-20866 GCA_044375625.1 Alphaproteobacteria bacterium
CAGCGGTTGATAGACGCCGGTTTCCCGGAGGAGGATGCCGCATCCTGCAGCGCGCTGAATCTGTGGCATAGCGGCCTGATGGTGTTGCAAGAAGGGTACAAAATCGGCCTGAAGCCAGCCGATGCCTGCAAGCTGCGTTGGCAGCTGGAGGATGCCCTGCAGCTGCGGGTGATTGAGGAGGGGCTGAGCAAGCTGACCCTGCACACCCTGTGGGAAAAGCGGGCGGTCGATGCCCTGCGCCGAAGCCTGCGCCTGTTGGACAGCAACGCCACCGAACAGCTGTTGCGTATTGCGGTTACAAAGGGTAGTGCCGATAGCTGGTGGCGCGATAACAGCGCCCGTCTGAACCGCTATCAGGCCATGTTGCAAGAGCTGATGGCGCACCCCGCCAACGATTTGGCGCCCTATATCACCCTGGTTGAATCTCTGCGCGGCCTATAGTCATTCCACTTTAAAAATCTACAGTGCTGCAAATGTCACGGTCTCTGCGATACGGTGCTCATGTACGTCCATGTACATTCCGCTCCGTTTCTCGACCTCGTAACATTTTCGCAGGCTGTATATTTCTAAATTGGAACAACTATAAACAACCCAGTTTAGATGTGCCCCTAAATCCCCTGGTTCCGCACGGCATCCCAAAAGGAATACAGATGGCTGGACACGGCGATATAGGTCACCGCGGTCAGCACCAGCGCGGCCAGCGTGCTAATGGCAATTTTCTTGCCCAACAGGGGGTTGGCGGGGGCGCCGGTGACGTTGCCAGGTTGGCTGGGGCGTGGCGCCTGATCCTCAACCCGCCAGGGCAGCATGATGAAAAACACCAACCACCACCACATTGCAAAGGTTATCAAAATCGCAGGCAGGGTCATGGGGATCGGCTTTGGTGGTAAGGGGACGAAACGACTATAGCAGCCCTCCACCATGATAGCCAGCCCTCCACCTCCGCGGCGTGGTTGGTTCGGCGGGGGGGGCGTACGCCGTAAACTCTAAACGGGTTTTTCCAGCCAATTGCTGTCCAATTTGCCAAGATCGCTGAGGTGTTTTAGGGATGCGTGAATGGAAAGCACGTCACAAAGGGCGTTATGTTCGCTATGGTTATTAAGGGATAGGCCATAGTATTGAGCCAATCGGCCGCTGTTGGTTTTGAGTATGTCGGACAGCGGCATGCCCGCCGTTAAGAAAATTTTGGAGATATTGCCAAATAGGTCTGGGGCAATTGGGAAAGTTAGTTTTGATAAATAACAGGATTTGGCGATGGCCAACTCATCCTTACCCCAGCTCCAAAAACAGTCGGCCTGGTTGGAAAACGACAAAAAATCATCGATAACTTCTGAAAAATTTTTGCCATCTTTGGCGATTTTTTCCTTGGTAATACCTGTAAATTCAGAAAAAAATTCTGGTATGACGTGCTGTTCCCCCGTTCTTGTTCGGGGTCGCACATACTGATTGAATTGCTGCAGGATGGTTAGTTCGGGATTCAGGGCAATCCGTATAGCACCCAGCTGAACAATTTGGGGATCGGGATCATAGGGCCCACAATTGGATCGTTCCCACGCGCCGTTGTCGGTCAGCCATTCACAATCAAAAATCACGACCTGTTTCATCGTCTTGCCCCCAGCTTATTCCACTTTACCCACAATCTTACTATCGGAGGCAAAAGCCAAACCAGGCTAGACCAGCATCGGTGAGATAACAACCCCTCCACCTCCGCGGCGTGAGTTGGTTCGGCGGGGGGTTAGCGTGTTTGCTGCGCCAATGTCAGGTCGTACAGCTCTTGGGTTACCAAAAACCGCAAGGAATCGTAGTTTACACCAGCCAGGGCAGCTTCCAATTCAGGATCATCACCCTGTTGCGAGTATGTGGGGGTGGCGTCTCCGATAAGTGGGGAGACAATCCATGGCATCCCGTATGCTTGACGCACAAATCGATGTTCCACGGTTGGAGTCTTCCCTTTTTCATAAGGATTATAAGTGGCGCCTTTAGAATAGGCAGTTTGAACTCCAGCGGCGTCTAGAACTTCTGTTTGTGCAGCTAGAGCGTTGCAGGCGGTATTTTCATCGTAAATGATTACACCACCAACAACAGGGATGTCCTGTCCTTTGTTGGCTTCTCCAGCCACCATCCCAGCACGGACTTCTGCATCAAAGTCACAGGTTCCTCGGCCATGAGCGACTGATGCGTTGCTGTTGATAGAAACTGCTGTAAAGATTTTTGGGTCACGCGAATCATCTTCGTTCTCTGTGCCAAAGGTAACTGATTTAGGAAATGATTTTGTGGCCAGCTGGAACCTTAGCTCTTGATTGTCAGTTGGCGGTGCAAAATAACCGTTGGTCTCGATCCCCGTTGTGAATTCGTGAGTATCGACGAATACGGCCGTAGCCTGGGTATAAAATCTCCGATCTACCTCAACCATCTCGGCAACGGCGATACCTTCAGCCCGCAGCTGTTGTTTTTGTTCGGCGATTTGTTCGGGGGTGAACTCGTAAGATTGTGTGTCGGTCATAACTTTTCTTAGTTCCTTTGGGGCAACAAAATTTTCAATTAAATGTTTTTAGCATTGAATATTCTGCCTGTCAATAAAAAAACTCAACCAAAAATACCCTAAACCAATGTCACCAAAATGACGGGATTTTTCTGGTAGTGCTGTTTGCACCAGCGTTTTAGGGATTTTTCCAGCTCACGGATCAGCAGTTGGGAATCGCGCTTTTCCGCCGCGGTGCGGTCAGCCAGGCAGTGATCGACCAGCTTGCGCATTTGACGGGGCAGGGATGCCACCTCATCCTCCAACAACGGGATGCCCAGGGTTTGGCAGTGCAGGGGATCCTGCAACGATCCCTTAGCGTCCAGGCGCAGGGTAAGGCTTAGCAGCCCATTGGCGGCCAGTTGGCGCCGCTCCGCAAAGACAGGATCGGTGGATTCGACCAGGGTTTCGCCATCAACGGCCAGCTTGCCGGCGACCACCCGACCCGCCGCCTCCACCTGCCCCGCGCTGATGCGCACCATCCCGCCGTTGTCAATCAGCAGGGCTTTTTGGCAGCCCCATTCCTGCACCGCCAGCTTGGCGTGCAAATCCTGGTGACGGCGTTCGCCATGCACGGGGATGCTGACCCGCGGTTTCAGCCAGCCGTACAGTTGGCGCATTTCATCCTGCCCCGGGTGCCCCGACACGTGAATCGCCTCGTCATAAGATGTCACCACCTCAACCCCGTGATGCAGCAGGGCATCGTACAGCTTGAAAATCTTTTTCTCATTGCCTGGAATAATGCGTGAGGAAAACAGGATCAGATCGCCCTTACCCAATTTGACATGGGGGTGGGTGCCGCCCGCGATTTTGGCCAATGCCGCCCGCTCCTCCCCCTGGCTGCCCGTACACAGGATTAACAGCTTGTGGGCGGGGATTTCCCGCGCCTGGCGATCAATCAATGGCTCGGGCAGATGGCTGAGATAGCCGCAATTGCGCGCAACCTCCCACATGTTCCACAGCGATCGCCCAACCAGGCAAACGGTGCGCCCCGTCTTAACCGCAATTTCCATCACGCTTTGGACGCGGGCAATGTTGGAGGCAAAACAGGTGATGGCCACCCGCCCCTTTGCCTGTTGCACCAGGGGCAACAACGCCTCCGCCACATCCCCCTCTGACCCAGCAGCCTTTTTCGAAAACACGTTGGTGGAATCGCACACGATGGCGTCGATGCCTTCATCGCCTAAGGCCTGCAGCCGAGCCTGATTGGTGATGCTGCCCACCATCGGGTGGTCATCCAGCTTCCAATCCCCCGTGTGGTAAACGGTGGCGGCGGGGGTGCGGATCACCACCCCCTGCGATTCAGGGATAGAATGGGTGATGTCCACCAGCTCTAAATCAAAATTGCCCAGGGTAAAACGGGCGGAAAAGTCCAGGGTGTGACGTTTAACCCGCGCCCCGAAATTGGTTTCCTTCAGCTTGTTTTCAATCAGCCCCATGGTAAAGGGGGTGGCGTACAGTGGACATTTCAGATACGGCCATAGGCGGGTAATGCCGCCAATATGATCCTCATGCGCGTGGGTCAACACCATGCCCAAAATCTTGCTGCCCTGATCCTCTAGAAACGCGGGATCAGGAACGGTCAGGTCGACCCCCGGCAATTGGATAGGATCGGCAAAGCCCATGCCGCAGTCCAAAATAATCCATTGGTCGCCATAGCCATACAGGCTAAAGTTCGCCCCAATTTCCCCCACCCCGCCCAGCGGGATGAAAACGAGTTGATGGGGATCGGTTTTTTTGGTTTTGGTCATGGGGCAGATAGCAGTGGGTTATGAAATGATGGTTGGATTAAGTTAGGCGGGTTTATTGGATTTGGCTAGACGAAGCTGTTGGCTGGCTAACCAAAGGCCGCGCAGGGTTAGGTCGCCCACCAGTTGCAGTTGGGGCAGTTGGCGTTGCAAATCGGGAAAGATGCTGGCGGCCAGCCCCCCCGTCGCCAAAATTGGCGTGCTGTCGGCCAAATGCCGCTCCGTCAGCAGGCCGCGCAGCAATCCCGCCAAGCCGTACACATTCAGCCAGTACAGCCCCGCCTGCATCGCGGTGGCGGTATCGCGCCCCAAATGGGGGGTGGCGGCAATCGGCACATGGGGCAGGGGGGCGGCAATACGGCTGTGCAGGGCATCCTGCATCATCATGATTCCTGGCATAATCACTCCGCCGATAAGGGCGCCATCGGCATCGGCCACTTCGATATTGGTGGCGGTGCCCATATCCAGAGTCAGGAAGGGGGGGGCGATGATGCTGCGCCCGCCGATGACGTTCAACAGGCGGTCAAGGCCAATGCTGTCGGGATTGCTCAGCCGTTGCGGCTGAATGGATAGCAGCGCTTCGCGGGTCAACAGATGCGCCTCATGCCCCAAATGCTGGCGGCAGAAGTCGGCCAACGGCTGGTTCAGGGCTGGCACCACGCTTGCAATCACTGATGGTTTCAGATCCGTTGCGGCCACGCCTACATCCCGCAGCAGCGGTAACAGCCAGTCGGCATAACCCTGTGGCGGGAGGATTGGGTCGGTGGGTTTGCGCCAGCTTTGCCGAATTTGTCCCGACGGTGCAAACAGGGTGACAACGATGTGGCTGTTGCCAACCTCAAAACCTAACATCATCAGCCATTACCCCTGTTGCGGTGGCTGTTGTCGGTTGGCGTGGCATCGGTTGGTTGATGCTGGGGTGCCTGGTGCGGGGCGCGCAGGGAGACCTCTCCACTGCTGAACAGCTGCATCCGCCCATCGGTAAGGCGCAGTTGCAGGCGGCCATCATCCGCTACCGCCTCAAAAACTCCGTCAATGGTGGATCCCCCCTGTAGCAGGGTGACGGGTTGCCCCAATCCCCAGGCATAGGATAGCCAGCGTTGACGCAGCGCCGCCTGATCTGCCTGGGTTGCTGCCCCATACCACTGTTGCCAAAGCATGGCCAGCGCATCGGTAAGATAGGCCGCTACAATGGCGGGGGTCAGAGTGGTTAGGCCGGTGGCGGTGGCTAAATCGGTGGCGGCAAAGCTGCAATCCTGGGGGTGGCTGGCAATGTTGATGCCAATGCCGATGACCACCGCCGATTGGCTGGGGTGGCCGGATCTGGTAGACCTGGCAGCCCTGGCGACTGGTTCGACCAAAATGCCCGCGCATTTCTTGCCGTCAATCAACACATCGTTCGGCCATTTTAGCTGTAAGTGCGGGGCGGCGAGGGCGGTGGCAGTGGCGGAGTTGGCTGTTGGTGCTGTTGGTGCTGTTGGGGCGGCCTGCAGCAGGGTGGTCAGGCTGTCCAACACCGCCAGGCTGGATAGCATCGCTAACGCGCCAGCCTCCATCAGTGACGCGTCCATATCCAGCACATAGCTGATGGCGAGATTGCCCGCCCCCTGCTGCCAATCGCGGCCTTGACGGCCATAGCCAGCGGTTTGCGTGCGGGTAAAGATAATCGCGGGCAGCTTAAGTTGGTCGCGGGCAAACAAATCCTTGGCGGTCTTGCTGGTGCTATCCAATTGATCAAACCGCCAAAACTGCCAATCGCCAACCTGTTCAATCTTTACGTTTTCTTCGCTATGAATCAGGGTGTTATTGTCCGCAGGCGCAGGGGGCTTAGATGGCGGGGAAGGTGGCGGTGACAACACGGCTCAACAGCTCCGTAACAGAAATCAACCCACCAACCATGGCAACCGTGATCAATAGGGTCAACAGGGTGATGGCGATGGATGCGGGGCTGGCATTCAATTGCAACGGCGATGTGGTTGCGGTTGCTGATGCTTTTTTGTTTTTGCTGGCGGCGCCCTGGCCGTAATCGGCTGGATCAATATAGGCCGCTTTCGCCACTTTCAGATAGTAAAATGCGCCGATAACGGTGGCCAGCAGGGCTATCAGGGTTAGCAGCACATAGCCCTGCCCAAAAACCGCCAGCAGCAGGTACAACTTACCCAAAAAGCCAGCCAGCGGCGGAATGCCCGCCAGCGAGACGATAAACAGTGCCAACGCCCCCGCCCAGGCGGGATGGGTCGCCGATAGGCCGCGCAGCTGAGCAATCGTGCTGAGGGGGGTCATGATGGGGGTGCTGGCAGCGGTGTTGTGGGGGGCAATAGCAGCGGATGACACTGCCGCCTTCTCATGAAAGGCCAACAGGATGGTGAAAATCCCGATGCTGGCCACCACATAGGTTAGGGCGAACAGCAACAGGGCGGGCAGGCCACTGACGCCGACGGTGATGCCCAGCAGCATGTAGCCAGCCTGCGCAATCGCGCTGAAGCCCAGCAGGCGTTTCAGCTTTTCCTGCCGCAACGCACCCAAGCTGCCAATCAGCAGCGATGCGATGGCCAGCAAGGCTACCAGCGGTTGCCATTGGCTTATCAACGGATACAGCGGGCTAAACAGCACCAGTATAAACAGGCCAAGCCCTGCCAGCTTGCCCGCGGTGGCAAACAACATGGTCACGGGGGTTGGTGCCCCCTCATAAACATCGGGTGTCCATAGGTGAAACGGCACAGCCGCCAGCTTAAAGGCAATGCCCGCCAACACAAACAGCATCGCGGCCTGTTCGGGAATGGCCATGGTTTTGCCCGCTAAATGATGGGCAATCTCCGCAAAGTTTAGCCCGCCCGTTAGGCCGTAAAGCAGGGCGATCCCAAACAGCAAAAGCCCTGAGGCCACCGATCCCAATAGGAAATATTTTAAGCCAGCCTCAGCCGATTGGCGATTATCGCGCTGAAAGGCGGCCAAGACGTAGAAGCTAAGGCTTTGCAGCTCTAGCCCCAGATACAGGGTCAGGAAATGGTTGGATACCAGCATCAATTGCATGCCCAGGGTGGCAAACAGCACCAGCAAGACAAATTCGCCCTTGGCCAACCCCTGTGCCCGCAACCAACGGGCGGATGTCGCCAGGCAACACAGGCTTAGCAGGGGGATAGTAGCGTTCAGCAGCAACGACAGGGGCGTTACCGCCAACAAATGGCTTATGCCAGCGGGCAAAGCGATTGGGGCTGTATCACAAACCAGACGGGCATAAAGGCTGGCTATCGCGGTAACGCTGCTGGTCAGCAACGCCAGCTCCCCCAGTTTGCAAATGGTGCGATAGCGCCCACGGGCATCAAAGGCGACCATCAGCACCAGCACCAACCCCGCAATCAGCAGGGTTAGTTGCGGCAACAGCCCGCTGGCAAAAAGTAGGGTGCTGATGGTGCCATCACCAATGTTGATGCTAGGGTCAGGTAGGAAGGTCATGGGAACACTGCCGGTAAAGAAACTTTGGGAAAAAGCTGTGGGGTTAGGCCGCTGCTGTAGCTTAACACCGTCTGACTGGCACCCTCCAAAACCTGCAACAGCGCGTTGGGTTGCAGGCCTATCCACAACACCGCCACCGCCAGCATGGTCAGCATCACGGCTTCACGCGGGCGCAAATCGGTGGCCAGCGCGGTATCGGGATGGTTGGCATCGCCCAACATGACGTTGCGATACAGGCGAAGGCTGTACCAGGCGCCCAGGATGGTGCCCGTTCCCGCCAACAGCGCCAACACGGGGCTGGCACGATAGCTGCCCATCAGCGCTAAGAATTCGCCAACAAAGCCTGAGGTGCCAGGCAGGCCGATGGAGGCCATCACGAAGAACAAAAAGAAAAAGCTGAAGCATGGCATCTTGCGCACCAGCCCACCGAGGGAGGCAATGTCGCGGGTGTGAAAACGGTCGTACAGCACCCCAACGCACAGGAATAGGGCGGCGGCGGTCAGACCGTGGCTGATCATCTGGGTAATCGCCCCCTGCAGTGAGAACAGGTTGTTGGCGGCCATCCCCAAAATCACCACCCCCATATGCGCGACCGAGGAATAGGCAATCAGCTTTTTCATATCCTGCTGCGCCAGTGCAACCAGTGAGGTGTAGATGATGGAGATAATGGCTAACCCCACCAACACCCAGGCCAAATCCTGGCTAGCCTGCGGCAGCAGCGGCATCGACAGCCGCAAAAAGCCGTAGGCACCCATCTTAAGCTGGATACCAGCTAGCAGCACGGAGCCGCCGGTTGGCGCCTGCACATGCGCATCGGGCAACCAGGTGTGAAACGGCCACAACGGCACCTTAACCGCAAAGCTGGCAAAAAAGGCCAACCATAACAGGCGTTGGATGTTGAGGGCGATCGGATGCTGCTGCACATAGCTTAACAGCTCAGGCAGGTTGGAGGTGCCCGCCTGTTGATACAGGTATATCAGGGCGACTAGCATCAGGACGGAGCCAGCCAGGGTGTAAAGGAAGAATTTAAAGGCGGCGTAGGTGCGATTCTCCCCCCCCCAAATCCCGATGACGATAAACATCGGGATCAACATCGCCTCAAAAAACACATACAGCAAAAAGATGTCGAGGGTGCCAAAGACCCCCAGCAAAAAGCTTTCCAAAATCAACAGGCTAATCACAAAGCCGCTTTTGCGCTGGTGCAGCGATTGTTCGCCCGACAGCAAGGCCAGCACAATCAAAAAGGCGGTCAGAATAATCAGCGTCAACGACAATCCATCCAGCCCAAAGCTGAAGGTCATCGGAAGGAGGGTGCCCGCGCCAAAACTAAGATTGGTGACAAACTGAAACCCCTGCTGCGTTGTATCAAACTGCCACGCCAGCCAAAACCCTACCAACAGGCTAATCACCGCGGTGGCCAGGCCAATTTTCTGGATAATCCCGTCACGCCATGGGCGCGGAATGGTCGGGAAGACCAAGGCCAGCAACAGCCCGATAACCGCTGGCGCAAAAATCAGGATGGGTAACAGGGTGTTGGGTTGAATGCTATTCATGGCTATCTCAATAATCCTGCCAACAGATGACGGATATCACCCTGGCCATAGGCTTGTAAACTTAGGGCGACCATCAGCCCCATGACCATCGCAATCACATAGTGATACACCAACCCGCTTTGCCAACGCAGGCTGATACGCCCCATCCAGGCCGTCACCCCCGCCACCCCGTTGGGACCCAGCCGATCAATCCCCCGCACATCCACAAACCGCCAAAACAGGGTGCCGGCGCGCTCTAAGGGGCGAACAATCAGCCAGCCATACAGCTCATCCACATAAATTTTGTGATAGGAAAGCTGGTACAGCGCACGCAAACGCATGGCTATGGCAGCTGGCCAGCGTGGCTTGGCGATGTACAACACCCAGGCCAAAAAGATGCCCAGCAGCGCCGCAAACAGGGGCGCCCATTTGACCAACAGCGAAATGTCCTGGTGATGATCATGAACGACCAAACTGTTCTGCCAGAAATTATCGACGGCGTGCAGCAACCAGGGCTCCAGCAGGAATCCACCCGCCACGGCGCCCAGTGCCAAGGGCAACAGCGGCAGAATCATGGACGGCGGCGATTCATGCGGATGATGGGCGGCATGGCCATGATCGTGACCATGATGATGGCCATCATGCGATCCGTGCGCTGACTCCGCAGGGCGCGGGGATCCAAAAAATACCAGGAACAACAGGCGGAAACTGTAAAAGGCGGTCATCACCGCCACCAGCATGCAACCCAGATAAACAGGAAAGGCGACGACCGAATGGCTGAAATAGGCGGCCTCTAGAATGGCATCCTTTGAGAAAAAGCCCGCAAAGGGGAAAATGCCGCACAACGCCAGATTGCCAATCACCAACAGCGGAAAGGTGTAGCGCAATTGCCGCCGCAACCCGCCCATATGGCGAATATCCTGCTCCCCCGACAGGGAATGAATAACGCTGCCCGCGCCCAGGAATAACAAGGCCTTAAAGAAGGCGTGGGTAATCAGGTGGAACATCCCCGCGCTGTAGGATTGCAGGCCGACCGCCACAAACATATAGCCCAGCTGGCTGCAGGTCGAATAAGCGACGATCCGTTTGATGTCGTTTTGGGTCAGCGCGACAAAGGCGGCGAAGAGTGAGGTGGCCACCCCCATCACCGCAATAAAGTCCAGTGCGCTAGGCGCCAATTCATACAGAGGCGACAGGCGGCAAATCATAAAGACGCCCGCGGTTACCATGGTGGCGGCGTGGATAAGCGCGGAAACGGGGGTTGGCCCCTCCATCGCGTCGGGCAACCAAACATGCAACCCCAACTGCGCCGATTTGCCCATCGCCCCGATAAACAGCAAAAAGGCAATCAGGGTTGGCGCGTGAATGCTGAATCCCAAGAAACTTAGAGACAAATCCGCCACCAGCGGCAGGGTAGCAAAGATGGTATCAAAATTGGTGCTGCCAAAGGCGGCAACCGTGGCAAAAATCCCCAACAAAAAGCCCAAATCGCCAATACGGTTGACCACAAAAGCTTTGATAGCGGCATTGTTGGCGCTGGATCGCTTGTGCCAAAAACCGATGAGCAGGTAGGAGGAGAGGCCAACCCCCTCCCATCCAAAAAACATCTGAATCAGGTTGTCGGAGGTCACCAACATCAACATGAAAAAGGTAAACAGGCTTAGATAGCCCATAAAGCGAGGAATTTCAGGATCCTCAGCCATATAGCCGATGGCGTACAGATGAACACAGGCCGACACGGTGGTCACCATCGCCACCATCACCGCCGCCAATACATCAAAGCGCAACGCCCACTCTATGCTGAAATCCCCCACCGCAATCCAGTCGGCCAGATGAACCGTGATGCTATGCCCCTGCGTTATCACCTGCGCCAACACCCAATTGGCCAACAGCGCGCTGATAATCATCAGGCCGCTGGTGATGCGTTGCGCTAGGCGATCAAATTGAGGGGTGGAGGGGAAAGCCGCGCATAAGCGACCCAGCACTCCGCCAATCAGTGACAGGAAAACCGCTAAAGCTGCCGCAATTGGTGTGATGGCAGAGGTATCAAAGGCTGAAAAAAGCATGATCCCTTAACCCTGCAAACTGTTAAGATCGTCAACCGCAATCGTGTGTCGGTTGCGGAAATAGACCACCAGAATCGCCAGCCCAATAGCAGCCTCTGCCGCCGCCACCGTCAGCACAAACATCGCCATAATCTGGCCAGTCAGGTTTTGCCATTGCGCCGAAAAGCCAACGAACATCAGGTTGACGGCCAACAACATCAGCTCAACACACATCAACATGACAATCAGGTTTTTGCGATTCAGGAACAGCCCCGCCATCGCCAGGGCAAACAACAGCGCGCTTAGGATAGCAAAATGGGCGGAACTGACGGCGGGGGGATAGATCATGGTTAGGCCGAACCTTCCTGCTGGCCAGCGGGCGGTGTTGCAGAAGTTGTTGGGGGTGTTTGGCCAGGCTTTAGATCGACCAGGCGGACAGTTTGACTGGCCAACCGGCCAACCTGCTGGCTAATAACCTGGGTTTTGATGCCCGTCCGTGGCCGCAGGGTCAGTACGATGGCGCCAATCATAGCAATCAGCAAAATGATGCCCGCCGTCTGGAACGCTACAAAATAGTCGGTGTACAATACCCGACCCAGGGCATAGACATTGTTGGGCTGATTCATCGGGCTGTTGCCCAAGGCGTTCAGGGTTGGCGGCGTTTCAGACTGTTGCCAGATTAGCAGCATGATGATCAGCTGGGCGGCAAAAATGCCCCCAACCACCGCGGCAATCGGCAAATAGCGGACAAAGCCTGCCCGCACGGTGGCCAGATTGATATCCAACATCATCACCACGAACAAAAACAGCACCGCCACCGCGCCCAGATAGACGATAATCAGGATAAAGGCCAAAAATTCCGCGCCGGCCAGCAGGAATAGGGCGGCCGAGTTCAAAAAGGCGGCAATCAGAAAAAACACCGAATAAACGGGGTTGCGGGCGGTAATCACGCCAACGCCCGCCGCCAGCGTAAAGCCAGCAAACAGGTAAAACAGGAAATCAATTGGTGACAGCAAGGCAACAACCTTGGAAAAATTCAGGGCAAAACAGACGGTGACTGGCCAAAAGGATTTGCGCCGTTCGGCAAAATCATTCCAACCATGCCTTCCTTTTATCGAATCCTGGGGGCGGTGGCTAGGGGGTTGTGGCAGATAAATCAGTTTGCTTAAAAATACCAATGCAGCTCAAAGCGTTATAGCGCGCAGCGACCGTCGCCCCCTGGGCAAAAATCTGGCCAACTATCGGCGCCGCCCGCCGATCCCCAAACGGGTCAATGTTAAGGGTAATTTTTGGATTGATTTTTAGAGTTGATTTTCTGGCCTAAGCCTCTTAGGGTTCACGGTCTAGGGTTTAAGCCATCCATTGGCCAGCCCCATTATGGTGGTGAGAGCGCGTAGCTCAGTCGGTAGAGCAACTGACTTTTAATCAGTAGGTCCTGGGTTCGAGCCCCAGCGCGCTCACCATCTTTTTTCTTAGCATAACAGCAGCCATTACCCGTTATCTGCCTGTTATCTTCCCGTTCTTAGTCGCGGGGGTGTTGGCCGTAGCATCGGTCGGCTTGGCAAAGAAAAAATGGTGCGCTAGGGTTCGGTTCTTTAATTTTATCATTCTAAACGAAGGCACCCCCCAATGTTTTCCCCACTTGTCGATTGGTCGGCGCAGCAGCAGCTGTTGGCCATTTTTGCCGCCGTTATCCTGCCCCTGTTTATTTTTGACCTGTGGGTGATGATTCGCGATGCGGACAAAATCCCCAAAATGCGCAGCTCAGCGATTTGGGTGGGAACATGGATTGCCCTGGCGCTGGGCTTTAACCTATTGATTTTGCAGAAATTGGGGGCAGCGCCCGCCGCCGACTTTTTAACCGCCTATTTGGTGGAATGGTCGCTGTCGGTTGATAATCTGGTCGTCTTTATGGTGATTTTCAGCTATTTTCATATTCCCCTGCGCCTGCAACGGCGGGTTTTGCTGTGGGGGATTATTGCCGCCCTGGTAATGCGCGCGGTGATTATCGTGACGGGATCCTTCCTAATTGCCTATTTCAATTGGATTTTCTATATCTTTGGCATTATTTTGTTAATCAGCGCCTACAAAATGGCGCGTGGTGGCGATGAGGCTGAGGATTTTGACCAAAAGCTGATTATCCGCCTGTGTCGCCGTTTTTTGCCCTTTACCAACGAGCTGCACGGTCAAAGATTTTCCATCAAACTGAATGGCCGGCGAGTTTTTACGCCAATGGCCTTAGCCCTGGTGTTGGTGGAATTTGCCGATTTGGTGTTTGCGGTTGATTCGATTGCGGCGGTTTTTGCCATCACCCTGGATCCTTTCATCGTCTTTACCTCCAACGCGATGGCGGTGTTGGGGTTGCGTTCCCTGTACTTTTTGATTGCTGGATTGTTGCCGAAAATTCGCTATCTGCATTACGGGCTGGCGGTGTTGTTGGCCTATATTGGCTTGAAGATTATGATTCAGCACGCCACCGGGCATGAATGGCCAACCTGGCTGACGCTATCGATGATTGGCGGCACCATTGGTCTGTCAGTCTTGGCATCCGTATTACGGCCAGCGCCGGCGGGTGATCCGCATTAGCCGTGACTGAATCGACTCAGTCCTCGGCAATTGCCCGCGCCAGGCGGTCGTTAAGGGCGCGCCCCAGCCCGTGGTTGGGCAGCGGCATGACGGCAATGCTGGCGACGGCGGCGTTGTCCAGCTGATGCAGCATGGCATAGAAATTGGCGGCAGCTTCGATCAGGTTGCCAGTTTCACTAAGGTTCAGGCTGTGTGCCGCCCCCGCGATAGGGGTGGCGCCAAAGGCCAACAACGCTTCGTCGGGGTTAACGGTGGTAGCGTTCAGGCGTAGCGGCTTACGCGGGGCGTAATGGCGGCGCATCATGCCGGGTGCTTTGATAGTCGTGCCGCCTGTTGCTTGCGGTTGCGCAGACGCACCTAACAATGTTGTCCCCAACAGATCCTGCAATTCCTCACGCGTAATCGCCCCCTCCCGCAGCAGTAGGGGGGTATCGCCGCAACCATCGACAATGGTGGATTCCAGGCCTAATGGGGATTGGCTGTCGGGCAAGATGACGATGTTGGGTTGGTCGCTAAAGGCACGCTGAACATGACTGAACCGCGTGCTGCTGAGTTGGCCAGACGGATTGGCACTGGGCGCGGCAATCGGCTTGCCCACCGCGCGCAACAAGGCCTGGGCATCGGGATGGGCGGGGCAACGCAGGGCAATCGTGGTTAGGCCAGCGGTCACCAGTGGGTGAATCCCCGCCTCTGGCCGCAGCGGTAGTACGAGGGTTAGGGGCCCCGGCCAATAGGCGGCGGCCAACCGATCCGCCAGCGGCGAAAAATCGGCCAGCACCCTAGCGGCGGGCAGGTCGGGCACATGGCAGATCAGCGGGTTGATGGGCGGGCGCCGCTTTGTGGCATAAATGCTGGCCACCGCCTGGCCATTGCCCGCATCGGCGCCCAGGCCGTAAACCGTTTCGGTCGGAAAGGCCACCACCCCCCCGCGCAACAAATGCTGGGCAGCCTGTGCAATCAGCGTTGGGTCAATGGGTTTCATTAAGGGGTCAAAAGTTAAGACACATGCTATGCATCCAAATAAATGGTGTGCATGACAAACGCAGTAAGATTAATCAATCTCGTGCGCGGTCAAAAACATCGACTTTTCTAAGGCTACAAAAAACTGTTGATAGGGTGCAGGATCCTCAACAGCGGTTAAATTGTACTGTGCATTGGCGCGAACAGACATTTGTTTTTGGCCATGGGGTTTTGCGGTCACGGTCATTTTGAGCATGAAACCGTCTAGTTTAGTTGCGCTTACTGTTCCTAAATCATCATCAGCTTTGTCAATAACAAATCCTAAGTCCTGAAGTGTTGCAATAACGGTGCGGAGTGTTTTCTTCTGATCGTTGGTATCAAAAGCTCTTGTCTGAATGCTGCGGATGGCAACTTGAGATGATTCAGATCCCATCAGTTGATTCTTTGAATCCAACTGTGCTGGCTGGCATGCTGACAGCATGAACATTAGTCCGAGTGCTGAAAGAAAATTAATCTTTTTCATATTCTTAATCCTATATTAAATTTGATTGGCTTCCAAGAAAACAGCCTTGGATAGTTTTTCATAAAATTCCTGATAGATTTTGGGATCTTCGATGCTTTCGGATCGTGATACTTGCCCATGGGTATTCCATACAAGCCGTTGAAAGGTAACGCGCAAATTGGTTTTTCCCCCGACTGGTCTTGTTACAAGTGACGCACGTATTTTTTGCTTGTCATCAATCGGCGTTGATACCCCAAAAAGCACTGCCATCATCACTGCGCCTGCCACTTGCCCAGCTTCCGTGGCATCACGATCCTTGCTGCCCACGATGACACCAAGAGATGTTTTGGATTCATCAATCGTAAAACCCAAATCTTGAAGAACAGAAGCGCTGGAAATAAGTAAATTTTTTTCATTGGTTGTTTCGAATGAACGGGTTTGCAGCTGTCGAAGCTGCATGCTGTCTTCTTTAAGCTGCAGAGCCTCTTTAGGAATTTGTTGTGCGCATCCTACAAGAAATAGACTGCAAGAAATAAGCAAACATAAAAATTTATTGAGCATCTTAAATGTTCACCCTAAAATTTTGAGGTGTGATAGGCAAAATCACGAACGCGACCAGATTTATCAAACTTGATAATCACCGTTAGTGTTTTTTGAGTTGTTGAGGCGGCACCAGCTTCGCTGTTGTAACTTCCCCCACCTCCGCCACCAATGACACCAACACCAACAGGTGCCCCGCCAAAAATCAAAGAACCAACCCCACCTGCACTTGATGAGTACACACGCTCAGTAGAAATTTTATCATAAATCCATGTTTCGCGTCGTTCCTCATCACTGGTAACAATGTTAGGCGACCCTAGGACAGTGGCGACTTCAGCACCTGACATGCCAACACGGATTTCCTTTTGAACCGTGCCAACGCTAATGCGATCGCCACTGTCATCGCTAACAGCTTTTCGGTGTTTTTGAGCTGAGGTGCAGGCTGACAAAGCAAGGCACAGCATTGCCGTGGACATGAATTTTTTGATTATCATAGGAAACTCCTAAAACATTTGATGGGTGATCGCATCATAGCTTTTGCTACTATCGAATCAAGCCTTTTGCATTTCCACTCTGTTCCAATCGGTTTTGTTCTGTTAGGTTCTGGGCTGGTATAGCTGTTGCCCCTCATCCAACGGGCGGGTGGGGTTTACGCGGTTTTTTGCTGTTTGATTATGTCGCTGTCTCTTTTGTACTTCTGCCAACAGTTGCTGAACGGTTTGACGTTGGGCGCGGTGTATGCGTTGGTGGCGATAGGCTATACTATGGTGTACGGCATTTTGGGCATGATCAACTTTGCCCATGGCGACATTTATATGATTGGCGCGTTTTTGGGCGTGTTAACCCTGGGCGTGTTGACGGCGTTGGGTGTTACTATGCCCTGGCTGGTGCTGCCCATCATACTGCTGCTGGCCTGCCTGCTGACCGCTGGTTATGGATTGGTGATTGAGCGCTTGGCCTATCGCCCGTTGCGCAATGCCCCGCGCTTGGCGCCGCTGATCACCGCGATTGGGGTGTCAATCTTCCTGCAAAACGCGGTGCAGCAGTTGCAAGGGGCGCGGGTGCAAACCGTGCAGCCGATGTTTGCCAGCAACCTGGTGCTGTGGCAACAGCCGGTGGAGGGGCAGGCGGATTTCATCCTGGCGGTGGCGCATAGCCAACTGCTGATCTGGGGGGCGACCCTGTTGTGTTTGGGCGGCCTAAGCTGGCTGATTAATCGCAGCAGTATTGGGCGGGCGCAGCGGGCGGTGGCGCAGGATTTGAAGATGGCGGCGGTGTTGGGGGTGGCGACCGATCGCGTGATAGGCCTGACCTTTGTGCTGGGCTCCGCATTGGCGGCGGTGGCGGGGGTGTTGGTGATGATTCACTATGGCGTGGTTGATTTTGCGATTGGCTTTAACGCCTCGCTCAAGGCCTTTACCGCGGCGGTGTTGGGCGGGATAGGCAGCCTGGGCGGCGCCGTGGTTGGTGGGCTGATTATCGGCCTGGTCGAGGCATTTTGGGCAGGCTATCTGCCCGGGGAGTATAAGGATTTCGCCGCCTTTGTCCTGTTGATTCTGGTGTTGTTGGTGCGCCCCAGCGGTCTGTTTGGCCGCCCCGAAGTCAGTAAGGTTTAGCGATGGTAACGCGTGAATCGGGACGGCGGAGGGGTGCGGGTTGGCCGCCGTTGCTGAACATTTTGGGTTGGTCACTGTTGCTGACCCTGCTGGCCAGTCCGTTTCTGGTGGTGCGGTTGACGGGGGATGCCCTGATCTACCGCTGGTATGCGCCGCTGTGGCTGTTGTTGGCGTTGGTGGCTGGCCAGCTGTTGGCCTGGGGCGGGCGGCAGGTCTTGGCCTGGCTGCTGCCCGAGCAGGAGGAGGGGGGCGCGCGAACCAGGATCGGTTGGGGGCAGCGGTTGGCGGCGGCGCGGCAGCGCTATCCGTGGCTAAGGTGGGTGGGGTCATGGGCGTTGGCGGTGGCATTGGCGGTAGGGCTGTTGGCATTGCCATTTCTGCCAGGAGTCGGACGTTACCCGATTGATTTGGCCACCAGCGTGCTGATCTACGTGCTGCTGGGGCTTGGGCTGACCATCGTGGTGGGATGGGCAGGGTTGTTGGATTTGGGCTATGTCGCCTTTTACGCGCTGGGCGCTTATGGCTACGCCCTGGCCAACCAGCTGTGGGGGCTGTCGTTCTGGTGGGGATTGCCGGTCAGCGCGTTGGTAGCCGCCATCGCGGCCCTGCTGGTCGGTCTACCTGTGCTGCGGCTGCGCGGCGATTATCTGGCGATTGTGACGCTGGGCTTTGCGGAGATGGTGCGGCTGGCGCTGATTAACTGGCAAAGCGTCACGGGGGGGCCGGCTGGCCTTGGCGGGATTGCTCGCCCAACGCTGTTTGGCATCAGTTTCAGCAACAGCCCGAACGCCGATCAGATTGCCTTTCACGAATGGCTGGGGATTGAGTTTTCAAGCCTGCAACGGATCATCTTTTTGTACCTAATCATCCTGCTGCTGGTCAGCCTTATCTATCTGGCGTTGCGCCGCCTGCGCCGCCTACCGCTGGGACTAGCCTGGGAAGCGGTGCGGGAGGATGAGGTGGCGGCGGTTAGTCTAGGTCTCAACGTCACCCGACTGCGGCTGGCGGCCTATATGTTGGGCGCATCGTTGGCGGGGATGGCGGGCTGTTTTTTTGCCGCGCGCCAGGGCTTTATCAGTCCCGAAAGCTTTACCTTTAATGAGTCGGCCTTGGTGTTGGCGGTGGTGGTGCTGGGCGGGTTGGGCAGCCAGGCGGGAATCGTGCTGGCCGCCATGCTGCTGGTACTGCTGCCAGAGCTGTTGCGGGATTTGGCCGACTATCGGTTGCTGCTGTTTGGCGCGGCGATCGTGTGGGTGATGGTGAAGCGTCCTGGCGGCCTAATCCGCCAACCGCGCCCCGATTTGTTGGCAGCGACGCAGGGCAGGGGGGAGGGGGTATCGTGATGACCACGAAAACACTATCTCCGTCCCCTCTGCTGCGGGTGGAGCATCTGACCATGCGCTTTGGCGGGCTGGTGGCCGTCAACGACCTAAGCCTGAGCGCGGCTGCGGGGCAGATTACGGCAGTGATTGGCCCCAATGGCGCGGGCAAGACCACCCTGTTCAACTGCCTGACGGGATTTTACCGTCCCAGCGCGGGGCAGCTGTGGTTGCAGCGGGATGCGCAACCGATAGCCCTGCACCGTCTGCATCGTCACCAATTTGCGGCCAAGGCGGGGATTGCCCGCACCTTTCAGAACATCCGCCTGTTCGGGCAGTTAAGCGTGTTGGAAAATGTCTTGGTCGGGATGCACCGCCCGCTGATGCGCGCCAGTGTTGGCTGTGTGGCGGGGATGTTGCGGCTTAAGTCCTTCCGCCGTGCCTATGCCGATGGGTTGATGACGGCGGTGCAATTGTTGGAGGAGGTGGATTTGTTGGCCGATGCCGCCCGCCCCGCTGAGGAGTTGTCCTATGGCGCGCAACGGCGGTTGGAGATTGCCCGCGCCCTGGCCACCAACCCGCGGCTGTTGTGTTTGGATGAACCCGCCGCCGGCCTGAACCCCAGTGAGGGTAAGGCGTTGGCAGGCTATCTGCGCGATTTGATCAGCCGTCGATCGCTTGGCATTCTGTTAATTGAACATGACATGGGGTTGGTGATGAGCATCAGCGATCAAGTTATCGTTTTGGATCATGGCCAAAAAATCGCTGAGGGCACGCCCGCAGCGGTGCAGCAAAATCCGGCGGTGATTAAGGCGTATTTGGGAGAGGCGGGGTAATCCATGCTTAGGATGGATAAAATCAGCGTATGCTATGGCGCGATTAGGGCGGTTGATCAGGTGGATCTGACCCTTGAAACCGGTCAAAAGGTTGCCATCATCGGGGCGAATGGTGCGGGCAAAAGCAGTTTGTTGATGAGCCTGTTTAACCAGCCGCGGCCGGTTGAGGGGGCGGTTTGGTTTGAGGGTGTCAACCTGACCCGCCTGCCCACCCACCGCATTGGCCGCCTGGGCATTGCCTGTGTGCCTGAGGGGCGACGGATTTTCCCCCGCATGAGCGTGCTGGAAAACCTGCAAATGGGGGCGATTCACCAGCCCAAAACCTATTGGCAGCAGGATTTGGAGCAGGTGACCAGCCTGTTTCCCGTGCTGGCCAACCGATTGGGGCAGATGGCCGGTACGCTGTCGGGGGGGGAGCAGCAGATGGTGGCCATCGCCCGCGCCCTGGTCGCCCGCCCGCGCCTGTTGGTGTTGGATGAACCCTCGCTGGGGCTGGCGCCGATTATCGTGCAACAAATTTTTGATGCCCTGCGCCAGGTTCATCGGCAAGGCATCAGCCTGCTGCTGGTCGAACAAAACGCGCACCATGCCCTGCAACTGGCCGACCGTGCCTATGTCATGCAATTGGGGCGCATGGTGATGCAGGGGACGGCCGACAGCCTGCGCCAAAACCCACAGGTGCAGCAGTTCTATCTGGGCATGGCGTAGGGGGGGGTGTCACCTAACGTCTTTATCCTGTGGGATAAAGGGTTTTTGTTATTTGGACTGCCTATGTATATCTTGCAATGCTTGAATAACCAATTCTGGAACTTTCGATTTGTCACCGTCGGTACTTAAGAGCGTTAACCCTGTTGTCGCATTACTTAAGTTACTTGCTGCTTCATTTGCAGCAGACACTATGCTTTGACAACCATAAACATTACCTGATGCGGCAATAATAGTACCTGAAAAACCAGCTCTTACTGCGTGTTGGGCAAATGCTGCCCCATCTCCTCCAGGAAAACTGTAATCCAAAACTATTATCTGTAATGTGTCGTTAGATGTTGCCTGGGAAAATTTTTCATTCGCGTCTCCCATACTAGATAGTGTAGTCATGAGATAGAAAGCATGTTATAAGTTTCCTGTTTTGTTGTTTTTAAGCAGGAGTTTTTGTTATGGATAAGACCCCGATTCACCATCGCCATGATTTATCGGACAAGGTTTGG